>NZ_JBHJYJ010000039.1:0-1153 GCF_042269845.1 Cellulosimicrobium sp. NPDC055967 | reverse complement strand
GTGGTGGCCACGGTGTGCTTCTTGCCGTGGGCGTCGTACCGGATCCAGCGGTGGTGCAGGCGCCGGTTGCCGGCGTCGGCGCGTTCACGGGCGGCGGGTGAGGCTTGGTTCCAGCGTTCCTGCAGGACCTTGCCGACGGTGTAGCGGGGCTTGTGCAGCCAGGCGGACTCGATGAGCAGGCGGCGGGCGTGGGTGTTGCCGGCCTTGGTGATCGCGCCCTGGCGGCGGGTGGTGCCCGAGGAGTGTTCGCTCGGGGTCAGGCCGAGGAAGGCGCCGATGCTTGAGCCGGTGAAGCGGGTCCAGTCGCCGATCTCGACAGCCAGGGCGAACCCGGTCAGGGTCGCGATCCCGCGCAGGCAGCACAGCCGTGTGACCACGGGGGTGAACGAGGAGTCCGCGGCCAGGAGCCCGATCTGCGTATCGAGCCGGTCGCGGCGCGCCTCGAGGTGGGTCACCAGCTCGCGGGACTCGGTGAACGCGGCCCGGGTGCCTGGGTGGGTGAAGTGGATCTGGTTCATCCACTGTTCGTGCGCGCCGGTCCAGGCTCGCCCGCCGTCGTAGACGTACCCGTGGCGCAGCAGCAGCTTGCCCAGCCGATGCCGGGCGCTCATCAGGTCCGAACGGTTGTCGAACCGCAACCGGACCAGGTCGCGGGCCGATTCCTGCTCGATCGTGGGCACGACCACGCCGGTGAGGTCATCGACCCGCAGCAAGCGGGCGAGCAGGCGCGCGTCGCGGGCGTCGGTCTTGACCCGGTCTCCGGGCGCCCGGTTGATCTTCGACGGCGCGGCCACCAGGCACCGGAACCCAGCACCGGTCAGCACCCGGGCCAGGCCGAAACCCGTCGGACCGGCCTCGTAGGCCACCGCCACCGGGCCGGGCAGCCGCGTGACCCAGTCCAGGACACCCCGGTAGTCCTCGCCCGGCGCCAAGGTCTGCTCCACCAGCTCGCCGGTGGTCGTGTCGATCGCGCTCGCCCGGATGGATCGTGCGTGCACGTCCAGGCCAACGCTCGTACGCTCGGTAAACACGGGGCCTCCTCTGAATGTGGATAGGCCGGGCAGGGCAATCTGCTCGGTAACCCACGACCTTCATAGCGAGGCCCCGCCCGCGCGACCCGGGCCGACCCGGGAGCTACTCATACCGTCTGACC
>NZ_JBHJYJ010000038.1:0-1547 GCF_042269845.1 Cellulosimicrobium sp. NPDC055967 | reverse complement strand
TTACAGCGGCCCGGCAAGTGCGCGCTGAATGGGCGTAACTGCGGCTGACACAAATCCCATTGTGGGAGCGGGCTTGCCCGCGATAGCGGCAGTTCAGTCACTGTTTCTGGCAACTGACCCACCGCCATCGCAGGCAAGCCAGCTCCCACATTTGATTTGTGGCGGTACCAAAACTCTCTGCCCCGCGCAGCCCCCCTGTGGGAGCGGGCTTGCCCGCGATAGCGGCAGCCCAGTCACTACTTCTGGCAACTGACCCACCGCCATCGCAGGCAAGCCAGCTTGTATGGTTAGACTTGTAGGGGTGGTGGGACTAAAAGCCAGCATCTGACTCTAGCCAGTACAGACCGTGGGAGACTTCGCCCCACCCCTTCACCAAAGCGCCGATAAGGAATGCATCGGCCATGACCGACGATAGAAGCAAGCCAGCGCAACGGTGAAGCCCCGACAAGCCCGTAAACCCTAACCCGGAGCTTTTCTCATGGCAATGACTGTCTCGCAATCAATCATTGGAGTGGATGTCGCTAAAGCCGAAGTAGTTGTTTATCAAAGTGAAACTGCTGAAACAAAGATCGTATCGAACAAGAAAAGCGAGCTGAAGGCATGGCTGAAGTCTTTGCCTGCGGGCAGCGCCATCGCAATTGAAGCCACCAATATCTATCACGTGGATACCGTCAACTTGGCTCATTCGATGGGCCATATCGTTTACGTGATTGATGGATATCGCCTTAGCCATTACCGCAAAGGCACAGGTGGTCGCGCTAAAACAGACTTCAGTGATGCGCAGTTGCTGGCTCGCTACTTGAAGAATGAACAGGCTGATTTACGCGCCTGGAATCCGCCGCCGAAGATTTATACCAAGCTTCAAAGCTTGCTGCGTCGACGCGCAGCGCTGGTGAAAATGCGTGTTGCACTGAATCAGAGCTGGGCGGGCGAGCCATCACTCAAGGCCTCGTCCAAGAGCATTTCAGCGTGTCTTGATAGGCATGAGGGGCTCATTGAGAAAAGGATATTAGATGCTGTTACTGAGGCGGGGCTTTTGCATCAGGTCAAGCGCTGCCAAGCCGTCGAGGGCATTGGTTTTCTGACAGCGGTTGCCCTGGTAATGGCGTTTCAGCGAGGAGAATTTGAAAGTGCTGACGCTTACATCGCGTTCTTGGGAATGGACTTGAGAGTGTCCGATTCAGGGCAAATGAGCGGACGCCGCTCATTGAGCAAGAAGGGAGATTCAGAGATACGCAGATTGCTGCATAACGCGGCGTCAGCAGGTATCAGGTCAGAAGCCTGGAAACCTTTATACGAGGGTTATCTGGCCAGGGGCCTGAAAACGACTCAAGCCCTGGTCATCATTGGCCGCAAGCTGGCGCGCATCGCCTTTTCGCTCATGAAAAACCTGAGCGAATACCAGTCAAAAGCGGTTTTGGGGGCTTCCCCAAAACCATAGAATCTCCTACATTGAGCGTGCGCGTTTAGATGCCTTGCGGGGTCTCTTCACCACCCAATGCTTCCACCAGCGCCGGCAGGAAGTCGCCGAAGGTCAGCATCATCAG
>NZ_JBHJYJ010000037.1:0-1788 GCF_042269845.1 Cellulosimicrobium sp. NPDC055967 | reverse complement strand
TGAGTGTTGGTAGCTCCTTAGAAAGGAGGTGATCCAGCCGCACCTTCCGGTACGGCTACCTTGTTACGACTTAGTCCCAATCGCCAGTCCCACCTTCGACCACTCCCCCCGCGAACGGTTGGGCCATGGGCTTCGGGTGTTACCGACTTTCGTGACTTGACGGGCGGTGTGTACAAGGCCCGGGAACGTATTCACCGCAGCGTTGCTGATCTGCGATTACTAGCGACTCCGACTTCATGGGGTCGAGTTGCAGACCCCAATCCGAACTGAGACCGGCTTTTTGGGATTCGCTCCACCTTACGGTATCGCAGCCCTTTGTACCGGCCATTGTAGCATGCGTGAAGCCCAAGACATAAGGGGCATGATGATTTGACGTCATCCCCACCTTCCTCCGAGTTGACCCCGGCAGTCTCCCATGAGTCCCCGGCATAACCCGCTGGCAACATGGGACGAGGGTTGCGCTCGTTGCGGGACTTAACCCAACATCTCACGACACGAGCTGACGACAACCATGCACCACCTGTGCACGAGTGTCCAAAGAGACCACCATCTCTGGTGGCTTCTCGTGCATGTCAAGCCTTGGTAAGGTTCTTCGCGTTGCATCGAATTAATCCGCATGCTCCGCCGCTTGTGCGGGCCCCCGTCAATTCCTTTGAGTTTTAGCCTTGCGGCCGTACTCCCCAGGCGGGGCACTTAATGCGTTTGCTGCGGCACGGAACTCGTGGAATGAGCCCCACACCTAGTGCCCAACGTTTACGGCATGGACTACCAGGGTATCTAATCCTGTTCGCTCCCCATGCTTTCGCTCCTCAGCGTCAGTTGCGGCCCAGAGACCTGCCTTCGCCATCGGTGTTCCTCCTGATATCTGCGCATTCCACCGCTACACCAGGAATTCCAGTCTCCCCTACCGCACTCTAGTCTGCCCGTACCCGATGCAAGCTCGAGGTTGAGCCTCGAGTTTTCACACCAGACGCGACAAACCGCCTACGAGCTCTTTACGCCCAATAATTCCGGACAACGCTTGCGCCCTACGTATTACCGCGGCTGCTGGCACGTAGTTAGCCGGCGCTTCTTCTGCAGGTACCGTCACTTGCGCTTCTTCCCTGCTGAAAGAGGTTTACAACCCGAAGGCCTTCATCCCTCACGCGGCGTCGCTGCATCAGGCTTGCGCCCATTGTGCAATATTCCCCACTGCTGCCTCCCGTAGGAGTCTGGGCCGTGTCTCAGTCCCAGTGTGGCCGGTCGCCCTCTCAGGCCGGCTACCCGTCGTCGCCTTGGTAGGCCATCACCCCACCAACAAGCTGATAGGCCGCGAGCCCATCCCTGACCGAAAAACTTTCCAACCACCCCCATGCGAGGACGGCTCATATCCAGTATTAGCCCCGGTTTCCCGGAGTTATCCCGAAGTCAAGGGCAGGTTACTCACGTGTTACTCACCCGTTCGCCACTAATCCACCCAGCAAGCTGGGCTTCATCGTTCGACTTGCATGTGTTAAGCACGCCGCCAGCGTTCGTCCTGAGCCAGGATCAAACTCTCCGTAAATGAACAACGCCCACCACCAAGCACAGCCCAGTGATGAACAATCCATACGAAGCGAACCCAACCGGGTTCACAAAACTGGCATCAACACGAAAGATGACATCATCTTCCGAAATCAACCAAAGGAATCCCAGACACAACCAACCACCCCACCCGGACGGGCAAGAACAGCCAGCCATGCCACAGGGACAAAAATTGGCATTGACTAACAAGCACACTGTTGAGTTCTCAAACAACCGACACACACC
>NZ_JBHJYJ010000035.1:0-2077 GCF_042269845.1 Cellulosimicrobium sp. NPDC055967 | reverse complement strand
CCGCGACACGGCCAGGGATGGCCGATCGCGGCGGGCCCACGGAGCAATGCCTGACTGCGGGCATGCCGAGCCTAGGCGAGGCACCGAGTGGTGGGGCAAGAGCCCTTTTGGTTACTTTTGGGGCTCTCCCTCCGTGTCAGGCTACCTGTCGCGCTTGTTGATTGACTCAATTATTCAAGAGGGCGAAGGTGTGTAGCAATGTCCAAGCGTTATGACGACGAATTCAAAGACTGGGCCGTTCTGCAAATGATGCCGCCCCTCAATCGCTCAGTGGCAGACCTTGCCGTTGCGCTCAACCTCACGCCACAGTCACTGCGTAACTGGAGACAAATGGCTAGAGATAAAGGTTTGATCGTGCCGGGAAACGGCAAAACCAGTGATCAATGGTCCAGCGCCGATAAATTCAATGCTGTCATGGAAACCGCTCCGTTGAGCGAGGTGGAAATCTCCCAATACTGCCGAATCAAGGGCGTTTATCCGGAGCAAATCCAGCAGTGGCGCGAAGCCTGTCAAAACGCCAATACCCTGGCTGACCTGAAGCCCAGCGCAGAGAAAACTGCCGAACAACGACGAATCAAAGAGCTGGAACGTCAGTTGATCCAATCCGATGCTGGACGTGCTGAGGCGGAGGCTTTGCTGGAACTCAGAAAAAAAGCCAATGCGATCTGGGGCAAGGACAAGGAAGACTGATCAGCGCCTCTGATCGTACGCAAGCCATGCAGTTGATTGCCGAGGCGGTGCTCGGTGGGGCTCGTCGATATCGGGCGTGCAACGAACTGGGACTGAGCCTGCGCACGGTTCAACGTTGGCGATACGCCGCCTGCGACAAGCGCCTGCTGGCTCAGCGGGCAGCGCCGTCAAACAAACTCAGCGAAGCGGAGCGCCAAGCGGTGCTTGATGCGGCCAGTCAGGCTGGCTACGCCAGCCTCACACCGCACCAAATCGTTCCTAAGCTGGCGGATGAGGGTATCTATCTGGCTTCGGAGTCGACGTTTTATCGCGTGTTAAAAGCGGCTAATCAAAACGTGCGCCGTGGTCGTGCCAAAGCTCCGAAACGCAGGGCGCTGACAACGCATTGTGCTGACGGCCCCAATCAAGTGTGGTGCTGGGATATCACCTGGTTACCCAGCACCGTCAAGGGCCGTTTTTTCTACTGGTACATGGTCAAGGACATCTACAGCCGTAAATTGGTCGCCAATGAGGTGCATGAGGTGGAGTGCGCTGAGCATGCGTGCGAACTGCTCGAAAAGGGCTGCTTACGCGAACACACGGCCGGTCGTCCATTGGTGCTGCACTCGGATAATGGTCACGTTATGAGAGGCTCTTTGCTGCGTGAAAGCATGGTTTCGCTAGGCGTAGAGCCGTCATTTAGCCGACCGCGCGTGAGCAACGACAATGCATACGCCGAAGCACTTTTTCGTACCGCAAAGTACTGCCCACTCTGGCCGGACCAGCCGTTTGATACCCTCACAGAAGCAAGACTTTGGGTACAAAAATTTATCGAGTGGTACAACGAAGATCATCGTCACAGCGCCTTGAAATACGTGACGCCGAACGAGCGCCACGAAGGCAAGGCGACAGCTCTATTACAAGCCCGAGTGGCGCTATATGAAGATGCCAGAGAAGCTAATCCGAGCCGCTGGAGTACCAGGACACGCAACTGGAAGTTGGCAGATGCGGTGTATTTGAACCCAGAACGCCCTGAAGTTAAGGGCGCAATGGGTTAGCCGCAGCAGTACTAAGGCGACAGGTACCTTGACACGTACCGAGAGCCCCAAAAGTAACCAAAAGGGCTCTTGCCCCACCACTCGGCACCTCGCCCAGGCTCGGTGTGCCCGTCATCCGACATTGATTTGGGGGGCCGCCGCGATGGGCCATCCATGGCCCAGCGCGGCTAAACCGGCGTCCTGCCGGTTTACCCCCCAAATCAATATCGGATGACGGCCAGCGTGGTTTAACGGGGCGCCTAAGATCAAAAGCAAAGCGAGGCGGCCTGACAGCCGACCTGATCGTCGAGGCGTACGCGTATACCTGTGGGAGCTGGCTTGCCTGCGATGGCGGTGTATCAGTCGATAAA
>NZ_JBHJYJ010000034.1:0-2385 GCF_042269845.1 Cellulosimicrobium sp. NPDC055967 | reverse complement strand
CCGTAGTCGCTGGGTCTAGACCCGAAGCGAAGTGATCTAGCCATGGGCAGGTTGAAGCGCGGGTAAGACCGCGTGGAGGACCGAACCCACCAGGGTTGAAAACCTGGGGGATGACCTGTGGTTAGGGGTGAAAGGCCAATCAAACTTCGTGATAGCTGGTTCTCCCCGAAATGCATTTAGGTGCAGCGTCACGTGTTTCTTGCCGGAGGTAGAGCTACTGGATGGCCGATGGGCCCTACAAGGTTACTGACGTCAGCCAAACTCCGAATGCCGGTAAGTGGAAGCGTGGCAGTGAGACTGCGGGGGATAAGCTCCGTAGTCGAGAGGGAAACAGCCCAGACCACCGGCTAAGGCCCCTAAGCGTGTGCTAAGTGGGAAAGGATGTGGAGTTGCACAGACAACCAGGAGGTTGGCTTAGAAGCAGCCACCCTTGAAAGAGTGCGTAATAGCTCACTGGTCAAGTGATTCCGCGCCGACAATGTAGCGGGGCTCAAGTACACCGCCGAAGCCGTGGCATCTGCGCTCAACTCAGGCCTTCGTGGTCCAGAGGCGCAGGTGGGTAGGGGAGCGTCGTGTGGGCAGTGAAGCCGCGGGGGAACCCAGTGGTGGAGCCCACACGAGTGAGAATGCAGGCATGAGTAGCGAAAGACGGGTGAGAAACCCGTCCGCCGAATGACCAAGGGTTCCAGGGCCAGGTTAATCCGCCCTGGGTAAGTCGGGACCTAAGGCGAGGCCGACAGGCGTAGTCGATGGACAAGGAGTTGATATTCTCCTACCGGCGAAGAACCGCCCATACCGAGCCCGGTGATGCTGACCGCCCAAACCTGCCCGCCGACCCTTCGGGGTCATGTGGCAGGGGCGCGCGGGACCCAATCCGGTAGTAGGTAAGCGTATTAACAGGGGTGACGCAGGAAGGTAGCCCGGCGTGGCGATGGTAGACCACGTCCAAGGCTGTAGGCCGTCTGGTAGGCAAATCCGCCAGGCATGAAGGCTGAGAGCTGACGGTGAGCGCACAAGCGCGAACTGGGTGATCCTATGCTGCCAAGAAAAGCCTCGGCGCGAGGTTCTAGCCGCCCGTACCCCAAACCGACTCAGGTGGTCAGGTAGAGAATACTAAGGCGATCGAGAGAATCGTGGTTAAGGAACTCGGCAAAATGCCCCCGTAACTTCGGGAGAAGGGGGGCCTGAAGCGTGAACACCCTCGCGGTGGGAGCGTGGACGGCCGCAGAGACCAGGGAGAAGCGACTGTTTACTAAAAACACAGGTCCGTGCGAAGTCGCAAGACGATGTATACGGACTGACGCCTGCCCGGTGCTGGAAGGTTAAGAGGACGGGTCAACCCTTCGGGGTGAAGCTCAGAATTTAAGCCCCAGTAAACGGCGGTGGTAACTATAACCATCCTAAGGTAGCGAAATTCCTTGTCGGGTAAGTTCCGACCTGCACGAATGGCGTAACGACTTCTCCGCTGTCTCAACCGCGAACTCGGCGAAATTGCACTACGAGTAAAGATGCTCGTTACGCGCAGCAGGACGGAAAGACCCCGGGACCTTTACTATAGCTTGGTATTGGTGTTCGGTGCGGCTTGTGTAGGATAGGTGGGAGACTGTGAAGCCCGTACGCCAGTGCGGGTGGAGTCAACGTTGAAATACCACTCTGGCCGCTTCGGATGTCTAACCTCGGTCCGTGATCCGGACCAGGGACAGTGCCTGGTGGGTAGTTTAACTGGGGCGGTTGCCTCCTAAAATGTAACGGAGGCGCTCAAAGGTTCCCTCAGCCTGGTTGGCAATCAGGTGTCGAGTGCAAGTGCACAAGGGAGCTTGACTGTGAGACTGACAGGTCGAGCAGGGACGAAAGTCGGAACTAGTGATCCGGCGGTGGCTTGTGGAAGCGCCGTCGCTCAACGGATAAAAGGTACCCCGGGGATAACAGGCTGATCTTGCCCAAGAGTCCATATCGACGGCATGGTTTGGCACCTCGATGTCGGCTCGTCGCATCCTGGGGCTGGAGTAGGTCCCAAGGGTTGGGCTGTTCGCCCATTAAAGCGGTACGCGAGCTGGGTTTAGAACGTCGTGAGACAGTTCGGTCCCTATCCGCTGCGCGCGCAGGAAACTTGAGAAGGGCTGTCCCTAGTACGAGAGGACCGGGACGGACGAACCTCTGGTGTGCCAGTTGTTCCGCCAGGAGCACCGCTGGTTGGCTACGTTCGGAAGGGATAACCGCTGAAAGCATCTAAGCGGGAAGCCTGCTTCAAGATGAGGTTTCCATACCCTACGGGGTGAGAGGCACCCAGCAGAACACTGGGTCGATAGGCCGGACGTGGAAGCGGGGACGAAAGACCCGTGCAGCTGACCGGTACTAATCAGCCGACAACTTCAACACCAACAC
>NZ_JBHJYJ010000033.1:0-2811 GCF_042269845.1 Cellulosimicrobium sp. NPDC055967 | reverse complement strand
CTTTGAGATTAGCCGAACGCTCTGGAAAGTGCGGCCATAGTGGGTGATAGCCCTGTACGCGAAAATCTCTTAGTCATGAAATCGAGTAGGACGGAGCACGAGAAACTTTGTCTGAATATGGGGGGACCATCCTCCAAGGCTAAATACTACTGACTGACCGATAGTGAACTAGTACCGTGAGGGAAAGGCGAAAAGAACCCCGGAGAGGGGAGTGAAATAGATCCTGAAACCGTATGCGTACAAGCAGTGGGAGCCCACTTTGTTGGGTGACTGCGTACCTTTTGTATAATGGGTCAGCGACTTATTTTCAGTGGCGAGCTTAACCGAATAGGGGAGGCGTAGCGAAAGCGAGTCTTAATAGGGCGTCTAGTCGCTGGGAATAGACCCGAAACCGGGCGATCTATCCATGGGCAGGTTGAAGGTTGGGTAACACTAACTGGAGGACCGAACCGACTACCGTTGAAAAGTTAGCGGATGACCTGTGGATCGGAGTGAAAGGCTAATCAAGCTCGGAGATAGCTGGTTCTCCTCGAAAGCTATTTAGGTAGCGCCTCATGTATCACTGTAGGGGGTAGAGCACTGTTTCGGCTAGGGGGTCATCCCGACTTACCAAACCGATGCAAACTCCGAATACCTACAAGTGCCGAGCATGGGAGACACACGGCGGGTGCTAACGTCCGTCGTGAAAAGGGAAACAACCCAGACCGTCAGCTAAGGTCCCAAAGTTATGGTTAAGTGGGAAACGATGTGGGAAGGCTTAGACAGCTAGGAGGTTGGCTTAGAAGCAGCCACCCTTTAAAGAAAGCGTAATAGCTCACTAGTCGAGTCGGCCTGCGCGGAAGATGTAACGGGGCTCAAACCATACACCGAAGCTACGGGTATCATCTTCGGATGATGCGGTAGAGGAGCGTTCTGTAAGCCTGTGAAGGTGAGTTGAGAAGCTTGCTGGAGGTATCAGAAGTGCGAATGCTGACATGAGTAGCGATAAAGGGGGTGAAAGGCCCCCTCGCCGTAAGCCCAAGGTTTCCTACGCAACGTTCATCGGCGTAGGGTGAGTCGGCCCCTAAGGCGAGGCAGAAATGCGTAGCTGATGGGAAGCAGGTCAATATTCCTGCACCATTGTTAGATGCGATGGGGGGACGGAGAAGGCTAGGCCAGCTTGGCGTTGGTTGTCCAAGTTTAAGGTGGTAGGCTGGAATCTTAGGTAAATCCGGGATTCTAAGGCCGAGAGCTGATGACGAGTCATCTTTTAGATGACGAAGTGGTTGATGCCATGCTTCCAAGAAAAGCTTCTAAGCTTCAGGTAACCAGGAACCGTACCCCAAACCGACACAGGTGGTTGGGTAGAGAATACCAAGGCGCTTGAGAGAACTCGGGTGAAGGAACTAGGCAAAATGGCACCGTAACTTCGGGAGAAGGTGCGCCGGTGAGGGTGAAGGACTTGCTCCGTAAGCTCATGCCGGTCGAAGATACCAGGCCGCTGCGACTGTTTATTAAAAACACAGCACTCTGCAAACACGAAAGTGGACGTATAGGGTGTGACGCCTGCCCGGTGCCGGAAGGTTAATTGATGGGGTTAGCTAACGCGAAGCTCTTGATCGAAGCCCCGGTAAACGGCGGCCGTAACTATAACGGTCCTAAGGTAGCGAAATTCCTTGTCGGGTAAGTTCCGACCTGCACGAATGGCGTAACGATGGCGGCGCTGTCTCCACCCGAGACTCAGTGAAATTGAAATCGCTGTGAAGATGCAGTGTATCCGCGGCTAGACGGAAAGACCCCGTGAACCTTTACTATAGCTTTGCACTGGACTTTGAATTTGCTTGTGTAGGATAGGTGGGAGGCTTTGAAGCGTGGACGCCAGTTCGCGTGGAGCCAACCTTGAAATACCACCCTGGCAACTTTGAGGTTCTAACTCAGGTCCGTTATCCGGATCGAGGACAGTGTATGGTGGGTAGTTTGACTGGGGCGGTCTCCTCCTAAAGAGTAACGGAGGAGTACGAAGGTGCGCTCAGACCGGTCGGAAATCGGTCGTAGAGTATAAAGGCAAAAGCGCGCTTGACTGCGAGACAGACACGTCGAGCAGGTACGAAAGTAGGTCTTAGTGATCCGGTGGTTCTGTATGGAAGGGCCATCGCTCAACGGATAAAAGGTACTCCGGGGATAACAGGCTGATACCGCCCAAGAGTTCATATCGACGGCGGTGTTTGGCACCTCGATGTCGGCTCATCACATCCTGGGGCTGAAGCCGGTCCCAAGGGTATGGCTGTTCGCCATTTAAAGTGGTACGCGAGCTGGGTTTAGAACGTCGTGAGACAGTTCGGTCCCTATCTGCCGTGGACGTTTGAGATTTGAGAGGGGCTGCTCCTAGTACGAGAGGACCGGAGTGGACGAACCTCTGGTGTTCCGGTTGTCACGCCAGTGGCATTGCCGGGTAGCTATGTTCGGAATAGATAACCGCTGAAAGCATCTAAGCGGGAAACTAGCCTCAAGATGAGATCTCACTGGAACCTTGAGTTCCCTGAAGGGCCGTCGAAGACTACGACGTTGATAGGTTGGGTGTGTAAGCGCTGTGAGGCGTTGAGCTAACCAATACTAATTGCCCGTGAGGCTTGACCATATAACACCCAAGCAATTTGACTACTCTTGACTTGGAAACAAGCAAAAGCATCAGATTGCGGTGTGTGAAGACGAAATGAACCGAAAGTTCGAATCTCACAAAACACCGAAAGCTATCACATACCCAATTTGCTGAAGCGAGGCCATCTGGTCACGACTCAGTACCCGAATTTCTTGACGACCATAGAGCATTGG
>NZ_JBHJYJ010000032.1:0-3220 GCF_042269845.1 Cellulosimicrobium sp. NPDC055967 | reverse complement strand
CCGCGACACGGCCATGGATGGCCGATCGCGGCGGGCCCACGGAGCAATGCCTGACTGCGGGCATGCCGAGCCTAGGCGAGGCACCGAGTGGTGGGCATGTACGGGACAACCACATAGGTTACAAAAAAGTGCATTCACATAGGTGACACTTTGATTGAAACATACCCGTTCTTTGCGTCTCTAGCATCGACACGGCCTAGGATCACAGGCCCGAAGATCACCTCCCAGACATCATCTCGAATTAGCTCCATTCCAATGGTCTGATGCTTGAGCAGATTGCCTATGTAGATCCTAAGACCTGCTCGATTGATGATTCCATTACTATCAGCCAGGTAACACTCCACGTGGCTCGCATACCCCATTTCAGGCAGCTTTTCCGGGTAAGCGCGGGGTGAGGGCAAATAACATGAGGCTGGTGTTTTCTGGCCAAGCGCCTCGTGCCCTCGCTCATGATTATAGTGCTGCATAAAGCGATCAAAGTGTTTCTGCTGAGCTTCCCAAGCAATCGCCGCTGGTTGGGGCAAAGTGCTTTTCAGGGTTCGGTGCATCCTTTCATGGCGCCCATTCTGATCTGGGCGGCCGGGCTCAATTCGCTCAGGGATAATCCCCAACCGCAGCCACCAGATCGACAGCTGTGATAACCCTGCACGGCCCGTGCTGGCAAACGGTATGCCGTTGTCGGTCCGAATACGTTCAGGCAAGCCATACTCGCGAAAAACACGCTCGAAGGTTTGTTGGGTTTCTTTGAAGTTGGTATTGCGCATGCCCTGGCAGGCCAGTAGAAAGCGGCTGGCATGGTCCATGATCGTCAGCGGATAACACCACACTCCGGCCCCTGTCAGAAACTGCCCCTTGTAGTCAGCGCTAAAGAGCTGATTTGGGGTCTCTGCCTTGCACAGGGGCTTTGGATAGACAGCCACGCGCTGACGCACACGTCGAGGTGCAATCAGATCAGCGGCCTTGAGGATGTTGTAAATGGTGGTTTTCGAGGGTGGATCCTGCCCGGGAAAACGCTGGCGCAAGTCGTTCTGAATCTTCTTCGGCCCGGGAATAGTCTCCCCGATAGAACGAAGCTCGATAATTGCTTGCCTGATAGCAAGAGGCACAACATAGGTTTGATTGTGCCGGCACCGGCTACGTTCTTCGAGCCCTCTGGGTCCTTCAGCCTCGTACCGTTCGACCCATTTGTAGCCAGTCTTTCGACTGACCTGGTAGTCGCGGCACAGCTGGCTAAAGGTATCTCTTTCAGCCAAATAGGCGGCGATGAACATCACTTTGAGGTCCATAGGTTTCAGCTCTTCCCAGGGCATGGTCAGATCCTCACAAAATCGACCCTGCCAGTTAATAACTGTTACCTATGTGCGTGAACTGATTTGTAACCCATGTGGGTGAGTCATACGGGCAAGAGCGTTTTGCTTACTTTGGCGCTCTTCCAAAGTGAGCCGCCGTAAGGGCGGAACCAATAGCCGCCGTAACCGCAGCAACGGATATGTACACAACCCCAGAAAAGAGTTGTGTAGATACCTATGCCGCGATGCCGCTGACCCACCGCCATCGCGGGCAAGCCCGCTCCCACCGCGACCCGGGCGAAGCAGAAAAACCCCTGCCACATCACACATCAAATGTCGAAGCTGCCTTATACCCACTCAAGGCTGGCAAGGATCGGTCCTGTTCAACAAATTCCCCGTCGAATACCACACACGCTGCGCCGCCGGCCCCAGGTCCAGCGCCACCGGCGCATCCACACGCCCCTCCAGCAAGGTCGGGTAAACCCCAGGCTTGAGCGGCGACTGACACACAATCGGCAACGACTGCACCGTGGTGAAATTCAAATCCACCGTAGACACCAATTGCGCCGCCGAAAACGGCGCCGGTGGCCCAGGCAGGGTGATGATTTCCTGGAAGTCCGGATCCTGGGCGATGTAGTGCGTCAGGTGCGCCTCATTACCCCGGCCAAACAGGGTGTACACCATCTGCTTGGGCCGCTCGATCCCCAGGTTGAACGGCCGGTAGATCACCTCCGCCTCGACCGTCACCGGCACGTTGTCAAACAGCACCGGCCCCGGGGTGCCGCCGCCATCATTGGAGTAGCCGTCATAGATCGTCGCCTTGAACGCGGTCACTTCGCCGGCCTTGAGTTGGGGCAGGGTGAAGGTGTCGTTATCGACGTTGATCAGGTTATACGGCTTGCTCGGGTTGGCTGCGCGCAGGGCCTGGTACTTGGCCATTACGTCAGCCGGCAGGCTGGCCTGCAGGACGATCTGGTACATGTGCTTTTCCGTGGTGAACATCGGCATGTGCACCAGGAACAGGGTCTGCGATCCGACCATGAACATGCCGTGGTTGCCCGGTGCATCGGCATCGGCGCCGTTGTTCAGGGCGTGCAGTTCATGGGCCGAATGGGCAAAGGCCTGGGGGGCGAGGGCCATTGACAGGGCGAGCAGCAGGGTGGCGAGGGAGCGTTTCATGGTTGGCCGTCCTTGAGGGTTTCGAAGGCATGTACGCGTTTGATCAGGCTCGTTTGCTTGGCCGAATCGGCGTTGTTGAACAGGAACGAGAAGTCCGAGGCCAGGGTGGTGCTGCCGGCAATGGTCGCTTGCTGATGGCAGTCATTGCAGTTCATGCCCTGGACGTAGGTCTCCAGGGTGGTATTGGCCACGGGTACGTTGCTGTCGCTGATAAAAGCACCGTAGGACAGGGGAACCTCCGCCTTCGGGCCCGGCTCGGGGTCGGGCGGCGTCGGGGCGGTGATCCACAGTACATTGATCAGCTTGTAGTACTGGAACACCGACTGGCCGTTGGTCTGTTGGGCGAAGCTGGCCTGCACTGCGCCGTTGAGCGCCTGCATGTCCGACGACAGTGGGTGTTCGCGGGTGGTCTGCACCGGTTGGTCCCGTGGATAGGGTTCGGTGCATTCGCGATCCGGGTGGTGCTGTTTGCACTGGATGCGCGCCACGTTCGGCGTACACACATCGGGGCCGCCGGTGCAGTTGGGATTGTTGAAGGTGTAGCCGTCCGGGGGCAGCTGTTGCGCGGGCACCTGGCCCGGTTCCGGTACGTTGTCCACGTGCTCGAAGGTGGTCCAGATAAAGTTCGGTGAGCTCTGGGTCTTGTTGATGATATGCAGGCCCACCAGGCCCACCACCTGTTGGGTGCATTGCAGGGTGGCGGGGTTCTTGAGCCAGGCCACAGTGGTCAGGTAGCGCCCGTAGAGTTGGGG
>NZ_JBHJYJ010000031.1:0-6275 GCF_042269845.1 Cellulosimicrobium sp. NPDC055967 | reverse complement strand
GTAGATGATCTATACAAATCTCCCGTGATGACAGCTATCCCATTGCTCATTGAAAAAAACCCTTGACGGCTTGAAAAAACAGGTGAGAAAAAAAACAACCATTTTGGTTGAGAATCGATTTTCTCAACCAAAATGGATAACTAGGTTATCGCAATATGGCAGGTGCTGACTCATTTGAGTGCTCGAAAAAATTCTTGGTCCTCTCAGTAGGGACTTCATGACAGCCCGAATGCGTGAAGAGCAATATCTCTTAAGCTGGATGACGCTGGCAGCTACGTAGCATCTCATCTGGTTCGAAGGAGGACAGAGCCCTTCAGGCTGATTGACTGGCAAGCGGAGCGCGCAGGGCGAAGCTAGCGCCGTGAAGGAGCGAAGCGCCCTTGCACGGGCTTAAGTCTTACATGGTGTGATAGGGCGCACAGCGACTGGAACGGCGCGCTCTTAAGCCTTTCTTAGCCCAATCCTTTTAAAGCTTGTTTTTCTTGTTTTTTCTTGTTTTAAGGCCTTTAAGTTACTGTTTTAAAAGAGTTTTTTTGTTATTTCGGGGAGAGATTCCGGGCTTAAGGGGGAGAGATTCCGGGCTTAAGGGGGAGAGATTCCGGGCTTAAGGGGAGAGATTCCGGCTGTTATCCACAGACTCTCGGGCTTATCTTGATTTATAAGGGAGAAGGTATTGACTGGCTCCCTCTCCCTAAATATCTTGTTAGGGAGAGATTCCGGGTAGAGGCAGGGATGGTCGAGAACAAAGTAACTCAGTCTAATAAGCTCATTGAGGCCTCACATACACTGACGCTCAACGAGAAGCGCTTAGTACTTTGTGCTGCGTCGCTGATCGATTCACGCAAGCCGTTACCCAAGGACGGCTACTTGACCGTCCGAGCCGATACCTTTGCCGAGGTGTTCGGTCTTGATGTGAAACACGCCTATGAGGCGCTAGACGATGCAGCCACCAGGTTGTTCAACCGTGATATCCGCAGGTATGTAAAAGGTAAGCTAGTAGAACGTATGCGCTGGGTCTTTCATGTGAAGTACAGAGAAGGTCAAGGCTGCGTCGAGCTAGGATTCTCCCCCACAGTACTTCCGCACCTGACCATGTTGAACAAAGAGTTCACCAGCTACCAGCTCAAGCAGATCGGCAGCTTATCTAGCTTTTACTCTGTCCGTATCTACGAACTGATGAGTCAGTTCATCAAGCTTAAACAGCGGGAATGCACCCTCGTACAGCTGCGAGAAATGCTCGACCTAGGGGAAAAATATCCAAACGTTAAAGATCTTCGACGATGGGTCATTGATCCAGCACTGGCTGAACTGAACAAAAACACAGATCTAACCGTTTCAACAGAACCTCGCCGGCAAGGTCGAAAAATCATTGGTTTCTCATTTACGATCACCAAGAGTGACCAGATGACACTGAAACTTTAGTAATGGTCATCGCAGTCATGAGTATGGCGCCACAGTGCTAATCTATAGGCACCCTACAGACAGAACCCGACACAGCCCTACATGGCGAAATTAACCATCGGCCGCATGGCAAATCTCTATGGTTTGCACCGTTCCACCCTGCATGAAGCCGTGGCCAAAGGCCGCGTAACTGCTGATCTCGACGGTAAAGGGCAGAAGGTAATCGACCTGTCTGAAATGATCCGGGTTTATGGTGAGCCATCTGGTTCCACCCGACACTCCCCTACACCATCACCCGACATTTCCCCTACACCTCTTTTAGACGCCCTACACCCCCTCCTAGAAGAGCTGCGCTTGTTGCGAGAAGAAGTCAGAGAGTTGCGCGAGACGATGCGCTTGCTCGAACACAAACCCGAGGTGGCTCCAGCACAACCGAAAACGGCCGCCCCTTCAGGTCCTCAAGAGCCAGCCACCTGGGCCAGCTTGTTCAGCGCCTTGGACGAATGAGTCAAAAGTTTCCGATTCGGAAATTCATCATTGAAAGGGGGAAGGATTCCGGCTAGAAATGCCCTGTCTCTACAGTGAGACAGGGCAGCCGATCACGTCTAATTACCGCTTAGGTAAATGACGACAATGGCTTGTCACGTACTCCAAGCGTCCACGGCGGCGGCGGACGTAGGAGCAAACAGGTACTTCACAAACAGATTTATCAAGATGAGTCATGATCAATTTTCCTATGGATCACGACCTAAATCTCACCATCCTGACCATTGACGTCCAGGCTCGAAAAGCCTACAAATGGTCACGCAGGGGTTCGATTTTACGAACAGCCATTTACGTAACGGTGGCTGAAGCGTAGAATTTGCGCCCTGAAATGAGACCTCGGTCCTATTTCTAGAGTGAAGGTGCTTATCTCCCCTACCACAGTTCGATAAGCACCCAAGGTTTTGAAAAAAAGCTGGCTCATACGAGTCGGCTTTTTTTCGTCCAAAATAAATGGACATGCGCATAGTAACACAACTCACAGGGCCTCCTACAACAACCCCTGGAGCGTTTTTAGGTTTAACCCGCCACGCGTGTCGCATAATGGCTTTAAACGCCTCAAAACGCACGCCAAGGCGCTTAAATCGCAACCAATGAGTGCGGGTGTGGAAAACACTTAAGCTAGGTAGTAGAACTGGATTCACCTAAAAAACTTCGGCAATAATCTTTAAATATCGCCAAAAAAATCACAAAACCACGAAATGTCAGTTAAGAGCAGTGATGTGACTCATCAATAAAACAAACTAGTTTTTCATAACTGCTTGTTTTTCCTACATCTCAACGAAAAAACCCTTCACTCCAAGTGATTCCGCAAAGCGGCCGACCGCAGTCAAACTGGTCCAGGTGCGCAGCGCTTCGCGCCGCGAGCGCACCGGCAGCCAACGACTGCCAGCGCCGCCCAGGCGAATGGCCAAACCCCATTTTTCTTCATGCCGGCTGACCAGCACATCGCGCACGGCGCCGGCCTCGATCATGGCACGTAAGGTTTCTTCCTGGATTCCAGCCCGCATTGATTCGGCCTCCATTTTTCGCCCTGGATGAACGAGGGTTCGTTCATCTCGATGAGATATCTCACAAGCGCAGAGCGCTATCGCTTTGCGAGCATTTTCGCGTCCGCGAAAAAACCAAAGTTCCAGCGTGGAACTTCGTGTTGCTCAACTCCCCCTTGAGCCGCAGGCGAATAGGCAAGATGTGAAGGGGCCGGTAGGCCCCCTTCACCTATCTTGCCCGCCTTTTCAGCCAACCTGCAGCGTTCTCCTGTCTAACCATGATCCGTTTCTGAACAAGGCTTCGCGCGTTGTTTAACGGTTACGGGGGCGTTCTGCAGCGTTGCTTTTCTTCTCTTTCATGGCCACTGCGAGAGCCGCCAAGCGCTGTTTGCGCGTGGCTTCATCTGCCGGTCGCGTGACGAAAATTGGCAGCGCCAGGACTTTGTCCTGGGTATCTCCCGGCTCAACAAAATGCGGTACCGAATCCACGTGTTCCATCCTCTGCCCCCCAAGTGTTAATAGCCGTCCGGAAAAAGGCCATTCAGCGTTCAAAACCGCTTGAATATGACGGTTTTAGCCGGTTCCAGCGAGTTTTTGCCCTACGCACTATTAACACTTGGGGGGCCAAGCCTTTACGTAAATACGTAAATACGGAAGTGAGTAACCCGCTCCAGGCCTTTCCAACCGCGCGCATTTTCGCGTCCGCGAAAATCGCAAAGTTCCAGCGTGGAATTTTCAGCCGGAGGCTGGTGGCACGCCAATTGGGATGGCACCGCGTAAAACCACTCACTAGGGCTCTGGTTGACCAGCCCCCGCCATTCTGGCGTCCAAAAGGCTAAAAAAAGGCCACCGAAGTGGGCTTGGGTGACGGTGTTCATTTAACAAAAACGCCGTTATGCGCAGTCAGCGGATCAAAAATCCGCTTCATCAAATAAATTGCTTTTCGGATTCAACAGATCTTGGTGCTTCTGCTCGGATTTCGGTTCGCTTTCACCAACCCAACCCAACCCAACCCCAAGGTGTAGGACGTCTCCGAATACGTTTCAAGATCGCCACTTACAGGGCTATGACCGACATTGCTGCCTTCCCTTACCAATAGCAGCACCCAACCCTCAGCCAAATGCGCATTAACCAAACCCTCATGCGTTAACTCACGAACTGCTTTCACATCCCCAATTACAAATCTGCCACGGTCCTATTCCCTGAAATGACGCCGTAATGGCCAGCCCAGCCTAGCGTAATGCCTGCGAAGTAGGCTCCTTTCATGCATGCAGTACCACCGAAAAGGAGGCCTAAACCAAAACTGTAAACACTCCGTGGATGGGCACAGCGCCGATTCAGTCCCCCAAAACCCTTGCTAGGGGATTCATTCACAAACGGAGTGTCTATGTTCGTACGATTTTTATGGTGGTTGGTTCGGCTGCTGGTTCAGAGCTTGATGAAGTGGCTTTTCGAAAAAATGCCATTCGATTGGCTGTAGCGGCTGATCGGAAGCGAGATCAGACTTAAATTTCTGGCCCCCCCTGCAGCGCTGCAGGGGGGTGTTATGAACATTTGATAATTTATTTTAATTAAAAACCGTAAATATATTTTGAAACCCAAGACATTATATTGAAATCTAGTACTTTATATTCAACTCCATCCCATATTGATTTTATAGAAAAATCCGCGATACCCGCAATAATCATGGTTATGAAAAAACTCAGAAATGTACCGATCATAATATATTCTGATCTAGCACTATCGTTATCGTCCTTTAAATCATTGAATCTAAATGCCGTTTTTATAGCCATAATCACAGCAATAGCAGCAGCCTGATTAAATATAAAAAACATAAAAATCATGGACCTTTCTATGTAGCCGATCCATTTGCCAGCGTCATTTGACATGAACGCTCGCTGAGAATCCAAATCTAGGTTTTGTGTTTCTAAATGCGCAATAACACTTTCCGCTTTAATCTTACTATCACCCAAAACAGAGCCTATATCACTTAAGTTGCTAGCATTTGTATCCGAATATATTTTTGATACATCTGCATAATATGCAGATGCCAAAATGCTTTTTGTGATTTTTATTTTACCAGGAGATCCGCCTATTTTTTTACTTGTAATGAACAAAGATATGAATATTGAGGTTGGCTTAATCAGAACAAGAAAAGCAACAATCAAAACCACACAAGTAACCAATTCATTATAAATGTTTGAAGAGCTTTTTTGATATGGAAGCGCATGAAAAAAATGAGTCGCAATCCAGAATATACAAAATAAATGCAGCATCTGATCAGCTACGAAAATAGATGCTTTATATTTTTCAAATTTATGTGAAATTACTTCTTTAAATATATCTATGCAAACATGGCTAACAAACACGATAGCGGCTATTTTGAAGAAAATAGATGGGTAAATGCACAAATTACCGTCGCATTTTGGTATTTGACCATCAGTGAAGTACCACAACGCTACAACAACAGTAATAGCCATAGAATGATAGGCAGCATGTAATATATGAGCTTTTGCAAATTTTTCTATGTCTAAATTAGCATAATATTTTTTATTATCTACGCACTTACTAGTCTGAAAATAAAAATCAAACAATACATGCGTCAAAACCATAATTGAAAGAATTAGGTAGGCACTCATAGACTCATCTCAGATAATTTATTTGTTCTTTTGAAAACTCTAAAAAACTCATGATGTTTTTTATCCCGCCACGCTGTATTAGCTTATGTATATTTTGCTGGGATTTATTAGTGGCTAGTGCAATTTCAGGAATGTATATCTCTTTATTTCGCACAGCCCATGATAACACCTCTGCTTGCGGCTTCGATAAAGATCCGACCATGAAGTCAAGAAGTCTTACGGCTCCATGAAATGAATGATGCCAGCTACTTATAGATGAGTTAAATTCCATCATTACATCTTTTTCCATAGCATCTAGATTTTTACCTGAAATTATGTAGGCCTCTTCAAAATAAGATTTACCATCTGTTCCTGCAGATGAATTGGTCTCACTATATGAGAGGGATAGTCTTGCATCATATTTAATTTCATTCTCTTCAGTTAGTGCAATCAAAAATGACCTTATATATACAGAAACTTCAAATATTGTATTAGGCTCATATAATGTTATTTGAAAAAAATCGCCTCTGAATATATCTATATTTCGTACCAGGAATGAACTATCGTCAGATATTTGCTTTAACATGTTTTCCATACTTTTCACATACGGTAACCCCCTGTCATAGCCTGTAGATGATCTATACAAATCTCCCGTGATGACAGCTATCCCATTGCTCATTGAAAAAAACCCTTGACGGCTTGAAAAAACAGGTGAGAAAAAAAA
>NZ_JBHJYJ010000030.1:0-8048 GCF_042269845.1 Cellulosimicrobium sp. NPDC055967 | reverse complement strand
CCGGACGGGCAAGAACAGCCAGCCATGCCACAGGGACAAAAATTGGCATTGACTAACAAGCACACTGTTGAGTTCTCAAACAACCGACACACACCGCCTCCGACCTCGTTCCCGAGGCCCTTGCGCGGGGCGCTTCCTTCGTTCTGAATCCTACCAGACCCGGCCGTTCGTCCCGGACCGGTGAAAACCGGATTTCCGTTCAGAAATGTACCTGATCCAGACACCCTCACCTTACTCACGGCGCAGCACTGTGCTCCGAGAAATCTGGTGGGAGTTTCACCCGGGGGACCAGCCACTTCGCATCTGCTCCGAGGAGCTGTGCCGTGGTGTCTGTTCCTCCCTGCCGGGCGACCTCGAGAACATTACGGGGTCGCGGGCCAGGAGGTCAACTCGCGCCGTCGTGACCCGGACCACTCTCCTCCGGGGCGGCACGACCGGTGCGCGCCGCCCCTCGCGCGGGGCGTTCCCCTGCGGAGGCAGCGCCCGTCCCCGCGGTCCCGGCCGCCGTCGTCGCCCGCACCGCGAGGCGGGTCATCGCCGTGCGCAGCTCGGCCGGCCCGACCACGGTGAAGGGGGCGTCGAAGATGCCGAACCAGGCGGCGAGCCCACCCCACGACCACGAGCCGGCGGTCAGCCGGCAGCGCCCCTCCCCCACCGCCTCGACGAGGGCGCCCGTCCCGGCCCACGCCGCGACGACGGCGGCGTCGAGCTCGAGCTCGACCGTCCCCCGCGCGGGCATCTCCGGCTGCGTGAACCTCTCGGCGACGAACGTCGCCACGTCGGGGGCGGGGAGCTTGCGCCGCTCGAACCGCGCCCCGACGCCCTCGCGAGGTGCCATCCGGTCGATGCGGAACGTGCGCCAGTCGTCCCGGTCGAGGTCCCACGCCACGAGGTACCAGCGGCCGCCCCACGTGACGACGTGGTGCGGCTCGACGCGACGCGGCGCGCGGAAGCCCTCCCCTTCCCCGCTCCCCGGCGCCCGGAGCACCTCGCCCGTCCCGCCGTCGTAGTCGAACCGGAGCACACGCTGTCCGCTGGCGGCGGCCCCCACGGTCAGGAGCACGTCGGGTCGCACGGCGGGGAGCGACCGCTCCCGCCGTCCCGGCACCGCCGTCACCTCCAGGGCGTCGATGCGCGTGCGCAGCCGCGCGGGCATGACCTGACGGATCGTCGCGAGCGCGCGGGCCGCGGCGTCCTCCACGCCCGGGAGCGCCCCCGTGCGCAGCGCGATCGCGACGGCGACCGCCTGCTCGTCGTCGAACAGGAGGGGCGGCACGTCCGCCCCGGCGTCGAGCCGGTACCCGCCGTCGGGCCCCTTGATCGCGCGCACCGGGTAGCCGAGCTCGCGCAACCGGTCGACGTCGCGCCGCACGGTGCGCGGGCTGACCTCGAGCCGCTCGGCGAGCGCGGGCCCCGGCCAGTCCCGGCGCGCCTGGAGCAGCGAGAGCAGGCGGAGCAGTCGTCCTGAGGTCTCGAGCATGTCCTCAGGGTCGCACGGAGTAGAGGACCGAACCTGTCCTCTACCCCTGGGAACGTCGGTCTCGACGCATCAGCACACCCAGGAGGAGCCACCGTGATCCGCACCAGAGCACTGACCAAGGACTTCGCCGTCGGGCGCGACGCGAGCGCCACGGTGCACGCCGTGCGTGGCATCGACCTCGACGTCGCGCCGGGCGAGCTCGTCGCCGTCCTCGGCCCCAACGGAGCCGGCAAGACGACCACGCTCCGCATGCTCACCACGCTCGTCCGCCCCACGTCGGGGACCGCCACGGTCGCGGGGCACGACGTCGTCGCGGAGCCCGACGCCGTCCGGCACCGCATCGGCTACGTCGGGCAGGGCAACGGCGCCGGCCACGCGCAGCGCGCCGTCGACGAGCTCACCAGCCAGGGCCGCATCCACGGCCTCGACCGGCGGACCGCACGACGCCGCGCCGACGAGCTGCTCGACTCCCTCGAGCTCGCGTCGTACCGCACGCGCAAGGTCTCCGACCTCTCCGGCGGGCAGCGTCGCCGGCTCGACGTCGCCATGGGCCTCGTGCACGCGCCGTCGCTGCTGTTCCTCGACGAGCCGTCGACCGGCCTCGACCCCCACAACCGCGCGAACCTGTGGGAGCACGTGCTGCGCATGCGCGAGGACGCGCTCGCGGCGACGGGCGAGCCCATGACCATCGTCCTCACGACGCACTACCTCGACGAGGCCGACACCATGGCCGAGCGCGTCGTCGTCGTCGACCACGGCCAGGTCATCGCCGACGACACCGCCGAGAACCTCAAGGCGGACCTCGCCGGGGACCGCGTCGTCGTCACGCTCGCGCCCCCGCACGGTCACGAGCCCGGTCACGCGCACGACGACGCATCGCGGCTCGTCGCGCTCGCCTGCCGCGTCGAGGGCTTCCGCGAGGCGACCCGCACGCCCGACGCCGCCCCCGCCGTCGGGCACGGCGACCGGCCCACGCTCGAGGTGCGGGCCGAGCGCGGCGACGCGTACCTCCCCCGACTGCTCCGCGCCGCCGACGCGGACGGCATCGACGTGGAGACCGCGCAGGTGCACCGCCCCACGCTCGACGACGTCTTCCTCGCGCTCACCGGGCGCAGCCTGCGCGAGGCGGGCGCCGCCTCCGCCACCGACGCCCCCGCCGAGGACACCCGCCCCACCGAGAGGACCGCAGCATGAGCACCGTCGACCTCGCCCCCACCACCGTCGCCCCGCACCCGGCGCCCGCCCGCCCGCGCGCACGCCGCGGGCCCGCCGCCTTCGCGCGCGACACCGGGATCGTGCTCGTCCGCGAGCTGCGGCCCGTGCTGCACGACCCGTTCTCCGTGCTGTTCGGGCTCGTCCAGCCGATCGTCTTCCTCGCCCTGTTCGGCCCCCTGCTCGTCGGGTCGCTCGGCGGCACGACGACCGGGCAGGAGGTCCTGGGCGGCAACGTCTGGCAGTGGTTCGTCCCGTCCATCCTCGTCATGACCACGCTCTTCGGGACCACCACGACCGGGGCGAACCTGCTCGTCGAGCTCCAGACGGGCGCGCACGAGCGCATGCTCGTCGCCCCGCTCTCGCGGGCCTCGCTGCTCGTGGGCCGCGCGCTCAAGGAGATGGTCCCGATCGTCGCGCAGTCGGTCGTCGTCGTGCTCGTCATGCTCCCGTTCGGGTTCGCGCTCCACCCCGCCGGCGCCGTCGTCGGGCTCGCGCTCCTCGCCGTCTTCGGCGTCGGGATCGGGTCCCTCAGCTACGCGCTCGCGCTCGCGGTGCGCAAGCAGGACTGGATGTTCTGGGTCGTGCAGCAGACGCTGATCTTCCCGCTCATGATCCTGTCCGGCATGCTCCTGCCGCTCGAGACCGGGCCCCGCTGGATGCAGGTCGCGTCCGACGTCAACCCGCTCCGGTACGTCGTCGACGCCGAGCGCGCGCTGTTCGCCGGCGACCTCACCGCCTCGGCCGTCGCGTGGGGCTGGGTCGCCGCCGCCGTGACGGCCGCCGTCGGGCTCGCGGTCGGGATCCGCGCCATGGTGCGCTCGAGCGACTGAGCCCGTCCATCCTCGCGTCAGGCCCGGGCCAGCTCCACGGCCCGGGCCACCGCGCTGCCCGGGCTCGTCAGGACGGGGACCGGAAGGTCTGCGAGCAACGCCGCCGCGGGCGCCATGCTGGCCTGCGCGAGCACGACGACGTCCGCTCCCCGCCGCCCGACGGCGTCCCGCGCCGCGTCCGCGACGCCCCGCCGGTACGCGCCGAGGTCCCCGGCCTCGAAGTCCGCCCACGCGTCCGTGCAGACCACGGTGTCCAGCTCGACCACCGTCCCCGCGCGTCCGGCCGCGTCGGCCAGGAGCTCCGTCGTCGGGCCGAGCGTCGAGGCGAGCGCCACCACCACGGCGACCCGGCCGCCGTCGCGCACCGCCGCCTCCGCGAGCGGGCGGTCCACCCGCAGCACGGGCGCCCCGGCCCGGCCGACCTTCTCCGCGACCGGCCCGAGCGTCGAGCACGTGCACACCACCACCGACGCCCCCGCCGCGACGAGCGCGTCGACGTGCGCCCGGACCCGCTCGCCCGTCGGCGCACCCGCTCGCGCGTCGTCCAGGAGCGGCGCGTCCACCCGGTGCACGTGCCCCTGCCCCGGCGCGACCTCGTCCACGAGCGCGCCGAAGGTCGTGACATGCACGTCAGCCGTGTGCAGGAAACCGATCACGTGGCCGTGGCCCGAGCGACGACGCGACTCAGGCGTGGTGCTCGCGGAAGGCGTCGGTGAGGGTGGGGCCGTCCTCGGCGCCGAGGCGCCAGACGCTCCACCCGTCGGCGGTGTGGGTGCCCGACACCGCGACGGCGGCGAGGTCGGGGTGGCGGTAGCGCGCGCCGTCGGAGAGCTCGATGAAGCCGTCGGGCTGGAGGACCGCCTCGAAGCGCTGGCCGCGGCGCGGCCGGGACCACACGAGCTCGCGGGGCGTGCCGAACGCGCGGGCGAGCGCGACGAGGTCGGGGTCGTCGTCGGGGCCGAGCGGCACGTCCACGGGGGGCGGCGGCGGCGCCGGGACCACGTCCCGGCTCGCGGACGCGCGCGTGGGTGCCGGGTCGAGGTCGACCGGCGGGTGGTACGACAGCGGGTCGTACGGCTGCTCGCGCGACGGGCTGCGCTGCTCGCCGTACTCGTGGGTGAGGTACGACTCGCGGGTCCGGATCGACTCGCGGGTGCGGATGGACTCGCGGGTGAGGATCGACGTGCGGGGGGTCGGCGTCTCGTCGCCGGCCTCGACGGGTCGGCGGTCGGCCCAGCCGGTGGACGCGGGCTCGGGCACGGTCCGCGCGGTGAGCGGGTCGTCGAGGGGCACGAAGTCCAGGACCGGGGGCTCGGCGTGCGACGGCGCCGAGGGCGCGGCGACCGGGGCCAGCGGGCCGGTCTCGTCGGCCGCGGTGGGTGCGATCCCGGGGAGGGCGCGCGGCTCGAGCTCGGCGGCACGACGGCGCTCGGCCCGGGACTGCGCGGCCTGCCGCGTCACCACGGGAAACTTGCCGGTCAGGGCTCGGCCCACGGCGACGCCGTCCGCGAAGTCGGATCCGGGGGCGACGGCGCGGCCCCGGCGGGGCTCGGGTGCCGCGGGTGGTGCGGGGTTGTCGCGCGTCATCGCGAGCGGGGACACGTCGACGAAGCGGCGGCCGTCGGCGCCCTGCACGACGCCGAGGCGCAGGACCGCGACCGGCGAGCCGGGCTGGCGGAGGAAGTCGAGCGCGTCCTGGATGCCCGGTGCGGCGCTCGAGCAGATGACGATGAGCCGTGCGCCGGTCGCGCGCGCGGTCGCCTGGGAGCGCGTGAGGGGGACGTTGTCGTAGAACGCCGCGACGTCCTGCTGGAACCGCGAGGCGCCGCCGGTGTAACGGGCGGCGAGCTCGGCGCGCGTGAGGCGCCCGGCCCGGCCGGCGTGGTTGAGCGCCGCGGTGAGGGCCTCCTCCGTGAGCTCCGCGGTGACCTCGATGACGACCGGGAGACCGGCGGCGTCGAGCGCGAGGAGGTGGGGCTCGTCGTCGGACGTGCCCTGCGCGACGGGGAAGATCTGCTCGCCCAGCAGCCCCTCGATGTTGCCGTCCACGACCCGCTGCGCGTCCGTCCCGAAGGCACCCGCCGGCTGGGGCGGCTGGACCAGTACGGGACGCTCGGCGTCCACCTCGAAGAGGGGCATCGGGGGTTCTCCTGCTGCAGCGGGACGCGACCTGGGCGGGGGCGTTTGCGCCATAGCCTACGTCGCCGGTCAAGTCCCTCGAACCGGTCGAACCACCCGCGCGCGACCCCGCAGGTCAGGCGTGCCCGGTCTCCTCCGACTCGGCGGCGAGGCGCTCCTCGACCCGCTCGACCTTCCCCGTGAGCTCCCCGGTGCGGCCCGGGCGGATGTCGGCCTTGATGACGAGCGAGACGCGGTGCCCGGCCGCACCGACGGCCTCGGTGGCGCGCTGGATCACCGGCATGACGGCGTCCCAGTCACCCTCGATCTCGGTGAACATCGCGGTGGTGCGGTTGGGCAGCCCCGACTCGCGGACGATGCGGACGGCCTCGGCGACGGAGTCCGCGACGGACTCGCCGGCACCGAGCGGGGCGACGGAGAAGGCGAAGACGGCCATGGGCCCCATCGTGGCACGGCGGCGGACCACGAACCGCCCCGACGTAGGCTCGTCGTCGTGACAGCAGAACACCGCACCGACCGCGTGACCGTGCTCGCGGGCGGGGTCGGCGGGGCACGCCTCGCGCACGGCCTGGACCTCGCCGGGGCCGACCTCACGGTCGTCGTCAACGTGGCGGACGACGTCGAGCTGCACGGGCTGTGGATCTCGCCCGACCTCGACACCGTGACGTACACGCTCGCCGGGCTCGCGGACGAGGAGCGCGGCTGGGGCGTGGTCGGCGAGACGTACGCGGCGCTGGACGCGATGGGCCGGCTCGGCGAGGACACGTGGTTCACGCTCGGGGACCGCGACCTCGCGACGCACGTGGTCCGGACGGCCGGGCTGCGCGCGGGCGCGTCCCTGACCGAGGTGACCGCGCGGCTCACGACGGCGCTCGGCGTCCGGGCGCGCGTGCTGCCCGTCAGCGACGACCGCGTCGCGACGCTCGTCGACACGCCCGCGGGCCGCCTCGGGTTCCAGGAGTACTTCGTGGGGCGCCGGCACGCGGACGACGTGCTGGGCCTCGTCTACGACGGCATCGAGGCGGCGCGCCCGGCGCCCGGCGTGCTCGACGCGGTGACCGGCGCCGACGTGGTCGTGGTCGCGCCGTCGAACCCGTTCCTGTCGGTCGAGCCGGTGCTGGGCGTCGCGGGCGTCCGGGACGCGCTCGCCGGGACGTCCGCGCGCCGCGTCGCGGTGAGCCCGATCGTCGGGGGTCGTGCGATCAAGGGGCCCGCCGCGCAGATCCTCACGACGCTCGGGCACGAGGTCTCGGCGCTCGGCGTCGCGCGCCTCTACGTCGGGCTCGTCGACGTCATGGTGATCGACGAGCACGACGCCCACCTCGCCGACGCCGTGCGGGGTCTCGGGATGGACGTCGTCGTCACGGACACGGTCATGGGCGGTGCCGCGGGCCGCGAGCGCCTCGCGCGCACGCTCCTCGCGTCGGCGGGCGCTGCTCGTGGGTGACCTCGTGGTGCCCGACGGCGCCGCTCGCCCGGGTGGGCCCGCCCGCCCGGGGCGCGTGGTCGCCGTCGTGCCGCTGCGTGACGGGTCGTCGGGGAAGTCGCGGCTCGCGCACGTCCTCGACCCGGCGTCGCGCAGCCGGCTGATCGCCGTGCTCGCCCGGCACGTCGTGGGGACGCTGCTCACGAGCGACGGCGTGGAGCGGGTGGTCGTGGTGACGTCGGACCCGCGGTTCACGTGGCGCGCGCTGCGCGACGTCGTGGTGGACGAGTCCGCCGGCGCGGCGGACGCCGCCGGGTCGGACGGGCTCCCCCTGCTGACCGACGACGCGGACCGGCTCCGCATCGTGCTGCAGCCCGCGGACCGGCCTGGGCTGGACGCGGCGGTCGACGTCGGCCGGGAGATCGCGGCCGAGGGCGCGTCGAGCGAGGGCCCGGTGCGGCTCCTCGTCGCGCACGCCGACCTCCCCGCGCTCACGCCCGCGGACGTGGCGGCGCTGCTCGCCGAGGACGCGCCCGTCGTCGTCGCGACGGACCGCCGGGGCGCGGGCACGAACCTCCTCGTCCTCGATCCCCCGGCTTCCGCGCCGTCGAGCACGGGGTTGCTGTCGGAGAGCGGCTCAGAACGACAGCAACCTCGTGCTCGGCCGGTGACGGGGTTTCGGTTTCGGTTCGGGGTGGGGAGCCGTGCCGCCCATGTTGCCGAGGCCGAGCGGCTCGGGCTGCGGGCCGTCGTCGTGCAGCGGCCGGGCACCGCGGTCGACCTCGACACCGTGGAGGACTGGGGCGAGCTGCCCGCGGACGCGCGCGCCGTCGTCGGGCTGCACGTCCCGGCGCTGCGCGACCGCGACGCCTGATATGTAGGCCGTTCTGTCAAGTGGCAGGTTGGAGCACCCGCCTCGGACCGTCGTCCGGGACGGGTGCTCCTCTTGTCGCGTGGT
>NZ_JBHJYJ010000029.1:0-10442 GCF_042269845.1 Cellulosimicrobium sp. NPDC055967 | reverse complement strand
GTACTGCCCTGGAGACGGGGTGGGAGAGTAGGACGCCGCCGGACAACCCTTCACCGAAGGCCCACCCCACACGGGGTGGGCCTTCGGCATTTCCGCATACCCTCACTCAGGTACCTCTCGCCGCCGAGATAGTGCCGCGGTCGCGCGAGGTAGAGCCGCGGTCGGCCGAGGTAGAGCCCTGGTCCGCCGAGGTAGAGGCGTGGTTCCTGGGCTGGACGGCGTGTGGCCGTCGACGTCAGGCCCAGCCGTAGGCTGCTGACCAGCGGACGATCTCCGCGAAGAACCGGGCCCGCGGTTCGGGGGCGGAGAGCGAGAGGTCGTGCATCCCGCCGGGGATCCGGACGAGGGTGACGACCCGCCCCAGGTGCGCCGCGCGGCGCGCGAGGGGCTCGACGTCGAGCACGATGTCAGCGGAGCGCATGTCCTCGGACCAGCGGGTGCTGAAGAGCGACCTCTCGGCGAGGAGCACGAGCACGGGGCAGTCGATGGCGAGCCCCGCCGCGACGCGGGCATGGCCGGAGATGATCGCGCGGAGCCAGCCGGCGCGGACGGGGAACGACGGGACGGGCCGCCAGGCGTCGTCGATCACCCAGGCGCCGTCGTCGCGGTCGCGCAACGTCCGCGCGTAGTACCCGGGGTCTACGTTCGGCAGCGGGGTGCGCGGCTGGAAGCGCGCGAGCTGACGGATCGCCGGGCCCGAGACGGTCCGGGCGACGGACGACCCCTGGAGCTCGAGCCACGGGCTGTTGAGCACGAGCCCGCGGACGGCGCCCGGGTGCCGGTGCGCCCAGAGGGCCGCGACGAGCCCTCCGGTGGAGTGGCCCATGAGCATGATCGCGACGTGCGCGCCGAGGTCCCCGCGGACGACGTCGAGCGCGGCCGCGATGTCGGGGTCGTAGTCGACGAGGTGCTCGACGTACCCCGGCGTCTGGTGCGGGCGCAAGCTTCGCCCGTACTTGCGCAGGTCCAGGGCGTAGAACGCGGCGCCCAGGCCGTGCCACGTCTCGGCGAGCTCGGTCTGGAAGAAGTAGTCGCTCCAGCCGTGGACGTACAGCACGGCGCGCGCGGGGCGGACCGGCTCCTGCGTCTCGGGTGCGTGCCGCACGACGGTGACGACGACCTCGCCCTCGTCGTCGGGCTCCAGCTCGACCGTGCGCTGCTCGTACCCGGCTCCGAGGACGTCCGGGCGCCACGCGGTCGACGTCACGGCGTGAGCACCACCTTGCCGAAGTGGTCGCCGGTCGCGAGGCGCGCGAGCCCGTCGCGGGCGCGCGCCAGGGGGAGCACCTGGTCGACGACGGGGCGCACCTCGCTGCGGGCGAGGAACCGCAGCAGCGCGGCGAGGTCGTCGCGCGACCCCATCGTCACGCCCTGGATGCGGATCTCGTGGAAGAAGACGCGCGTGAGCTCCGCGGGCGACGCGTCGCCGCTGGTCGCCCCCGCGACGACGACGGTCCCGCCCGGGCGCACCGAGCGCAGCGAGTGGCCCCAGGTCGCCCGGCCGACGGTCTCGACGACGACGTCGACCGGTGCGGGGAGCCGGGCGCCGGGCTCGAACGTCGCAGCGGCCCCGAGCCCTGCTGCCCTGGCGCGCTTGCCGGCGGAGCGGGACGTCACCCACGTCTCGAGCCCGGCGGCCGCGCCGAGGGCGACCGCCGCCGTCGCGACGCCACCGCCGGCGCCCTGGACGAGGACGCGGTCGCCGGGGGCGGCGCCGCCGGCGGTGAACAGCATCCGGTAGGCGGTGAGCCACGCCGTGGGGACGCACGCGGCCTCGACGAAGGTCAGCTCCGGCGGCTTGGGGACGAGGTTGTGCGTCGGGACGGCGACGCGCTCGGCGAGCGTGCCGGGGTACCGCTCGGAGAGCAGCGACCGCCGCTCCGTCGGACCGACGCCGTGCCCGTCCGCCCCGACCACCGCGTGCACCACGACCTCGGTGCCGTCCGGCGTGACGCCCGCGGCGTCCGTCCCGAGGATCATGGGGAGCCGGTCGGCGGGCAGCCCGACGCCGCGCAGCGACCAGAGGTCGTGGTGGTTGAGCGACGCGGCGCGCACGTCCACGGTCGTCCAGTGCTCGCGGGCGTCGGGTTCGGGGCGCTCCCCGACGACCAGCCCGGCCAGGGGGTCGTCGGGGTCGAGGTGGTCGGCGTAGGCGGCAAGCATGCCCCCAACCTACGGTCCGGCCCGCGCCGCAACCACGGGAGGCTGCGTGCCGCGCGTCACCCCACCGGGGGAGCGGTCAGAGGAGCGGGAGCATCCGGCCGAGGTCGGGCACCGCCTCGGAGGTGTGCACGGGCTCCAGGGCGCGCGCGAGCTCGTCGACGTCGTAGGGGACGCGGCCGCACGCGACCCGCAGCCAGAGGCGGGCGTCGTGCACCTCGAGCGCCCAGCCGCCGCGCGTGACGACGACGCGCAGCAGCTCGGCCGCGACGGCGTCGAGCGCGGCACGGTCCACGGGGTCGGCGGGGACGCCGGGGAACGTGCGGGCGAGGTCGTCGGCGTGCACGACGAGCTCGAGGACGCGTGAGCGCACCATGTCGAGGAGCGTGATGGGTCCCCGTCGCGCCTGCACGACGCTCTCGTCGGCGAGCTCGTCGAGGCGTGCGAAGCCCGCGGCGGCGAAGGCCTCGACGTGCCCGAGGCGGTCGTCGGCGATCTGCTCGTCGAGGGCGCGCGTCGCGTGCTCGATCTCCTCCGCCCGCTCCGGGTACGTGCCGAGGTACTCCGCGAGCGTGAGGGGGACGGTCCCGGCGGGCACCGGCCCGCACAGCGCGAGGGTCTCCATGACCCGGCCGAGATGGGTGACGAGCTCGCCGACGGTCCAGCCGTCGAGCACGCTCTCCCGGCCGGCGTCGCGGTCCAGCTCGTCCCCGAGGTCGCGCAGCCACCGGTCGAGCCGGTCCCACTGGGCGCGCAGGTGCTGGGCTGCCTCGGTCACGTCGCTGTCCATCTCCTCATCGTGCCAGGACGGCGTGGGCACGCCCGCCACGGCACCGTCCCGTGGACAGGTCTCAGTCGCGGACGCCGGCCCGTTCCCCGAGGAAGTCGGCGACGATCGGGCCGAGCTGGTCGAACTCGATGAGGAACCCGTCGTGCCCGAAGTCGCTCGTGAGCGTCCGCATCGGGTCGGCCCCCGGGATCCCGGCCGCGATGCGTGCGCAGTCCGCGGGGAGGAAGAGCCGGTCGGTGTCGACCGCGACGACGAGCGCGTGCGCCGTGACCTGGGCGAGCGCCGCCTCGACGCCGCCGCGGTCGCGCCCCAGGTCGTGCGTGAGCATCGACTCCGTGAGCACGACGTACGAGTTGGCGTCGAAGCGCCGCGCGAGCTTGTCGCCGTGGTGGTCGAGGTACGACTGCACGGCGTAGCGCCCGTCGGTGAACGGGTCCTCGCCGCCCTGCGGGAGGCGCCCGAACCGGTCGTCGAGCTCGCGCGCGGACCGGTAGGTCGCGTGCGCGATCTGCCGGGCGATGCCGAGGCCGACGTGCGGGCCCTCGCCGTCCGCGGCGTCGTAGTAGTCGCCGCCGCGGAATCCGGGGTCGGCGCGGACGGCCCCGAGCTGGGGGTGCGCCCACGCGATCTGGTCGCCGGTGGTCTGCGCGTTCGTGGCGATCGCCGCGAGCGAGACGACGTCGATCCCGGCCTCGGGGCCGAGGAGGGCCCACTCGAGGACGCGGTGCCCGCCCATCGACGCGCCGACGACGAACGCCCACGACGAGATGCCGAGCGACCGCGCGAGCTCGATCTCGACGGCGACCTGGTCGCGGGTCGTGACGCGCGGGAAGCGGCTGCCCCAGGGGAGCCCGTCGGGCGCGGTGGACGCCGGGCCCGTGGTGCCCTGGCACCCGCCGAGCACGTTGGGCGCGACGACGAACCAGCGGTCGGTGTCGATCGGCGCGCCGGGTCCGACGAGCGACTCCCACCAGCCCGCGGTGGCGTGGCCCTCGCCCGCGGGGCCGCTGACGTGGGAGTCGCCGGTGAGGGCGTGCAGGACGAGGACGGCGTTCGACCCGTCCGGTGCGAGCGTGCCCCACGTCTCGTACGCGACGCGGACGTCGGGCAGGCGGGCGCCGGACTCGAGGTCGAACGTGCCGACGTCGGCGAAGCGCCGTCGCCCGGCCGGGTCGCCCTCGCGCCACGCTCCCGTCGCCGGGACCGGAGCCTTCACCCGGGCGCGCGACGGCGCGACCCCGTGCCCCGCCGCGGCGTCCGCGCGGGGACCGCGCCGGCCGTCGGGGGCGGAGGGGAGGAGGTCGTCGTTCACAGGGCTCACCGTCGGCCACTGTACGGCCGGGGCGCGCAGGGCGCCCCGGCTGTCCAGATCCGTCATCGCAGTCCTCGTCGTCGTTCTGCCGCGCGTGCGGGCGTCGTCGCTCAGGCGCCCAGCGACGACTTGGCGGCCGTGAACCCGAGCTCGAGGTCGGCGAGGATGTCGTCGACGTGCTCGATGCCGACGGAGAGGCGGACGAGGCCCGGCGTCACGCCGGACTGCGCCTGCTCCTCGGGCGTGAGCTGGCTGTGCGTCGTCGACGCGGGGTGGATGACGAGCGAGCGCACGTCGCCGATGTTGGCGACGTTGGAGTGGAGCTGCAGCGCGGAGACGAACGCCTGCCCGGCCTCGCTGCCGCCGTCGAGCTCGAACGCGAGGACCGCGCCCGCGCCGCGCGGCAGGTACTTCTGCGCGGCGGCGTGCCACGGGCTCGAGGCGAGCCCGGCGTAGTGCACGGTGCGGACGTCGTCGCGCGCCTCGAGCCACTCCGCGACCTTCTGCGCGTTCGCCACGTGGCGCTCGACGCGCAGCGAGAGCGTCTCGATGCCCTGCGCGATGAGGAACGCGTTGAACGGGGAGATCGCGGACCCCAGGTCGCGCAGGAGCTGGACCCGGGCCTTGAGCACGTAGGCGAGGTTCGCGCCGAGGATGCCGTCCACGCCCAGGTCGCGCGCGTAGACGAGGCCGTTGTACGACGGGTCGGGCGTGTTGAAGTTCGCGAAGCGCTCGGGGTGGGCCGCGTAGTCGAAGGTGCCGCCGTCGACGATCACGCCGCCGATCGCGGAGCCGTGGCCGCCCAGGTACTTCGTGGCGGAGTGCACGACGACGTCCGCCCCGTGCTCGAGCGGGCGCAGCAGGTAGGGGGTCGCGACCGTGTTGTCCACGACCAGCGGGACGCCCACCTCGTGCGCGACCGTCGCGACGGCCTCGATGTCGAGGACGTCGGCCTGCGGGTTGGGGATCGTCTCGCCGAAGAACAGCTTGGTGTTCGGGCGCACCGCGTAGCGCCAGGCCTGCGGGTCGTGCGGGTCGGCCACGAACGTCGTCTCGACGCCGAGCTTGGCGAGCGAGTACTGCAGCAGGTTGTAGGTGCCGCCGTAGAGGCTCGGGGACGCGACGACGTGGTCGCCCGCCTCGGCGACGTTGAGGATCGCGAACGTCGTCGCGGCCTGCCCGGACGCGAGGAGGAGCGCGCCGACGCCGCCCTCGAGCGAGGCGATGCGGTTCTCGACGACCTCCTGGGTCGGGTTGCCGATGCGCGTGTAGATGGGGCCGAGGTCCTTGAGCGCGAAGCGGTCGGCGGCCACGGACGCGTCGGGGAAGACGAACGACGTCGTCTGGTAGATGGGCAGCGCGCGGGCCCCGGTCGTCGGGTCGGCGGTCTGGCCGGCGTGGACCTGGCGCGTCTCGAAGGACCAGGCGGGGGCGTTCTCGGTGCTCATGGTGCTCTCCTGCGGGTGGTGGGGGTGGGGAAGACGTCGGCGCGGCGCGCCGGGCGGGGGCCACGGGGACGAGAGGGCGGGAGGCCGGCCGTCGACCGCGGCGGGGGGCGCACACGGGACGGGATCGCCACGGCGAGGACGTCGTCGACGACGGCTCGCGGGCAGGCGAACGTGTGCTGGGGTCAGCGACACATTCGACGGGACATGCTGGCGAGGCTAGGCGGGATCCTCGCCGTCCGACAGGGGGGTCTCGCGATGCGAGACCACATCCTGAGAAGAAGCACGGCGCTCCGATGGCGCATCGCGGACCTTCTGGGCAGACTCGTGCGGGTGCTGTCAACGGGACACGCCGCGCGACCGGTCGAAGGAGGAGCGATGGACGACGTGACGTCGGCGCCCGCCGCCCGGACCGAGTCCCTCGGGGGAGCGCGGCGACGCTCGACCGGGCCCCGACGCCTCGCCTCCGCGGCTTCGGCAGGCCTGCTCGCGCTCGTGCTCGGCGTCGGGCTCGCGCCCTCCGCGTCGTCCGACCCGCCGTCCGACGACGACGTCCGCGCCGCGCGCGAGGCCGCGGAGGGCGCGGCCCGGGACGTCGCGACGGTCGAGAGCGAGCTCGCGTCGCTGCGGGACCGGCAGTCCACCGCCGAGGCGGCGGTCGAGACCGCGGCGGAGGAGTACGCGGCCGCGCAGGACGCGCTCGCCGCGGCCGACGCGGAGGTCCGCGACGCGCAGGAGGCGCTCACGACGGCCCGGACGGGCGAGACGGACGCCCGCGCCGCCGTGGGCGCGCTCTTCCGCGCGTCGCGGCAGGGCTCCGCCGACCTCGACGCGCTGCGCGCCGTCCTGGACGCGGACGGCGTGGGCCAGGTCGTCGAGCGGGAGAACGCCGAGCGCGTCGCCGGCCGCACCGCGGGTCGTGCCGTCGACGCGCACGCGACGGCGCGCGCCGTGGCCGACACCGCCCGTGCCCGTGCCGACGCGGCGCTCGCGCACCAGGGCGAGGTCGAGGACCGCGCACGGGACGCGCTCGCCGCCGCCCAGGTCTCGTCCGACGCGCTCGCCGACGCCGTGCAGGAGTCCGCGACCCGCCGCGAGGCGCTCCTCGCCGAGCTCGCCCGCGCGCGCGCCACGAGCGTCGACGTCGAGCGTCAGCGCCAGGACGCCCTCGACGCGCAGGCCGCGAGCGAGCGCGAGGCCGCCGCCCGGGCCCGCGTCGAGGCCCCGGCGACGGGGACGTCGTCGGGCACGCCCGCGGCGCCCCTGACGAGCAGCCCCGCACCCGCGAACCCGGCGCCCGACCCTGCACCCGCGCCGCCCCCGGCCCCGGACCCCGCACCTGCGCCGAACCCGGCACCCGCACCGACGCCCGCGCCGGCCCCCGACCCGCCGCCGGTCGTCACGCCGCCCCCGGGCACCGGTGTGGGCAGCGCCGCGCAGGGCCAGGCCGCGGTCGCGTGGGCGCGCACCAAGATCGGCGCCCCGTACGTGTTCGGCGGCACCGGGCCGGGGTATGACTGCTCGGGCCTCACGTCACGCGCCTGGGCCGCGGCGGGCGTCGACATCACGCGCACGTCGCGGTCGCAGTACCAGCGCGTGCAGAAGATCTCCTACGACCAGCTCCGGCCGGGCGACCTGATCTTCTACGCCGACGACACGTCGAACCCGTCGACCATCCGCCACGTCGCCATGTACACCGGCAACGGCATGATGATCGAGGCCCGCCAGCCCGGCAGCCCCGTGCACGAGGTGGCGATGCGCTGGGCCGACGCGATGCCCTACGCGGGCCGCCCCTGACGCACGACCTGGGTCGCGCACCGTCGCGACCTGAGGGCGACGCGTCCAGGGGGCCGCCCTGGCGAGCCTGGTCCCATGACCGACACGACCTCGTCCTGGTTCCGCCCCGGTCCCCCCGGGCTCACCCGCTCCGCGCGCACCGCCGCGGCGATGGTGGCCTGCGCGTCCGTGACCCTCGTCGCCGGCGCCCTGCGCTGGTGGGGGCCGCCCCCGGAGGGGTACTCGGCGATCTTCGCGCCGTCGTGGGTCGCGCCCGTCGCCGCGGGGAGCGCCCTGCTCGCGGTCGTGGCCGCCCGTGGTCGCCGTCGCACGTCCCGGCGCCTGGCCCTCGGGCTCGGCTGGACCGCGGTCGTCCTGCTCTTCTGGGCGGGCGGGGGTCTCGCGCTCGACGCGTTCCGGGCGTTCTTCGCCGTGACAGGGATCCCGGCCGGTGACTTCGCCGTGGTCGACGTCCCGGGGGCGCTGGTGCGGTCGCTCGCCACGCTGACGGCCGTGGTCACGACCTTGAGCACGTGGTCGGTCGCCACGACGGGCGCCCGGCCCGTCCGGCGTCGGTGGCCGCGGGCGCTCGGCCTGGCGATGTGCGTGCCCTACCCGGCGCTCAAGGCCTACTGGTGGCTGGGCGGTACGCTCGGACGGCCCGAGCCGCACACGGGGGGAGCGCCGGTGATGGAGGTCGTGCTGTTCGCGACGGCGGCCGTCCTGGTGCTCGCGCTGACGCACCGCCCGGTCCCGGCCCGGGGCGTCCGGGCCGCGCTGCAGGCCGTCGGGTGGGTCGCGGCGTCCGCGGGGCTCACGATGGGGGCGCTCATGGTCTTCGGGACCGCCGCGCAGCTCCTGGGCCTCGACGACGGTCCGGTCGACCTCGGTGCCGGCGCGATCACCGTCATCGTCGCCCTGACCTACGGCACCTGGCTCGTGATCGGCGTGGCGCTGCTCGTCGCGACGCTGGACGCGGGCGACGCCGCGGCGCGCCCCGCCCTCCGCGGCACCCGATCGGTCGCCGTCCCGTGAGCCTGCGGCCCGCCCGCGGGGACGTGCTCGTCGCGACGGCGGCAGCGCTCGCCCTGCTGCCCGTGACGTGCGTGGTCGCGCTGGAGTCGCTCCCCGCCGCCCGTGCCTGGGCCCTCGTCGGGCTCGCCGCGCTGGCGCACGTCGCCTTCGTCGCCCGCCGGTCGGCCCCGGTGCTCTCGCACGTGCTCGTCGCGCTCACCGCGGCGGGGATGCTCGCGGTGTCCGGCCTCTACTTCCTGCTGCCGTCGGCGGCCGTGTTCCTGCTCTCCGTCTACTCCTGCACGGCGTGGGGGCCGCGTCCGCTCGGGCTGGTGACCGGCGTCGTCGGCGTGGCGGCGACCGCGCTCCGGTACCGCGTGGACCCGAGCGTGACGGCGTCGCCGATCGGCCCGAGCCCGTGGCTGCTGGGCCTGCTCCTCGCCGCCCTCGTCGTGGTCGCCTGGACCGCCGGCCTGCTCCGGCGGTCGCAGGAGCAGGTGCGGCGCGAGGCGCTGGCCGGGCGCGAGCGCGCGGAGGCCGAGCGCGAGGAGCGGGCCGAGCGGGCCGTGCTCGCCGAGCGCACCAGGATCGCGCGCGAGATGCACGACGTCGTCGCGCACTCCCTCTCGGTCGTCGTCGCCCAGGCGCGCGTGGGCCGCGCCGACCCCGGACGCGCGGCGCAGGCGCTCGCGGTGGTCGAGGAGACCGGGCGCGAGGCGCTGCGGGACCTGCGGGGGATCGTGCACGTGCTGCGCGCCGAGCCGGCGAGCGCCCCCGCCGGTGCGGCGGCCGCGGCGCCGGCGCCGACGCTCCGGGACGTGCCCGGCCTCGTCGACCGCGTCCGCCGGGCCGGCCGCGCCGTGCGGGTCGTCGAGTCGGGCGTCCCCGTGCCGCTCGGGCCGACGGCGGAGCTCGCCGCGTTCCGCGCGGTCCAGGAGGCGCTGACCAACAGCGCGCGCCACGCCGCGCCCGGCTCGTCGACGACGGTCACCCTCGCGTGGCACGGTGCCGGGCTCCACGTGGAGGTGGCGGACGTCCCGTCGTCCGACGACGCGGGGGCCGCCCGGCCCGCTCCCGGCCCGGACGCCGCACCGGCGACCGGCGCGGGCCTGGGGCTCGTGGGGATGCGGGAGCGGATCGAGGCGGCGGGCGGGACGCTCGAGATCCGCGCGGGCGAGGCGTGGACGGTCGCGGCCTCGGTCCCGGCCTCGAACCAGCACGCGCTCGCACCGCCTCGGCCTGCGGACGGTGGCCCGTGATCCGCGTGCTGGTCGTCGACGACCAGCCGCTCGTCCGCGCGGGGGCGGTCGCCGTGATCGACGCCGCGCCGGACCTGGCCGTGGTCGGCGAGGCTGCCGACGGCGCGCAGGCGCTGCGCGTGCAGCGCGAGCGGCGGGCCGACGTCGTCGTCCTGGACGTGCGCATGCCGGTCATGGACGGCATCGAGACGACGGCGCGGCTGCTGGACGCGTCGATGCCTCCGTGCCGGGTGCTCATCCTCACGACGTTCGACGTGGACGAGTACGTCTACGCCGCGCTCCGAGCGGGCGCCGCCGGGTTCCTGCTCAAGGACGCGCCGACCGACGAGCTGCTCGCCGCCGTCCGCACCGTGCACCGGGGGGACGCCGTCATCGCACCGTCGGCGACGCGGCGGCTCCTCGCCGAAGTCGCCCCCGTCCTCCCGGACGTCGTCGCCCGGTCCGAGGCCGTCGGCGTGCTCACCGGGCGCGAGCGCGAGATCGTCGCGCTGCTCGCCGAGGGGCTGTCGAACGCCGAGATCGGGGCGCGGGTGTACCTCTCGGAGGCGACGGTCAAGACCCACGTCGGCCGGGTCCTCACCAAGCTCGGGCTGCGTGACCGGGTCCAGGTCGTCGTCTGGGCCTACCGGAACGGCCTCGCCCGGCCGTGACGCACGACGGCGGCCGCTCACCTCGCGAGGTGAGCG
>NZ_JBHJYJ010000028.1:0-17300 GCF_042269845.1 Cellulosimicrobium sp. NPDC055967 | reverse complement strand
CCCACGCCGTGTCAGTCAGCTCACCACGCCCCACACCCACAACCCGGACATTACCGGACACATGCCAAGAACATTCGCAGGACAGGGCCTAGACGTCAGCCGGCGCCCAGGCACAGCCACGAGGCTCCTGCCTGCGCCCGACCGCCCTTGGCCCAGTTGTAGCAACCAGGGAACTGCCCGATGAGACCCGTGGATGCCTGCGGCAGCAGGAACGCCGTCCTATGATCGCCATACCCCGTCACGCTCCGGTCGGCGAGCCCGACAGACGAGGCCGCCGGCCCACGCCGCCCCACGCCGGCCCACACCGGGATCCCCGCGCGGCACAAGCCTGCCGCCGCTAGCGTGATGCCTGAGGCAATCGTTGCCTCGAAAGTTCACTCAGGGGAGGAGGGCACTGATGCCCTCTGCAAAACCACGCAAGTTGCTCGCCATCGCCTCAGCAGTCCTGGTCGCGGGGATCGCGGCACCAGCCGCAGCCGAAGGGAACGCCACCGACACTGACGTCGAGCTCGAAGGGTCTCTGACTGCGTACCTTGAGAGCCAAGACACCGCATGGGTCGCGCCCCAGGCCCGATCACCGCGTATGGCGGGGTCGCCCACAGAGGCTGAGCGAATCAACGCGGCTACCAGGGACGCGCTGGACGACGACGGCACACCGATCGTCGACGCCCAGTCGAGCTACGACGTGCTCAGCAGCGTCGAGCGTGAGCCCGACATCCTCGAGGTGCACGCCTCCGTCACGACCGAGTTCTCCTATGGCGGCGCTGGCGCCGAATGGCCGCAAGGCAGCGTCTGGACCGACGAGCACCTCATCACGCTGGACACCTCCGGAGCCCGGCCCATCGTCGTCCAAGACGTCCTCGTCGAACCCCCGGCCGACACCACACCGGACGACCCCAACGCCCCAGCACCCACGCAGTCGTCTGCTGACCGGCAAGCCGCACTCGCTGCCGCGAGCCCTGGGGGCGGTTTCACGACCTTCTCCCAGCCGACCGCTGACATCTACAACCAGCAGGCCTACGCCTGGGAGTGGACGTCCCCGCCGAACGATGGCGACACCATCAACGACTTCAACCCCGCCTTCCCTTGGTTCGACAACAACTGCGCGAATTTCGTTTCCCAGGTGTTCCGCGCTGGCGGATGGCAGTACAAGGGCGGAGTCAATCCCTTCGACACTGACAACTGGTCATCCAACCTGACCGGGCCAGGCACCGCCTCGCGCACCTGGTCCTCCGCCAAGTACCAGTACACGTTCTTCCGGTACAACGGCGGCCTCACACCGATCGACAACATCTGGAACGCACGCGCCGGAGAGGTTCTGTACACCGATTGGGACCCGAATAACACGCCCGACGGATCCATCGACCACGTCATGTTCGTCGCCTACGGTGACGGCATTCCGGGAGAGTCGCCGGTCATCTCTCAAAAGACCCCGAACCGGAACATGATCCCGCTCACGCAGTCGATCGCGAATGCCCAGGCACAGGGCAAGACGATTACGTGGTTCGGGCTCGGATACTGAGTCACGACGCAGAAGGGACCGGCCGGATGACGCTGTCACTCCTTGCCACGTTGGGGTTTCTGGGCGCCATCGTCGTCGCCCTGCTCCCCCTCATGGTGCGGCAGTGGCGCACTCGATGGACGGTGCCCGTCGCTCTCTTCGCTGTCACGGTCGTCGTGGTCGTGCTGGCGTCCACGCTCGCCCCGCGTCAGGTCGAGACGGACGGCGGCCGCGCCTCGTGTATCGAGGAACCACTGTTCGGGATCTCGCACACGTCGTCAGACTCCACTCCAGCATGCGTCGACACGAACCGTCGCTACCTCCTGGCTGCGGCCGGAGCATGCGTGCTTGTGCTCGGCCTTGAGGCTCTCACCTGCCGCGGCCTGTTGCGCCGCAACCGGACGGTGCCCGTCAGCTAGCACCGACTCCCGCACCCCCGCCCGTGGCCGCCGCGCGCTCGCGCGCTCGGGCGCGAGGCTTCGCCGCCTCCAGCGGCGACGTCGTCGGGGCGCTCCTCGCGACGCTCGCCGCCGCCGTGCCACCCGGTGGCCGCGTCCTGGAGATCGGGGCTGGTTGCGGGGTCGGGACGGCGTGGCTCGGTGCGGGACTGACGGGCCGCGACGACGTCCGGATCGTCGCTCTCGAGGCAGACCCTGATCTCGCCAGGAGCGTCGCCGCCCACTCCGCCGGGGTGGTCGACGTCGTCGAGCGCCGGGTCGAGGACTGCTGGGATCACTTCGGCCTCTTCGACCTCGTGTTCGCGGACGCCGAGGGGGGAAAGTGGACTGACTTCGATCGCACGCGCGAGCTCGTGCGACCTGGCGGGTTCCTGGTCCTCGACGATCTCGACCCGGCGCGCTATGCCGCCGAGGAGCATCGTTCGGTCGTCGCCTCGATCGTCACGGCGGTCCGTGACGACCCCCGGTTCGTCGAGGTCAGCCTCGCGGTCGAGACAGGTCTGCTCGTCGCCGTGAGGCGGATCGGCCTCGACGGGTGAGAGCCGACCGCCGGCCGCTCAGGCGGGCTCGGAGACCAGCTCGCGCTCCGCCGTCGGGCCGGGCTGGGGCTCCTGGGCCGAGCGGCGCGACGCCGGGCGGCCGTACGTGAGGTAGAGCGGCAGGCCGGTGAGGAGCAGGCCGCCGACGAGGTTGCCCAGCACGGTGGGGATCTCGTTCCACACGAGGTAGTCCATGATCGTGAACTCGCCCCCGAGCAGCAGCCCGGACGGGAACAGGAACATGTTGACGATCGAGTGCTCGAACGACATGAAGAAGAACAGCATCACGGGCATCCACATCGCGATGGCCTTGCCGGGCACGTCCTTCGCGATCATGGCGCCGATGACCCCCATGGACACCATCCAGTTGCACAGCATGCCGCGCACGAACAGCGTGAGCATGCCCGACGCCCCGTGCTCCGCGTACCCGACCGTGCGGCCCTCGCCGATGTGCCCGATCGCCTGACCGACCTCGTTGGGCGGGGTGTCGAACCCGTACGTCACGACGATCGCCATCATCACCGCGACGGCGAGCGCGCCGAGGAAGTTCCCCACGAACACCAGGCCCCAGTTGCGCAGGACGCCGCGCACGGTGACGCCGGGCCGCTTGTCGAGCCAGGCCAGCGGGCCGAGGACGAACATGCCGGTGAGCAGGTCGTACCCGAGCAGGTACAGCAGGATGAACCCGACGGGGAAGAGGACGGCGCCGAGGATCGCCTGGCCGGTCGTGACCGTCACCGTGACGGCGAACGCGGCGGCGATCGCGAGGATCGCGCCGCCCATCGTGGACCGCACGAGCGTGTCGCGCGTGGACAGCAGGACCTTGCCGGCACCGGCGTCGATGATCGTCGGGACGAGCTCGGCGGGCTTGAGGGAGGACATGGCTCACGGCTCCGGGGAGAGGTCGGCGGTGGCTCTGCCCGGCGTGGCGACCGCCGCGGCGTCCCCGACGCTAGGACCTCACGGTTTCGACGGCGTGACCCTCCTGGCCCCGTCTCGTTACCGTCTCCGCTCACCGCGCCTCGGCGCACTGTGAGGTCCGGGCCACCGCCCGCTCAGGACGTGACGGCGACGTCGAGCGCGAGGCCGATGCTCGCGAGCAGGAAGAAGAGGGTGATCGCGACGATGAACACCCGCTCGCTGATCCCGAACGTGCGCGAGCGCAGCGGCTGGACGACGAGCGACGCCACGAGCGCGACGAGCGCCGCGAGCGCGACCCAGTGCAGGACGACGAGCGCGGTGCCCAGCACCCCGGCGTCGGCGAGGTAGCGCGAGAAGTTGCCGGTGAGGCTGTAGCTCAGCGCGAACCAGGCGATCGCGGCGAGCAGGTGCAGGCGGCCGACGGTCGTGCTCCGCTGCCCCTCCAGGTCCGTCGGCAGGAACGGCAGGGCGACGAACAGCACGACGAGGGGCACGAGCTGCCACAGCACCTCGGTCTTCTCGGCCCACGACGTCCCCGCGACGGCGCCGGCGAGCGCCGCCCACGCGAGCGCCATCGTCCACGTCGCCGCCGTGGAGAGCCGGCGGGTGCGCCCGACGGCGTAGTCGCTCACCGCGTGCCGGACCGGGCTGTAGTCGCTCGGGACGAGGTGCAGGGCGACGAACAGCACGAGCCGGACGAGGAAGAGGACCGCGGCGGTCGCGGCGAGGACGGTGGTCATCGAGCACCTCTCAAGGGTTGGTCGGGGGAGCGGGGAGACGCACCGCGTCGTGCAGCGCGCGGACGGTGCGGGCGAGCTCCTGGGGATCGAGGCCGAGCGAGCGGGCCGCGACGTCGAGCGCGTCCCCGAGGACGCGCCGGCACGTCCCGAGGGTCGACCGGCCCGCCTCCGTGGCGGCGAGCCGACGCGCGCGCCCCACGCCCTCGGACAGGTCGACCACGTGCCCGTCGTCGAGGAGGCGTCGGACGATGACGCTCATCGACGGCTCGCTCACCCCGACCGCGGACGCGAGACGGCGGCCGGTGATGCCCGGGTGCTCGGCGACGATCACGAGCGCGACGAACCGGTGGTACGTCATGCCCTCGCCGCGCAGGAGTCGTTCCGCCTCGCGGTCGAGCGTGCGCACGAGGTCGTGCAGCTCGTGGGCGAGGTCCATGCCGACCACCATAACTTAGGTGCCTAAGTTTGTCCCCATGGTTTGCCGCACCAGGGGGAGCGGCGGGGTCATGCGGCGTGCACGACGACGGAGCGCACCGTCGCGAGGCGGGCGACCGCACGCTCGAGGGCGCGTGCCCGGCGCTCGGTCGCGCGGAACGTCACGACGATCCGACCGGCGCGGCCGTCGTCCGCCGGCTCCGTCGCGAGCGAGTCGAAGCTGACGCCGCGCGTCGAGAACACTCCCGTCAGCGCGGTGAGCGTCCCCGGCTGGTCGAGCCCGTGCACGGACGCGACCCACGCGACCTCCGCCCGGCCCGACGACGCCCGGTCGCCCGCGAGGGTCGGCTCGTCGAGATCGTGAGCACGCGACGACGCGGCGGGGGCGCCTGCGGCGGTCCCGGTCCGCCCGGGCCGTCCCGACCGGTCGTCCTGGCCCGGCGTCGCGCTCGCGGCGACCATGCGCCCGACGCCGTCCGCCGCGTGCGCGAGGCGGCGTGCCTCGTCGTCGGGCAGGTCGTCGAGGAGCACGCGCGTCCACCCGCCCGGCCCGAGGACCACGGGGACGCCGAGCACGCCGCGGTGCGGGACGCCGTCGTGCCCCGCGAGGGTCCGCTCGAGCCGTCCGTCGAGCCGTCCGTCGAGCTCGCCGTCGAGCGCGACCTGCCCGGCGACGACGATCTCGCGGCCGTCGAGGATCACCTCGAGCAGGTCGACCGTCGCGCTGGCCGTCCCGGCGGGCGTCTTCGCGCCCGACTGGTGCGTCATCCACGGGCGCGCCACGAGCCGCAGGTCGGCGGGCCACGTGTCGATGAGGTCGAACGCCGCACCCATGTCGGCCGCGGCCACGTGCGCCAGCTCGGTCTTCGCCGCGGCGATCTCGGCGGGCAGCGCGTCGAGCGTCCGGCCCCGGCGCAGCGCCGCGACGGCGCGGGCCCGCTCGTCGGCGTCGAGACCGCTCACGCGGACCGTCGACCACAGCGGCACGGCGTCCTCGCCGTGCTGACCCCCGACGAACCCGCCGACGCGGTGTCGGCGCACGCCCAGCTCGACCGCGAGCTCGCGCCGGAACCGCAGCGTGTCGAGCCACGCGCCCATCCCGAGCACGCGGTGCCGCCCGAGCCGCTCCGCCATGACCGCCACGCCGAGCTCCACGGGGTTCGTCACGACGACGACCACCTCGTGCCCGGAGCCGTGCCGCGCGATCGCGTCCGCGTACTCGGCGAGGACGGCGCCGTTCGTCGCGGCCAGGACCCGGCGGTCGGGGTCGGCGCCCGTGCGCGCCGGAGGCGTGAGGCCCGCGGCCACCACGATCACGTCGGCCGTGACGTCCTCGGGGGAGTGCGCGACGTCGAGGAGCGGCGCGTGCTCGTCGTACGCGTCGACCAGGTCGGCGCGCAGCCCGTGCACGGCGCGGCCCGACGCCCCGCCGGCCCGACCGACGAGCTGGAGCCGCGCCGTCGGCGGGAGCACCCGCCGCTCGACGATCTGGGTGCACACCTGCCGGCCGACGTCCCCCGTCGCCCCCACCACCGCTACGTCCACCCCGGCAGGCTACGTCGCCGACCGATGAGTGCGGGCGCCCGCGCGCGTCATGACCCGTGAGGACGCGAGTCACCCGGACGCGCGGCCCCTGCGCGAGGCCCCCGGACGCGGGGCACCCGGACGACGAGGAGCAGGACGATGACGACCCCCGGACCGACGGTGAAGAACCTCGACGGCTACGGCACGCCGCCGATCGCGTGGGCACGCGTGCACGACACGCTGTTCGGCCGGCTCCCGCAGGAGCCCGGGGCCGGCGGGCCGAACCGGCACACCAACGCGCTCACCGCGGAGTTCAGCGCGCCGTCGGCCGGCCCGCCGCCGTGGGCGGTCTACCGCCTGGTCCCCGAGCGGGTGTTCGCGTTCGGCACGGCCGAGCCCTACGGCGCCACCCGCTTCGACCTCCCACCGAGGTAGAGCCCTAGTGACGCGAGGCAGAGCCCTGGTCGCGCGAGGTAGAGCTCCGGTCGCCCGAGGTAGAGGCATGGTCGTGACCACGGCTCTCCCTCGACGAGTCAGGCGAAGGCGATGTCCGCCGCGGCGGCGACCATCTCGTCGAGGACCGCGGAGACGACCGGCCGGGGCTCGTGCCGGGTCGCGCGGTGGCGCGCGACGAGACGCCGGGAGCCGAGGCCGGGCAGCCCGACGACCGTGACGCCGTCGGGCACCTCGTCCGACGCGCCCCCCTCGACGGCGAGCGCCGGGAGCATCGCGACGCCGAGCCCGGCGGCGACGAGGGACAGCGCGACGTCGAAGTCGTAGTAGTTGTGCCGCGTGCGCAGGGTCCCGCCGAGCCCGCGGGCCAGACGGCGCAGGGCGCGCGCGGCGGCGGTGCCCGGCTCGGGGCCGAGCCAGACGGCGTCGCGCACGTCGTCGAGGCGGGTCGGGGTGGGCATGCCCGCGGGGACCACGAGCCGCCACGGCTCGTCGAGCAGCACGATCTCGCGCGTGCCGCGCGGCGCGGGGGAGTCGGCCTCGTAGTCGCGCTCGAGGAGCACGACGTCGAGCTCGCCCGCGCGCAGGAGGCGCAGCGCCTCGGTGGGCTCGCGCTCCTGCACGTCGAGCTCGACCCCGGGCGCCGTCTCGGCCAGGCGCCCGGCGACCGGCGCGACGACGGCGCGGATCGCCGTCTGGAACGACCCGACCGCGACCCGGCCGATGACCTCGTCGCCGAGCGCGGCGAGCGCCTTGCGCGCCTCGACGAGCTCCGTCTCGATGCGTTCGGCCGTCTCCGCGAGCACGCGCCCGGCCGGCGTGAGGGTCACGCCGCGCGGTCCACGGTCGAGGACCGCGACGCCCTCCTCCGCCTCGAGCCGCTGGATCTGCTGGGAGACCGCCGACGGGGTGACGTGCAGGAGATCTGCTGCCGCGAGAATGCCCCCGCCGCGGTGCACGGCAAGGAGAAAACCAAGTCTGCGTGGGTCCGTCGCCATGTAGAGATGCTAAACCGCCGGTGCAGGATACTTCGATTGTGCTGAAGCCCGGGAGGCCTCACACTTGTCGTGGCGCCGGTCGGTTACCTCCTCCTCCTTACGGGTCGGCGCCCGAGCTTCCGCACCACCCGCGCCACCAGCCACCGGCCCGGAGCGCACAGCCACCGCAGCGTCGCGGCAACCCCCTCCACCCCTCTTCGTCACCGGAGTACCGCTGTGCTCGTCACCCTCGACGCGTTCGTCATGTTCCTCGGCTGGATCGGCGCCGCCGCCGGCGTCGTCGCCTACGCGATGGTCAGCCGCGGCCGCTGGGCCGCGTCGTCCGCCCCGTTCCAGCTCACCAACCTCACCGCCGCAGGCCTCATGGGCATGGTCGCCGCCGCGAACGGGGTGTGGCCGTCGGTGGCTGCCAACATCGTGTGGATCCTCATCGGCGTGCAGGCGATCGTCGTGATCGTCCGCGCGCGGGCGCGCCGCCGCGCGGCCGTCGACGACGTGGTGACCTCGCCGGCCGCGGTCGTCCCGGGCACGGCCACGACCACGACCACGGCCACGGCCACGGCCACGGACACGGCCACGGCCACCGTCCCCGAGCCGGTCCTCGCCGACGGCGACCCCTCGCCGCGCGAGGTCGGGCTCGCCGCCTGACGGCCCCACCGGCCTGCCGAGCGTCGCACTCCGCGGCGTGAGCGCGCCTGTCCGTGCATCCGTCGAGCACGGGTGCGTCTCTGGGGCCCGGCGCGCCCGCGGTTACACCCCGGCGGGCGTGATCAGCCCGATCAGCAGGCCCATCACGAGCACGGTGACCAGCTCGTGCGCGGCGTTGAGGACGGTGAGCCCCGCCGGCCGGCCCTCGAACGCGTCGTGCGTGACGAACCGCGCGGCGGTGAACCCCGCCCACAGCACGACGGCCGTCAGCAGCGCGTTGCCGAGGTAGCCGCCGCCGTAGAACGACCACGCGAGGTACGTCGCCCCCGCGAGGACCCAGGCCGTGACGAAGCTGACCACGAGGGTCACGACGATCGGCACGACGGCGTCCCGCCCCTCCCCGGACGGGTCGACCTTCGCGACGCGCATCCAGTACGTGCCGAACACCTTCGGCGTGTACCAGACCGAGCCCACGACCATGCTCGACACCGTCGCGGCCAGCACCGCCCAGTAGTTGATCTCCGGAACCATCGGACCGCTCCCTCGCGTCGACGCCCTCGCTCGGAGCGTAGCGCTCAGGCGGTGGCGCCGGCCTGCGGTTCGACGACCACGTCGACCACGACCGCGCGGTGGTCGGACAGGCCGGTGTCGACGGCGGTCGCGGGGCCGAGCGCCCGGAGCGTCGCCTGCCCGGGAGCGCCGTCGACGAGGACGTGGTCGATCTGGCGCACGGGCCGGTCCGTGGGGTGCGTGAGCACGTCGGCGAAGGACGTGAAGCCGCTGAGCACGGCGGGCTCCGGCGCGCGCAGGTTGAGGTCGCCGAGCAGCGCGAGCGGCCGGGGGAGCGGCGTGCACGCCCGGACGAGGGACCGGAGCTGGTCCGCGGTGAACTCGGGGCGGGACGTGGTGTGGGTCGTCACCACGGTGAGCGGGCCCCACGGCGTCACGACGGCGGCCGCGAGCGCCGCGCGGGGCTCGTCCGGGACCACGCGGAACGGGACGAGGCGAGCGGCCCCGCGCACCGGACCCGACGTCCGGCGCCGGACGCGCGAGCGCCACGGCATCCGGTCGAGCTCGAGCCGCGACCACCGGGTCACCGGGAACCGGCTGACCAGCCCGATCCCGTAGGACGCGACGCCCGGCACGCGCCGCACCCCCGACCCCGGGCGGGCCGCGCGCACCCAGGCACCGGAGACGCCGCGCAGGGTGGGGGAGAAGTGCCGGTGGTCGGCATGCAGCGCCTCGGCGGCGACGGCGACGAGGTCGGCGCGCTGCGAGCGGGGCGAGTCCCGCTCCACCTCCTGCAGCGCGAGCACGTCCGCGTCGAGGTACGCGACCGCGCGCGCGAACCGCTCGACGTCGACCGTCCCGTCGAGCGCGGCGCCGTGCAGCGCGTTGAACGTCGCGAGGCGCAGCACGCCGTCGGCTCGAGGAGGCAGTCCTGTCGAGGTGGGTCCGGTCGGCACCGCACGATCCTCGCGCGGACTGGTCGCCGTCGCGACCAGACCCGCGAGATAGCGATCCCCGGCCACGGAGGCCCTCGGTTCCTGGTCGCAGGCCGCTCTCTCGGCCGTGGGTCGCTGTCTCGGCGTCAGGGGCTCAGAGGGTGCGGCGCCAGGCGACGATGCGCTCCACCGCCTCCGCGACGGTCTCCGGGGCCGCCGCGAAGGACAGGCGCACCCAGTCGCCGCCGTGGACGCCGTCGAAGTCCGTACCCGGAGTGAGCGCGACGCCCGCCTCAGCGAGCAGCCGCTCGCACCACGTCACGGAGTCCAGGCCGTCGCCGGAGACGTCGGCGTAGACGTAGAACGCGCCGTCGGCCGGGGCGACGCGCGACCACCCGAGGTCGTCGAGGCGCGCCAGCACGAGCTCGCGCGACGCCGCGTAGCGCGCCACGTTCTCTGCGGCCGCGGCGTACCCCTCGGGGGAGAACGCCGCGACGCCCGCGTGCTGCGCGAGCGCGGGCGGCGACAGCGCGACGTTGCCCGCGAGCGCGTCGACCGGCCCGACGAGCTCGTCGGGCAGCACGAGCCACCCCAGGCGCCAGCCCGTCATGGCCCAGTACTTGGAGAACGAGTTGACGACGACGGCCCCGTCGCCGACGTACCGCGCGGCGGTGGGCAGCGCCGCCGGCGAGGCTCCGGCCGGGTCGCCGTACGTGATGCCGTGGTAGATCTCGTCGCTCACGAGGCGCACGTCGTGGTCGGCGCACCACGTCGCGACGGCGTCGAGCTCGGCGGGGAGGATCATCGTGCCGGTCGGGTTCGCGGGGCTCGCGAGGACGAGCCCGTCGAGGCCGCCGCCGTAGTACGCCTCCATGAGCTGCGACACCGTGGGCTGGTAGCGCGTCTCCGGGCCGCAGTCGAGCTCGACGACCTCGCAGCCCAGCGCCCGCAGGATGTTCTTGTACGCGGGGTAGCCGGGGCGGGCCAGCGCGACGCGGTCGCCGACGTCGAACGCCGCGAGGAACGCGAGGAGGAACCCGCCGGACGACCCGGTCGTCACCGCGACGCGCGCCGGGTCGACCTCGACGCCGTACCAGCGGTCGTAGTGCTCCGCGATCGCGCGGCGCAGCGCCGGGACGCCGAGCGACTCCGTGTACCCGAGGTCGCCGTGCTCCAGCAGCTCGATCGCGCGGCGCCGGACGACGTCCGAGGCGCCCGTCGACGGCTCGCCTGCGCACAGGTTGAGGACCGACGCCCCCGCGTCGCGCAGACGGTTCGCCTCCGCGAGCACCTCCATCACCGCGAACGGCGGCACGTGCGAGCGGCGTGAGACCTTCATCGACCCAGACATGGGGCCATCATGCCGGGTCGCACGGCGCCGAACCCGGGGTCACGGGCGAGTTCGGCGGTCGGACGGCCCACGACCCCGGGTTCGGCGCGGGGTCGGTCATCCGTTCGAGGGACGTCGGCGACCGCGAGGGGTCGGTCGTCCGGGCGACGCGCCGTCGTCGGCCGACGGGGTCGGATGGACGGTATGACCGAGGACGTGTGGGACGACGGCTCCGACGACCGGGCGAGGGACGATCGTGGACGCGGCAGTCACGAGCGCGACGGCCGCGACGAGGTGTTCCGACCCGTGCGGGGATGGGGCGTGCTGTGGCGCAGCGCGTTCGTGCTGTGGCACGGCGGGCACGAGTACGTCGTGGACGTGGACTTCCTCGACTGGGACGAGCGGATCCGGCTCTACCGCGACCGCCGCCTCGTCGACGAGCAGCGGTCCCGGGCCCGCTTCGACCTCGGCGGCGCGGTCCTCGAGGCCCGGATGAGCCTCTACGGGATGCGATACGTGCGCGTCGTCGACGCCGTGGGGGACGTCCGGGACGTCGCGCCGATGCCCGGCACCGCCGAGGCGTGGCGCGACCGCATGGACCGCGAGCGCCCGACGGCGAGCCGCGCCGTCGGTGTCGTGGCGTGGGTCGTGCTCGCGGTCGCGCTGGTGACGCAGGTGCCGCAGCTCCTCGACCTCGTCTCCGGGTTCACGGGCTGGACGCCGCCGTTCGTGCCCGACCTGCCCGCCTCCGTGAACACGGTGCTGTCCGTGGCGGGGGTGGTCGCTGCCGTCGACCGCGGGCTGCGCCGCCGCTACCACCCGCTCCTGGACGGCTGACCGCCCGCTCGTCCCGGGCCGTCGCCCGTGCTTAGGGTGGACGGACGCCGACAGAGGAGGTTCTCGTGTTCCGACGACGGTCCCGCAGCGCCCCGGACGACGACCCGGTCCGGCGAGCCGCGCAGTACCGGGTCGACCGCGAGACCGCGCGCGAGGAGTCGGAGCGCGACGACGCGAACCGCGCGGCCGAGCCCGGACCGGCCGGACGAGAGGCGCCCGCCGCCGATCCCCGGGGCCCGGACGACGTCGCCGAGCCCCGCGGCCCACGTCGTGTACGACCCGAGGATCGGGCGATGTACGTCGACGCGGTGATCGACCAGGCCATCCGGCGGGGCGATTTCGACGACCTCCCGCTCGCGGGCAAGCCGATCCCCGGGCTCACGGGGACGCACGACCCGGACTGGTGGCTCAGGTCGGTCATCGAGCGCGAGCAGCTCACCGGGCTGGGTCCGCCCGCGATGCTGCTCAAGCAGGAGGACCGGGAGCTCGACGACCGGCTCGACCGCGAGCTCGACGAGACGACCGTCCGCGAGATCCTCGCCGACTTCAACGCGCGCGTCGTCGACGCCCGTCGCCAGCTCCTGGGCGGACCACCGGTGGTCACCCCGACGCGCGACGTGGACCACGAGGTCGCACGCTGGCGCGCCCGCCGCGCCCGGACCGCCTGACTCGACGACCCACCCCCGCGGCACGACCACCCGCCGAGCACGACATGAGGGTCGCTATCGGGCTGATAACGACCCCCGTGTCGTGTTCGGCGGGAGCGGGCGTCAGGAGGACCGGCCTGACTAGCGGCCCTGGAGCGCGCGGACGTTGTCGCCGAACGTCCAGCCCTTGGAGCCGTCCCAGTTGATCGACCACGTCATGAGGCCCTTGAGGCGTGACGCGTACGGCTGGTACGCCTGCGTCACCAGCGACGGCGCCATGTAGCCGCCGCCCGCGCCCGCCTGGGCGGGGAGCCCTGGGACCTGCTTGTCGTAGGGCACCTTCACCGTGACGCCCTGGATCGTCAGCCCGGCGTTCAGGCAGTCGGTCTGCGCCTGGAAGCCCTGGACGGTCCCGGCGCCGTAGGAGTCGCCGCTGCAGCCGTACATCGAGCCGTTGTAGTACTGCATGTTGAGCCACCACAGGCGACCGTTGTCGACGTACTTCTTGATGATCGGGAGGTACGAGCCCCAGATCGAGCCGTACACGACGCTGCCGCCCGTGACGTACGCCGTCTCGGGCGCCATCGTGAGACCGAATCCGCTCGGCATCTCCGCGAGGACGCCGTCGATGATGCGGATCAGGTTCGACTGCGACGTCGAGAGCGTGCTGATGCTCCCGCTGCCGGACAGCCCCGTCTCGATGTCGATGTCGATGCCGTCGAAGTGGTTGTCGCGCAGGATCGGCACGACCGTCTCCACGAAGCGGTCCGCGACGGCCGGGCTGGACAGGTCGATCCCGGCGGTCGCGCCGCCGATCGACAGGAGCAGGCGCGTGCCGTTCGCCTTCGCCGCGCACATCTCGGCGGGCGTCGGCACGTCGACCCCGACGTCCATGCCGTCCTCCCACAGCACGGTGCCGTCGGAGAGGATCACCGGGAACGCGAGCGTGACGACGTTGTAGCCGTGCGCGGAGATCCGGGCGTCGTCGATCGGGATGTGCCCGAGGCCGGGGTGCACGCCGTTGGACGCGCCGTCCCAGCTCTCCCAGTACCCCTGGAGCACCTTGCCCGCCGGCTTGCCCTGGACCGCGCAGTCGGTCGGGTCGGCGGGATCGGTCGGATCCGTGGGATCCGTGGGATCGGTCGGGTCCGTGGGATCCGTCGGGTCCGTGGGATCCGTCGGGTCCGTGGGATCCGTCGGGTCGCACGCGCCGCCGTCGGTCCACAGCGTCGGGGTCGACGCGGGGTTCCAGCCGGTGCCGACGTAGGCCGTGTGCGTGACGCGCGCGGTGTACGTGCGCCCGCCGTAGGTGACCTGGGCGCCGGCGGCGTACGTCGAGCCCTCGGCCCACCCGGTGGTCGAGCACTGGGCCGCGGCCGCGGGGGCCAGCGCACCCGGGACGACGGCGGCGCCGCCCACGAGGGCCGCCGCCAGGGCGACGGTGGCCGCTCCGGCGAGGAGCGGGGTCGGACGAGATCTCACGGGGCACCTCGGTTCGGTCGCACGGCGGCCGAGGCGGACGCCGTCGGCCGATGATCCCGCCAGTCTGCAAGCGCCCGACGGCGTCGCGCATGAGGGAGAACCACACGATCTGCACCGCTCGCCGGGCCGCGGAACCGCGCGGGGTACGGGTGGTCCCGGACCTCCCGGCGCGCACGGGACCGGCCCGGGGCCGAAGGTCGCCCCGCCCGTACCGAGCGGCGTTCGTCCCGCGCGCCTAGGGTCGGCGGCATGGCCGACTGGCAGCCCGACGTCCTCGGCGACGACTACGAGCAGCTCACGCTGCCGCTCTCCCCCGACGACGAGGGCGACGTCGTCGCGACGCTCGTGCGCCGCCGTCGAGCCGGGGGCGACGGCGCCCCGGCCGCGGGCGACGACGGACCCGCCCCCTACCTGGACGTCCTGTACGTCCACGGGTGGTCGGACTACTTCTTCCAGACCGAGCTCGCCGACTTCTGGGAGGCGCACGGCGCACGCTTCCACGCGCTCGACCTCCGCAAGTACGGGCGCAGCCTGCGCCCCGGCCAGACCCCGGGATTCGTCACGGACCTCACGACGTACGACGAGGACGTCGAGGCGGCGCTCACGGCGATCGGCCACCACGGCGACGGGCGCTCGCCGCGCGAGCTCGTGCTCATGGGCCACTCGACGGGCGGCCTGACCCTCAGCCTCTGGCTCGCCCGGAACCCCGGCCGCGCGGCGGCGCTCGTCCTCAACAGCCCGTGGCTGGAGTTCCAGACGCGCGAGGTCGGGCGCCTGCTGCTCGAGCCCGTGATCGGGGCCCGCGCCCGCCTCATGCCGACGCGCCCGCTGCCGAACGTCGACCTCGGCTTCTACACGCGCTCGGTGAGCAAGGACTTCGACGGCGAGTGGACGTACGACCTCACCTGGCGCCCCCAGCACGGGTTCCGCACCACGCCCGCGTGGCTGTCCGCCGTCTTCCGCGGGCAGCAGACCGTCGCGCGCGGCCTGTCCATCGGGGCTCCGGTGCTGGTGCTGCTCTCCGCGCGGAGCACGCTGCTCCCGCGCTGGACGCCCGAGATGATGCACACGGACACGGCGATCGACGTGGACGGCGTCGCGCGGCGGTCCGTCCAGCTCGGCGACCTCGTCACGGTCGCGCGCCTGGACGGCGCCCTGCACGACGTCGTCCTCTCGGCCCGGCCCGTGCGCGCGCTCGCGTACGGGCGCATCGCGCAGTGGGTCGGCGCGTACCTCCCGCGTCCCGCGCCCGTCGTCCCGGTCGTGCCCGACGACGCCGCCCCCGCTCCCGACGCCGCACCACCGGCGCCGGGCGTCCTGGGCCTCCTGCTCTCCCGCCTCGGCGCGGGTGCCCACCACGCCGGCCGGGCCGTCGCGCGCGCGGTGGGCTCCGCCGTCGGGAGCCTGCGCGGCCGGCGGTCCCGCACCCGCTGACGCTCCGCACCCGCACCGCCACGGTTGTGGGCGGGGAATGGGCCCGGTTCCACGGCCTGAACCGGGCCCATTTCCCGCCCACAACGGGTCAGGTGGCGAGCCGTGTGCGGACGAAGTCCACGATCCCGTCTGCGGCGGCCTCCACCTCGGCGAGGCAGTCCTCGAAGTCCTGCTGACCGCCGTACCAGGGGTCGGCGATGTCGAGCACGTGCTCGGGCTCGCCCGGCGCGACGCGGGGGGCGGCCGGGTCGAACGAGCGGTACATCCGCACCGGGCCGGCGCCGTCGAGGCGGCGCAGGGCGCGCGCGTGCTGGGACGTCATCGCGAGCACGAGGTCGCGCGCGGCGAGGTCGCCCGCGCGCACCTGGCGCGCCCGGTGCGTCCCGTCGACGACGTACCCGTGCTCGGCGAGGACGGCCCGCGCCCGACGGTCGATCGGGTTGCCTCGCTCCTCGTCGCTGATCCCCGTCGAGTCCACCACGACGCGGTCGCCGAGCCCGGCCGCCTCGAAGCGGTCGCGCAGCACCACCTCGGCCATGGGGGACCGGCAGATGTTGCCGGTGCAGACGGTCATGACGCGGTAGGGCGCGGGGGCCTCGGCACTGGTCATGGGCCCATTCTGGGGGAGTCGCGCGCACTCCTCACGTGCGCGCCGGTCGCCGGGCGCCCCGCGACCGCCACGTCTACCGTGAGGACATGATGATCGGAGCGGGGTCGGGGCGGATCGCCGTGACGGGCGCGAGCGGGCTCCTGGGGTCGAAGCTCGCGTTCCGCCTCGCCGCCGAGGGCGCGAGGCAGCGCCTCGTCGTGCGCGACGCCGCCCGGGCGCCCCGCCTCGGCGACGACCCGCTCCCGGAGTCGGACGTCGCCGTCGTCGGCGGGTACACGGACACGCGCGGGATGGTCGCCGCCTTCACCGACGTGGACACCGTGTTCCTCGTGTCTGCCCGCGAGGACCTCGACCGTGTCGCGCAGCACCGCGCGGCGGTCGACGCCGCCATCGCGGCCGGGGTCGGGCACATCGTCTACGTGTCGTTCGTCGGCGCGGCGCCGGACGCCGTCTTCACGTTCGCGCGCGACCACTGGCGCACCGAGGAGTACATCCGCGCGACGGGCGTGCGCCACACGTTCCTGCGCGACAACCTCTACCACCGCGGGCTTGCGCTCATGGTCGGCGCCGACGGCGTGATCCGCGGGCCGGCGGGCGACGGCCGGGTCGCGTGCGTGTCGCACGACGACATCGCGGACGTCGCGACCGTCGTCCTGCTCGACGCCGACGCCCACCGCCACGACGGCGTCACCTACGACGTCACCGGGCCCGAGGCCCTCACGCTCGACGAGGTCGCGCAGGCGCTGACCGTCGCCACGGGTCGCGACATCACGTACCACGCCGAGACCGTCGAGGAGGCGTACGCGTCGCGCGAGCGCTACGGGGTGCCGCGGTTCGAGGTCGACGGCTGGGTGTCGTCGTACACGGCGATCGCCGCGGGCGAGCTCGCGCACGTGAGCGACGCCGTCCCCCGGCTCGTCGAGCGCCCCGCGCAGTCGTTCGCCGCGTGGCTCGACGACTACCCCGAGGAGTGGGCGCACCTGCGTCCCGCGTGAATCTGGCGCGCACCCGCGAGATCGACCCGCACGTCCGAGATCGACCCTCGGTGGGTCGATCCGGCGACGGGCGGGTCGATCTCGGCGTCTCCACGCCGTGCGCGAAATCCCCTGGCGTTGCCGCGGGGGGCGGACGTACCGTCGTCGTACACGCGAAAGGAGGTGGTCCTGGAAGTGAAGATTCTTCGGACTCGTGAGGTGGTTGCGCGCTAGGGCGTGTCCGGTGAATCGCGGAGCCAGAGGATGATCGCGGCGATGGTGAGTTCGGAGCGGTAGTAGGCGGCGCGTTTGGTGAAGCGGGTG
>NZ_JBHJYJ010000027.1:0-20719 GCF_042269845.1 Cellulosimicrobium sp. NPDC055967 | reverse complement strand
CCACCCGCTTCACCAAACGCGCCGCCTACTACCGCTCCGAACTCACCATCGCCGCGATCATCCTCTGGCTCCGCGATTCACCGGACACGCCCTAGCTGCATGTTCTCCGGTCCTTGCTCGGGACGGCCGTCACTGGTAGGCGCGGGCCTGGAGCGCGTACATCTCGGCGTACGACCCGCCCGCGGCGGCGAGCTCGTCGTGGGTGCCGAGCTCGGCGACGCGGCCGCCGTCGAGCACGACGATGAGGTCGGCGTCGCGCACGGTCGAGAAGCGGTGCGAGACGAACAGCGTGACGCCGCCGGAGGTCGTGCCGGTCCGCCGTGCCGTCTCGGTGAACCGCTCGAACAGCGCGTGCTCGGCGGTCGCGTCGAGCGCGGAGGCGGGCTCGTCGAGCGCGAGCAGGAGCGGGTCGGGGCGCAGGAGGGTGCGGGCCAGCCCGAGCGTCTGCCACTGCCCGCCCGAGAGCTGGGCGCCGTCGGCGTAGCCCGTGCCGAGGACCTGGTCCAGACCGTCGGGCGAGCGCTCGACGATCGGGCGGGCGCGGGCCTCGTCGAGCGCGGCCCACAGGACGTCGTCGTCGTCGAGCGCGTCGACGCGCCCGATCCCGACGTCCTCGCGCAGCGAGAGCTCGAGGCGCGCGAAGTCCTGGAACAGCGTCGCGACGTGCGACTGCCATGCGCTGGGCGCCACCTCGGAGAGGTCGACGCCGTCCGCGAGGATGCGGCCCGACGTCGGCCGGTACAGCCCGCACAGGACCTTGACCAGGGTGGACTTCCCCGCGCCGTTCTCCCCCACGAGCGCGACGGTGGCCCCGGCGGGCAGGTCGAGCGTGACGCCGTCGAGGACGGGCCGGTCCGCGCCGGGGTAGGTGAACGTCAGGTCCTGGACGCGCACGCCCTGCTCGAGGCGCGCGGGGAGCCGCCCGACGGCGGGCGCGCCCGCTGCGGGCGTCTCGCCCGGGGTGGTCGTCCGGCTCGGGGGTGTCGCCGTCGCGCGCAGCTCGAGGAGCTTCTCGACCGTCCGTCCGGCGTCCTGCAGGTTGCCGAACAGCGACAGCGCGCCCGCGACCTGGGTGCTGACCTGGATCGCGAGCGTGACGACGAGCACGACCTGGCCGATCGCCGCCGTGCCGGACGCGGCGCTGCGGAGCACCAGGAGGACCGCGGCCCCGTAGGCGAGCGCGAACCACACCTGGCCCGCCGCGCGCAGCAGCGCGGAGCGCCGGTGCGCGCTCCACAGGATCGCCGTCGTGCGGTCCCACGCCGCGCGCTGCCGGTCCGCGACGAGGTGGCGCGCGCCGAAGAGCCGGATCTCCTTGGCCGACGAGCCCGTCGTCCCGGCGCTGACGAGGTGCCGGGAGAGGCGCACGTCGTCGGCGGTGACGTCGCGCGCGGCGTCGAGGACCCGCTGCGCGCGGTCGGCGAGCCAGACGGGCGGCAGGGCCGCGAGGGGCAGCAGGAGCAGCCACGGCTCGACGAGGCCGAGGATGACTGTGGTGACCAGGACCTGGAGCACCATGCCGCCGAGCTGGAGCGTGCCCTCGAGCGCGAGCCGGACCCGCTGCAGGCCCTCCGTCACCGCTGTGAGGAGGCGGACGCGGTCCGGGTCCTCGAGCTCGGCGAGGTCCGTCGAGCCGTGCGTGAGCTCGGCGACCTCGTCCAGCAGGCGGAGCTGCTGGAGGTCGGCGACCTCGAAGTACGACAGGTGGGCGAAGTGGCCCAGCATGAGCTCGGCGATGACGAGGGCCGCGACCGCGCACGCGAGCCCGACGGCGCGCGCGACGTCGGTGTCGACCAGCGCGTCGGTGAAGAGCCCCAGCCCGACGCCGACCAGGGGACCGGCGAGGAACCCGATCGTCAGGAGCACGACCGCCACGAGCAGGCGGCGCCGGTCCGTCCGCCAGGCGAGCGAGATCATGAACCGGGCGGCGAGCGCGACGCGCTTCATCGGGCACCTCCAGAGGTCAGGGCCGTCGCGGGACTCGTCGTGTCGGAGCCGGGGTCGGGATCGTGGTCCGGGTCGTCGGGCGCGTCGCTGCGGAACCGGCGGGCCTGCAGGACGAAAAGCTCGGCGTAGCGGCCGTCGGCGGCGAGCAGCTCGTCGTGGGTGCCCTGCTCGACGACGCGGCCCTCCGCGATGACGACGATCTGGTCGGCCGGCCGGACCGTCGAGAAGCGGTGCGAGATGACGACGGACGTCACCGCGCGCTCGCGCGCCACCGAGGAGACCGCGCCGTGGGCGAGGAAGCGCTCGAAGAACTCGGCCTCGGCGCGCACGTCGAGCTGCGCCGTCGGCTCGTCCAGGACGAGGACGTCCGCGCCGCCCGAGACGGCGAGCAGGGCGCGCGCGAGCGCGACCCGCTGCCACTGCCCGCCCGACAGGTCGCGGCCCCCCGCGTACCCGCCCGAGAGGACGGTGCCGAGGCCGTCGGCGAGGCCGTCCACGACGCCGTCCGCGCCGGCGGCGGCGATCGCCTCGCGCAGGCGGTCGGCGTCGTCGCGCAGCTCGGGCGCGCCGAGCCCGACGTTGTCGGTGACGGACAGCTCGAGGCGGACGTAGTCCTGGAAGATGAGGGCGAGGCGGCGCCGCCACGCCTCGAGCGGCAGGTCGCGCACGTCCACGCCGTCGACGGTGATGCGCCCCCGCGTCGGCTCGTACAGGCGCGCGAGGAGCTTGGTGGTCGTCGTCTTGCCGGCGCCGTTGAGCCCGACGATCGCCGTCGACGTGCCCGGGACGAGCGTGAGGTCGAGGCCACGCAGGACCCACGCGCCGTCGTCGGAGTACCGGAACCACACGTCCTCGAAGCGGATCACCCCGCGCGGGACGCGGGTGCCGTCGTCCTCCCGGCCGCCCTCGGGAGTGGCGGACCGCAGGCGCTGCTCGAACGTCTCGAGGGCGTCGAACGACAGGAGGCCGAACTGCGTCCGCATGTCGCACTCGGGGAAGTACACACCGAACCGCAGGGGGATGAGCACCGCCTGGATCGCGACGCCGAGCGCGAAGAGGTCGAGCACGTCGTCGAGGGCGACCAGGACCAGCACGATCGTGCCGCCGACCAGGCCGATCGCCGAGAACCCCACGAACGGCCAGAGCTGGAGCCGACGGTTGACCGTCCACTGCGGCTCGAGGTACGCCATCGTCTCCCGGCGCAGGCGCTCGCGCAGCCACCCGAGGACGCCGAGGAGCCGGACCTCCTTGGTGATCCCGGGCGTGGTCGCGAGCTCCCGCAGGTAGTGCATCCGGCGCCGCTGGGGGTGGAGGGTCTTCCAGATCGGGGTGAGCTTGCTGAACGTGCCGCGCACCCCCGCCCGCATGACGAGCGCCGTCGCGAGGATCACGGCACCCGCGAGCGGCGAGACGACGACCGCGACCAGCACGGCCGCGCCGACGAGCTGCACGTAGCGGCCGACGAGCGGGACGAGCGCCCCGGCCGCGTCACCGGGGCTCATGCTCTGGCGCGCGAACGCCGCGCGGGCGTCGGCGACGACGTCCAGCACCTCGGAGTCGTCGAGCAGCGCGAGCGGGGCGTCCGACAGCGCGGCACCGAGGAGACGGTCGATGCAGCGCTGGTCGACCCGACGCCCGATCGTCTCGACGATCCCGGCCTGGAACGGCGCGAGGAGCTGCTGCACGACCAGTGCTCCGACCGCGACGCCGAGCACCGCGAGGAGGTCGTCCCACCCGGCGCTCGCCGCGCCGTCGGTCATGCCCGGCAGGAGGAAGAGCACACGGCCCAGCGCGACGATGGACACGAGCGGCAGGAGCGCGAGCAGGACGCTCAGCGCGAGGCCCACCGCCACGAGGGGGATCCCCGCGTGCCGCAGGAGCCCCCACATCGTCGTCCAGCGTCGGACCCACTCCCCCAGCGGCGGCTGCTGCACCGTTCGTTCGGTCGCCATGGCTCCCCCACGTCGCGTCGTCGCCTCGTCGCGGTGACGCTAGCGCGGATCGTTCGGGGTCCGTAGTTATTGCCTGCTGGATGAGACGCCGACGGCCCGGAGCTGGCGGCGCGCGCCGGCGCCCGACCGGTATGATCGAGCCCACAACTGCAGTACAGCCGCCCGAACCACGACGGGAGAGCTCGGCGCCACGGTCCAGCGGGCCGGTGCCGGCGCCGAAGGAGCAAGTCCTCCCCGGGAATCTCTCAGGCCCCCGTACCGTCGAGGTGAGGCAACTCTGGAAAGCGGCCGTGCGCCCGTCGGACCTCCGGCGGCCGCGGCCCACCGACGGTGCAAGTCGGCGCGCCCCGGCCCTCGCGGCACGGCGGACCGGCAAAACTCTCAGGTCGACGCGTGCGTCCGATGACAGAGCGGGGAGGGACCCGCCGTCGTCCCCTCCACCGGGAGTCCCTCGTGACCCAGCCGTCCTTCGACCCCAGCTCACGGCACAACGCCGCGACCGGTGCGTTCGCACCGCGCCACCTCGGCCCGCGCGGTCGCGAGGTGGGCGTCATGCTCGACCAGCTCGGCTACGCCTCGCTCGACGCGCTCGTCGACGCGGCCGTCCCGGCGTCGATCCGCACCGAGCGCCCGCTCGACCTGCCCGCCGCGCGCACCGAGTCCGAGGTGCTGGACCACCTGCGTGCCCTGGCCGGCAAGAACGTCGTCAACACGCAGATGATCGGGCTCGGCTACTACGGGACCGTCACTCCCCCGGTGATCCGCCGCAACGTCCTCGAGTCCCCCGCCTGGTACACCGCGTACACGCCGTACCAGCCGGAGATCTCGCAGGGCCGCCTCGAGGCGCTCCTCAACTTCCAGCAGGTCGTCGAGGACCTCACGGGCCTGGACGTCGCGAACGCGTCGCTCCTCGACGAGGCCACCGCGGTGGCCGAGGCCGTCGCGCTCATGTGGCGTGCCTCGCGCGCGAAGAGCGGCTACGTGGTCCTGGACGCCGACCTCTTCCCGCAGACGCTCGCCGTGACGCTAGGTCGCGCGCACGCCGTCGGCCTTCCCGTCGTGGTCGCGGACCTCTCGGGCGGCCTGGACGCCGGCCTCGCCGCGGCCCGCGCGGCGGGGGGCTTCCCCGCCGGGGTGGACGACGACGCGCAGCTCGTGGGCGTCGTCGTGCAGCAGTCCGGGGCGTCGGGTCGTGTCGTGGACTGGCGCCCCGTGGTCGCGGAGGCCAAGGACGCGGGCGCGCTCGTCACCGTCGCGAGCGACCTGCTCGCCCTGACGCTGCTCGTCTCTCCCGGCGAGCTCGGCGCCGACGTGGCCGTCGGCTCGGCCCAGCGGTTCGGCGTCCCGCTGTTCTACGGCGGACCGCACGCGGCCTTCATGGCCGTGCGCAAGGGGCTGGAGCGGTCGCTCCCCGGTCGGCTCGTGGGCGTCTCGATCGACGCCGACGGCGACACCGCCTACCGGCTCGCGCTCCAGACCCGCGAGCAGCACATCCGCCGCGAGAAGGCGACGAGCAACATCTGCACCGCGCAGGCTCTCCTCGCCATCGTGGCGTCGATGTACGCCGTCTACCACGGCCCCGACGGACTCCGCGCGATCGCCGAGCGCACCCACGCCCACGCCACGACCCTCGCGGACGCCCTGCACGCGGGCGGCGTCACCGTCGAGCACGACACGTTCTTCGACACCGTCCGCACCGTCGTCCCCGGCCGGGCGGACGCCGTCGTCGCAGCAGCAGCGGCCGCAGGCGTGAATCTGTACAACGTCGACGCTGACCATGTACAGATCGCCTGCGACGAGACGACCACCGCTGCCACCCTCGCCACGGTGCTGGTGGCCTTCGGCCTCACGGACCCGTCCTCTACCTCGCCGGACCAGGCCTCTACCTCGCGAGGTAGAGGCATGGTCGCGCGCGGTGGTGAGGCGGACGCCGAGGCCGCCGGCGGCGTCTCGGACGCCCTGCCCGCGGCGCTCCGGCGCGAGACGAGCTACCTCCAGCACCCGATCTTCCACCTGCACCGCTCGGAGACCTCGATGCTCCGCTACCTGCGGCGGCTCTCGGACAAGGACCTCGCGCTGGACCGCACGATGATCCCGCTGGGCTCGTGCACCATGAAGCTCAACGCGACGGCGGAGATGGAGGCGATCTCCTGGCCGGGGTTCGCGGACCTGCACCCGTACGTGCCCGCCGACCAGGCGCTCGGCTACGCGGAGCTCATCGACGGCCTGGAGTCCGCGCTCGCCGAGATCACGGGCTACGCGGGCGTCTCGGTGCAGCCGAACGCCGGCTCGCAGGGCGAGTTCGCGGGCCTGCTGGCGATCCGCGACTACCACGTGTCGCGCGGCGACACGGAGCGCGACGTGTGCCTGATCCCGGCGTCGGCGCACGGGACCAACGCGGCGTCGGCGGCCCTGGCGGGCCTGAAGGTCGACGTGGTGAGGACCGCGGAGAGCGGCGAGGTGGACCTCGACGACCTGCGGGCGAAGCTCGCCGACCACGGTCCCCGGGTCGCGGCGATCATGATCACGTACCCCTCGACGCACGGCGTCTACGAGGAGCACGTGCGCGAGGTGTGCGACCTCGTACATGAGGCGGGCGGTCAGGTGTACATCGATGGGGCCAACCTCAACGCGCTCGTCGGCCTCGCGCGCCCGGGTGAGTTCGGCGGCGACGTCTCGCACCTGAACCTGCACAAGACGTTCTGCATCCCGCACGGCGGGGGAGGCCCCGGCGTCGGCCCGGTCGCGGTCGCCGAGCACCTCGTGCCGTTCCTGCCGGGCGATCCGCTCGCGCCGGTGACGGAGGCCGGAGCAGCGGGGGCGGGGCCTGCGGGTGCGACGGCGACGCCGGTCTCGGCGACGCGGTTCGGATCGGCCGGGATCCTGCCGATCTCGTACGCGTACGTCGCGCTCATGGGCCCCGACGGGCTGACCGAGGCGACGAAGACGGCCGTGCTCACGGCGAACTACGTCGCGAGCCGCCTCGCGGACCACTACCCGGTGCTCTACACGGGACCGGCCGGGCTCGTCGCGCACGAGTGCATCCTGGACCTGCGCGGGATCACCGCGGAGACGGGCGTGACGGCGGAGGACGTCGCGAAGCGCCTCATGGACTACGGGTTCCACGCGCCGACGCTGTCGTTCCCGGTCGCGGGCACGCTCATGGTCGAGCCGACCGAGAGCGAGGACCTGGCCGAGCTCGACCGGTTCGTCGACGCGCTGATCGCGATCCGCGGCGAGATCGACGCGGTCTCCTCGGGCCGCTGGAGCGTGGAGGAGTCGCCGCTGCGCGGCGCCCCGCACACGGCGGCGGCGCTCGTCGCCCAGGCGTGGGACAAGCCGTACTCCCGCGAGCTCGCGGGGTACCCGGTCGCGAGCCTGCGCGCCGGGAAGTACTGGCCGCCGGTGCGCCGCATCGACGGCGCGCGGGGCGACCGCAACCTGGTGTGCTCGTGCCCGCCTGTGGAGTCCTACGTGACGGGAGACCTCGCATGACCGACCAGCAGACCGACCAGCAGACCGGAGACCCGACGGGCAGGCCGACGGACGAGCCGACGGACAAGCACAGCCCGTTGCACGACGAGCACGTCGCGCTGGGCGCGAACCTCACGAGCTTCGGCGGCTGGCTGATGCCGCTGCGCTACACGTCCGACCTCGCGGAGCACCGCGCGGTCCGGGAGGCCGCGGGGCTGTTCGACCTCTCGCACATGGGGGAGATCGAGGTCGCCGGACCGCAGGCGGCGGCCGCGCTGGACCACGCGCTCGTCGGCAACCTCACCGCGGTCACGCCGGGGCGGGCGCGGTACACGATGATCTGCCAGGAGGACGGGGCGGTCCTGGACGACCTCGTCGTGTACCGCCTGGAGGAGGAGCGCTTCCTCGTCGTCGCGAACGCGGGGAACGCGGACCTGGTCGCGCGTGAGCTGGTCGAGCGCGCCGCCGGGTTCGACGCCACGGTCACGGACCAGGGTGCGGGCACGGCGCTCGTCGCGGTCCAGGGCCCCCGCGCGGAGGAGATCGTCGTCGGGCTGACGGACGGCGCCGGCTCGGACGCCGGCTCGGACGATGCCGAGACCGTGCGCGGGCTGAAGTACTACGCGGCCGTCCCGCTCGCCCTGTCGACGGACGCCGGTCCGGTCGACGCGCTCGTCGCGCGGACCGGGTACACGGGGGAGGACGGCTTCGAGCTGTTCGTGCCCGCGGACCGTGCCGCCGACCTGTGGCGCACGGTGCTCGCGGCCGGCGCGCCGCTGGGTCTCGTGCCGGCCGGTCTGTCCGCGCGCGACTCGCTGCGCCTGGAGGCGGGCATGCCGCTGTACGGGCACGAGCTCGACACCACGACCACGCCGTACGAGGCCGGGCTCGGTCGCGTCGTGAAGCTCGACAAGGTCGCCGAGGACGGCACCCCGCTCGAGTTCGTCGGGCGGGCCGCGCTCGCGGCGCGCCGGGCGTCCGCCCCCGCGCGCGTGCTGGTCGGCCTGAAGGGCCTGGGGCGCCGTCCCGCCCGGGCGGGCTACGCCGTCGTGCTCACCGACGCCGAGCCCGGGGGAGCGGTGGGGGAGTCTGCGTGCCGGGTCGGCACCGTGACCTCGGGGTCGCCCTCGCCGACGCTGGGCCACCCGATCGCGCTCGCGTACGTGACGCCCGAGCTCTCGGCGGAGGGCACCGAGCTCGCGGTCGACGTGCGCGGCCGGGCCGAGCCCGTGGTGGTCGTGCCGCTCCCGTTCTACCGTCGTCCCCAGCAGTCCTGACCCTGCCGTCGTCCCGAAGAGCTCGAAGGAGAACCCCATGACCGAGGCCCAGTTCCCGGCCCACCTGCAGTACACGGCGGAGCACGAGTGGATCGACGGCTCGAACCCGGCCGTCGTCGGCATCACCGCGACCGCCGCCGAGGCGCTCGGCGACATCGTCTACCTGGAGCTGCCGGAGGTGGGTGCCGAGGTGACCGCGGGGAGCGTCATCGGCGAGGTGGAGTCCACCAAGTCCGTGTCGGAGCTCTTCTCGCCCGTCACGGGCACCGTCGTCGAGGTGAACCAGGCCGCGATCGACGACCCCGCCGTCGTCAACTCGGACCCGTACACCGACGGCTGGCTCTTCAAGGTCGACGTGGTGGAGACGGGCGACCTGCTCACCCCGGACCAGTACGCGGCGCACGTCGGGAGCTGATCTCCTGGACGGAGTGTGACGTAGATCACATCACTGAACCGGCGTCAGACGGCGCGCGGAGCCCCTGCTCCGCGCCGTCGGGCGCCGGTTCCGTATCTCTGGAAACCCTTCCTGACCTGCGAAGACTATCCAGTACGGACGGCATGGGTCCGGCTCAGGACCCCCGCCGCGACGTCGGGGTGAAAAGTCGCGTCATGAACGGGACCTTCGTCCGTCTCTCCTTGTAGCAACACACCGGAACTCGCCACGTGGGGATGACGTGACCGGAGAGCACCTGGAGGAGAACATGAGCACGATCGAGCTGGTCCGCCCCATGGCGGCCCCGTCGGAGCTGGTCGCCACGCCGATCGCTCCGCTGACCCGCCGTGAGCGGGTCGTCCTGTCCAACCTGTCTGAGGACGTCACGCTCGAGCAGATCGCCACCAAGCTCTTCGTCACGCGCAACACGGTCAAGTCGCAGGTCCGCAGCCTCTACCGCAAGCTCGGGGTCTCGACCCGCGCCGAGGCCGTCGCCTGGGCGCGGGCGGCCGGCCTGCGCTGACCGACGGCCCGTCCACCCTGGCGGGCCGCCGGCGTGACCGCGTCACCCGCACGACACGACGCCGTGCGACACTCCGCGTATGACTCTGCGCAGACTGGTGGTGGCCGCGGCGATCGTCGACGATCTCGTCGCTCCGCGGCTCCTGCTCAGCGCGCGCCGGTCACGACCGTCGCACCTCGCCGGTCGCTGGGAGTTCCCCGGGGGCAAGGTCGACCCCGGTGAGACCCCGACGCAGGCGCTGCACCGCGAGCTGCGCGAGGAGCTGGGCGTCGCCGTCGAGCTCGGTGACGAGCTCGTGGGGCCCGACCACGGGACCTGGATCATCACGGACCGCCACGTCATGCGCCTGTGGTTCGCCCGGATCACCGCCGGGGAGCCGCAGCCGCTCGTGGAGCACGACGAGCTGGCCTGGCTCGACGCCGGGAGCTGGCTGACCGTGCCGTGGCTCGACGCCGACGTGCGGATCGTCGAGGAGCTGACGCGTCAGGTCGCGTCCGAGGCGGTCTGACCCGCGTTCCACAGCACCTCCCGCCGGACGGACCGGCGCAGCGTCCGCGCGACCGCGATCCGCCGCGGCTCCCGCCCGAGGCGCGCGACGACGTCGTCGTCCGGTCCGAGAAGAGCCACCGGAGGACCCTACCCGCCACCCCGTCCGTGAGTGCATGGAACGGTCGCGGCCGAATCGATCCGACCGCGACCGTTCCATGCACTCCGCGGGGTGGGGTCAGCCGACCGGCTGGACCCAGGGGGACGGGGCCGGGGGAGCAACGACCGGCGGGCGGTCGTTGCAGCTCGGCGCGCTGGGCACGAACCGGCCGAGCCAGTTCACGGTGCCCGGCTCCCACGGGCTGAGCGACGTGCCGTCGTTGCCGCCGAGGTCGGTGAGCGTGAACTCGGTGCCGCCGTCCGGGAAGTTGAACGCGCCGCAGTTGTTGACGCCCGCCCAGCCGACGTTGCGCGCGTCCACGTTCTCGAACGACGCGCCGCCGCGCACGCGCGCGCTCACCACGGAGGTTCCCGTGCCGTCGACCCGCACGTCCTTGAAGGCGACGCCCTCGATCGCGACCTGGTCCTTCACGCCCCAGTCGGAGACCAGCATGATCGCGTTGTACGTGCTGTCGAGGTAGTGGTCGCCGGTGACCCGGACGTCGGCGTCGATGTCGCGGTCGAGCGCGTAGAACCAGATCGCGCCGAGCCCGATGTTCCAGTTGAGCTCGAGCGTGCCCGCGCGCACGGCGGTGTTGTCGGTGAGGTCGAGGCGACCCGCGAACGGCTCGGCGCCGAACCGCGACCCGACGTGCAGCCCGCTGCCCTCGCGCACCGGGTCCGCGACGAGGTTCGCGCGGACGGTGTTGTCCGTTCCGCCGTAGACCGCGATGCCGTTGGCGAGGGTGTTCGACTGGACCGTGTTGTTCTCGAACACGTTGCCCGAGTTCGTCAGCTTCTCCGACCACATCGCGAGGCCGTCGTCGCCGGTGTTCCGGACGAAGACGTTCCGCACGACCGAGCTCGTCACGCCGCCGTGGAAGTTCAGCGCGTCGGCGACCTGGTCGACGACCACGGTGTCCTCCACGCGCAGGTCGTCCATCGGCCCGTCGAACCACAGCCCGACCTTGGTGTGCTGGATGTACAGGCCGGAGATCGACGAGTTGCTGAGCGCGCCGCCGACGCCGTTGACCTGGTCGGTGTCGATGCGCTCGCGCACGTCCCCGACGATCGCGAAGTCGCGCAGGTGCACGTTCGTGCTGCCGCCCTCGTCCGCGTACCTCCCGTAGAAGCCGACGCCGGTGTGCACGGACCCGTCGGGCGCTGGCGCGTCGAGCGCGACCTCCTTGCCCGTGAAGATCGTGTACCAGCTCCCGGCACCGTGGATGGTCACGCCGTCGACGACGATGTGCCGGTTCACCTGGTAGACGCCCGGCGGGACGTAGACCTCGAGCCGGTGCTTCTTGGCGAACGCGATCGCCTTGTCGAGCGCGTCGGCGGAGTCGCGACGACCGGTCGGGTCGGCCCCGAAGAGCAGCGCGTTCGCAGCGAGGAGGCGCACCTTCGGGGGCGCGACCTTCTCGGAGTCGAGCAGGTCGATCACGGTCCACTCGGCGGCGCCGCGCGTGGGCACCGCGAGGCGGACGACATCCCCCTTCTTGTACGTCTTGCCCAGCAGCAGGCGCTGCTCGTCGTAGAACTTCATGGGCCGGAAGGGCGTGTCGAACGTCGGGGTCGGCGTGGTCTCCGCGGGGACGCACGCGCACTCGGCGACCCACCAGCCGGGCTGGAGGAGGCCCGCCGTCGGGTCGTTCGTGAACGGGTACTGGTTGTACAGGTAGGAGTAGGCGGACGTGAGCGTCATGCGCCGGTCGAGCCCGACCTTCTTGCCCTGGCGCAGCACCGACACGTCGAGCGGCGAGGTGATCCCGCCGCCGGCGGGCGCGTCGGGGATTGAGTACCGGACCGTGATCGCGTTCGCGTCGGCGGGGAGCGTGAACTCCACGTTCTGGCCCGCCGTGAGGCGGACGGCCGAGCGTCCCGACGCCTCGGCCTCGATCGTGTACGCGTCACGACCAGGGCCGATGACGGTCCCGGTCGTCACGGCGTTCTCGGCCTCCTGCTCGAGGAACGGGACGGTGGCCCCGCGGCCCTCGACGAGCGCCGGGTCGACGGCGGCGCGCGTCACGACCGCGGGGGCCGGGGGCCGGGGCTTGCCGTGGGCGAGGGCCGACGACGCGGTGCCCGCCACGAGCGTGAGGGCGACGGCCGCGGCGGCCGCGACCCGGGCGCGGCGCCGTGGCGCGGGGTGGTTCGTGCTGCGAATCATCGTTGACCCGTCTTCTCTCGGGAGGCGGTCCGCCTCCGTGCTCACCGGGGGGCGTGCTGACCCTCCGGCCCGCTGCGCGGTCGCACCTCCGCGCAGGGTCGTTCGTGCCGAACACTAGAGCGACGTCGAAGCGAGCACAAGGCTCTGTTGTGATATTGCGACTTGTCGTCTATTTCTTGCATCAGCAGTCCTGCCCGTCGGTCGGCCGAGCGGCGCCCCGTGGACATCGACAGGCCCGGACGTCCACCCTGGGTAGACGAGCGGTCCCACCACGGTAGAAAGGTGCCCATGGGCCTCAACATCAAGAACGAGCGCACGCACGCGCTGGTGCGCCGGCTCGCGGAGACCACGGGCCAGTCGCAGACGAGCGCGATCGAGGAGGCGGTCCAGCATCGTCTCGACGAGGTGCTCGAGTCCCGGTCGAGGGGCGACGAGGCCGTCGCCGCCCGACGCGCCGAGATCGCCCGGCTCCTCGACGAGATCCGCGTCGACCTCGACGTCGAGAGCGTGCGCGCAGCCGAGGCGGCGCTCTACGACGAGAGCGGCCCCCTCGGTGATCGTCGACACCTCGGCGATCGTCGCGATCGTCCTCGGTGAGCCCGGCGCCGACACGCTCTCCGAGATCCTGCTCGCCGCCAGCCGCCCGCGCATGGCCGCACCGACCCTCGTCGAGCTCTACGCCGTCCTGGACAACCGGTCGTCCCCGGCGCAGCGTCGTCGGCTCGACGCCCTCCTCGAGCTGTACGGGATCGAGGTCGAGCCGTTCACGGCCGAGCACGCCGAGATCGCCCGCGAGGCGTACCGCGAGTTCGGCCGGGGCAGCAGCCACCCGGCGCGCCTGAACATCGGGGACTGCTTCGCCTACGCGCTGGCCGCCGCGACGCGCGACCGGCTCCTCTTCGTGGGCGACGACTTCTCGCGCACCGACCTGCGCCCCGCACACGAGGCTGCACCGCCGGCCTGAGCCGGGTTCGCGCGCCGGGCGCCGACGACGGCCGCCGCGCGGAGCGGCACCGTGCCCGGTACGTTCGCCGCGTGAGTCGACTCGGAACCAGGATGCGTGCGTCCGCCGCCGCCGCGGGGGAGAGGGTCCCGCCGTGGGTCTCCGTCACGCTCGGCGTCGTGTGCACCGTCGTCGGCGCGGTGCTCGTCCTGCGCCCGTTCGCGTCGCTCGCGCTGCTGGTGGTCGCGGTCGTCGTCGGAGCCGTCGTCCTCGGGGTCACGGAGCTCGTCGGAGGCCGGTCGCCCGACCGGGGAGACGATGCCGGTGCACCGCGCTCCCCGCGCTGGCCGCACGTCGCGCGCGGCCTGCTGTTCCTCGCGCTCGCGGTGGCGGTCGTCGTGTGGCCGGCGCCGTCGATCGTGGTCGTCGCGGTCCTCGTCGGCGTCGGGCTCGTCGTCGCGGGCGTCCTGGACGGGATCGAGGGGGTGCGGTCGGTCGGCGTCGACCGCTGGACCCGCGTCGCGCTCGGTGCGGCCTCGGTGGTGCTGGGCGTCCTGGCCCTGGTGTGGCCCGACATCACGGTGCTCGTCGTCGCGGTGGTCCTCGGCGTCCGCGTCGTCGTCCTCGGCGTCCGCCTCGCCGTCGCCGGGATCCGCCGCGCCCGCGCGCGGGCGGGATCCCCCGGGGCCACGTACGGCGCCGTGCCCGACGGTGCGGGAGGCGCGCCGGTGGCGCCCGGCCCGTCCGGGCCGCACCGCCACGGCCGGGTCGCGCTCGTCGGCGCGGTCCTCGCGGTCGTCGCCGCCGGGGCGCTCGCGGCCGTCAGCGTCGGGCTGCACCGTGCGGCGCCGCAGGTCGACGCGTTCTACGACCCGCCCGCGTCCGTCTCGGCCGAGCCCGGCAGGCTCGTGCACGCCGAGCCGTTCACGCGCGAGATCCCCGACGGCGCGACGGCGTGGCGCATCCTCTACACGACGACCCGCGACGAGGGGGAGCCCGCCGTGGCGAGCGGGGTCGTCGTCGTGCCGGACGCCGTCGGGGACACCGCCGCCGCGCCTCCTGTGATCGCGTGGGCGCACGGCACGACGGGCTACGCGCGCGGCTGTGCGCCGTCGGTCCTCGACGAGCCGTTCGAGTCCGGTGCGTTCTTCCTGCTCGACGACGTCCTCGCGCACGGCTGGGCGCTCGTCGCGACGGACTACGTGGGCCTGGGGACCGACGGCCCGCACCCCTACCTCGTCGGCCAGGGCGAGGCGCGGTCCGTCCTCGACGCCGTCCGCGCCGCGCGCGAGCTGGACGGCCCGACGCTCGGCGAGCAGACCGTCGTCTGGGGTCACTCGCAGGGCGGCCACGCCGCCCTGTGGACAGGGGCGGTCGCCCCGGAGTACGCGCCCGACGTCCCCCTCGCGGGCGTCGCCGCGCTCGCGCCCGCGAGCGACCTCACCGGCCTCGTGTCCCACCTGGAGAGCGTCACGGGCGGCAGCGTCTTCGCGTCGTTCGTCGTCGAGGCGTACGACGCGATCTACCCGGACAGCGACGCGGCGGGCTACGTCCGGCCGGGTGCGCGGTTCGTCGTGCGGGAGATGGCGTCGCGCTGCCTGTCCGAGCCGAGCGCGCTCGTCTCGGTCGCGGAGGCGCTGTCGATGGACCAGCCGCTGTGGACGACCGACCCGACGTCCGGCCCGCTGGGCGAGCGCCTGGCCGAGAACGTGCCGACGGGCCCGGTCGCCGCGCCGCTGCTCGTCGCCCAGGGTGCCGCGGACACGCTGATCCTCCCCACGGCGCAGGAGGCGTACGTCGGTGCCCGGTGCGCGGCCGGGCAGCCGGTCGACTACCGCACGTACGCGGGGCGCGACCACGTCGGGCTCGTCCAGGCCGACTCCCCGCTCGCCCCGGACCTCGTGCGGTGGACCGAGGCGCGCCTCGCGGGCGAGCCCCCGACCCCGACGTGCGCCGCCGGCTGACCCGTCCTCAGGGGGCGACCAGGCCGCCGTCGGGCGCGCGGACCCCAGCCGCCCACGCGTCGTGGCCCGCGAGGTCCGCCGGGTAGCGGGCCGCGGCACGCTCGTCGAGGTCGACGCCGAAGCCCGGCGCGTCGTGCGGCCGCAGCCAGCCGTCCACGATCCGCAGCGTGCCGGGGAAGACCTCGTGCACGGCGTCGGAGTACACGTGGCCCTCCTGGATGCCGAACGCGGTCGACGTGACGTCGAGCGCGACGTTCGCCGCCGCGCCCACGGGCGAGGTGTCGCCCGGGGCGTGCCACGCGGTGCGCACGCCGACCAGCTCGGCGGCCGTCGCCAGCGCCCGGCCCGCGCTGAGCCCGCCGATCGCGCTGAGGTGGCAGCGGATCAGGTCGACGCCGCCGCCCAGGACGAGCCGCGCGGCGTCGGTGGACGACGTCGCGAGCTCGCCGACCGCGATCGGCACGGGCGAGGCGGCGCGGACCTCGGGCAGGCGGTCCCAGTGCTCGGGCGCGAGCACGTCCTCGAGGAAGAACGGCCGGTAGGGCTCGAGCGCCCGGGCGAGCAGCACCGCCTGCTTGGGCGTGAGGCGCGAGTGGACGTCGTGCAGCAGCTCGACCTGATCGCCCAGCGCCTCGCGCGCCGCCGCGAAGAGCCGCGGCGTGCGGCGCAGGTACTCCTCGACGCTCCACCCGTGGGGGTTCGGCGCGGCGGGGTAGCCGGGCTCGGGGTCCGCGGCGGTCCCGTAGTGACCGAGGCCCGGCTGGCCGGTCTGGATGCGCACGTGCCGCCACCCGGCGCCGACGATCCGCGCCGCGTCGTCGATCGTCTCCTCGACGGTCCGCCCGCTCGCGTGGAGGTAGGTGTCGGCGGCGTCGCGGACCTTGCCGCCGAGCAGCTCGTGCACCGGCATACCCGCACGCTTGCCGGCGATGTCCCACAGCGCCATGTCCAGCCCGGAGATCGCGTTGTTCCCCACGGGCCCCTCGCGCCAGTACGGCGCGAGCCGCGCGAGCCGCACCAGGTCGCCGATGTCGCCCGGGTAGCGGCCGACGACGATCCGCTCGAGGTGCTGCTCCACGTACGCGACGACGGCGTGCCACCGCTGCGTGTACGTCGCGCAGCCCAGCCCGTAGAGGCCGGGCACGTTCGTGTCGACGCGCACGACGACGAGCGGGATGCCGTCCGGCGCGGTGACGATCGCGCGCACGCCGGTGATGCGGGTGCCGTCGCGCGCGGGCCACGGGTTCGCGAACGCCGGGTCGACGGGGTCGACGGCGGGGAGCGGGGCGGGCGGGGCGTCGGTCACGGGGTCTCCGGGGCGGGTCGGGCGTCGGGGCGGTGGATCGAGTGTCGCGGGCGGAAGCCGAGCAGCTCGCGCGCGCGGCGGGTGTCGACGAGGCCGTCGCGCGGTCCGACGGCTCGGGTGAGCGGCACGCCGGGTGCGTACCGGGCCAGGAGCTCCGGGGTCGGGGTGTCCAGGAGCGTGTCGTCCGCGGCGAGCCCGACGACGTGCGCGCCCGTGACGTCGGCGGTCAGCCCGGCCTCGATCGCCGCGACCGCGTCGCGCAGGTCCAGGTAGGCCCAGCCCTCGCGCGCCATGGCGCGCGGGTCGCGGGCGACGGCGGCCGCGGTCTCCCGGCGGCCGGCGGCGTCGCGCACGTGCGGGAAGCGCAGCGCGACGACGTCGATGCCCCACCGCCGCCACGCGGCCCGGGCGGCGGCCTCGTCCGCCTGCTTCGAGAGCGAGTACGCGTCGGCGACGTCGGCGGGCACGTCCTCGTCGAGGGGGTAGTACGCGGGGTGCACGTCGTGCGGGTTCATCGGGACCCCGAACGCGTTGATGCTGCTCGCGACCACCGCGCGCCGCACGCCCCGCTCGCCCGCGAGCGAGAGCACGGCCCAGGTCGCGGTCGTGTTGGTCGCGTACACCTCGAGCGGGGTGCCCAGGTCAGGGTGCGGGATCGCCGCGAGGTGCACGACGGCGTCCGCGTCCGCGAGCCCGCGGCTCACGTCCTCGGGGGAGCGGGCGTCACCGACGACGAGCCGGTCGGCGGGGCACGGGCGCTCGAACGTGGTGGACAGGGCCGTGACCTCGTACCCGTGGTCGAGGAGGTGGCGCACCGTCGCGCGGCCGATGCCGCCGTCGGCACCGGTGACGAGGACGCGCGTCATGACCTCACCCTACGTCGCCGTCAGGAATGATCGTCGTGTTCTTGCGGTCCCTCTGTCGAGGTCTTGCTCTCCGACGTGGCGACGCCCGCTCGTGCGCGCAGCATGCTCGCGACGTCCGCGAGCGTGCTGCCGACCGCGCGCGGCGCGCGCTCCGGGCGGAGGTAGCGCGCGTCGTCGTCCGGGTCCTCGGCCTCGCCGTGCGCCGCGTCGGCGCCGGTCCCGCCACGCGGGGCGTCGGTCAGGACCGGGGCGGGTGCCGCCGTCGTGCCCGGCACCACGCGGCCGCCGCTCGCACGCCAGGCGAGCGTCGCGTCGACGAGGCGCCGGTACACGCCCGCGTCGAGCGGGTCACGGAGCCACGCGTCCGCCGCCTCGGCGACGTGCCGCGCGAGCCGCCCTTCCTGCTCGGTCACGTCGTCTCCTGCGGGGTGGTCGGGCTTCGCACCGGCCCATCCTCCCGCGCCCGGCGTCGAACTGCTTGCGAGCGCCCGCGCGGCGCGCGACGGTGGCGAGCGGAGGTGGTCGCCGTGGCCGACGTGTTCCCCCGGATCGCCCAGGTCGTGCTCGACACGACCGACGCCCGTGCGCTCGCGGAGTTCTACCGTGCGCTGTTCGGGCTCGCGTACCGCGCGGGCGACGAGCCGCCGCCCGTCGGCGAACCGGACCCGGCGGGTGCGGACTGGCTCGTGCTGCGTGCTGCGCCGGGCGGGGTCCAGCTCGCGTTCCAGCAGGTCGGCGCGCTCCCGCCGTCGACGTGGCCGGACGACGGTGTGCCGCAGCAGCTTCACCTCGACTGCACCGTGGCGGACGACGCGGAGCTCGACCGCCAGCACGAGCGCGCCCTCGCGCTCGGGGCGCGCCTGCTCCACGACCGTTCGGACGACCCGGAGGAACCGCTGCGCGTCTACGCCGACCCGGCGGGCCACCCCTTCTGCGTCTTCGTCGGCTGACCGCCGGCGATCGACCCTTGCATACCCCCCACCCGTATAGTGCCTTCACCGCCAGATACCCCCATGGGGTATCTGGCGACGGATTGCCGTCGCCTCGCGTGCCGCCGTCCCCGGCGGCCGGACAGGGCCTTCGCGGCCCGGAGGAGGACGCTCGATGTCGGACGCATCGAGGCGGGGGTGGGCCCTCGGGCTCATCGCCACCGCGCAGTTCATGGTCATCATGGACACCTCGATCATCGGGGTGGCCCTCCCACGGATCCAGGAGGACCTCGGCTTCTCGCCGGGGAACCTGTCGTGGGTCTTCAACGCGTACGTCGTCGCGTTCGCCGGGCTCCTGCTCCTCGGAGGCAGGCTCGCCGACCTCTTCGGCGCCCGCCGCATCTTCACGATCGGCTGGGCGGTGCTGCTCGTCGGCTCCGTCGTCGCCGGGGCGGCCGGGACCGTCGTGGTCGAGCTCACCGGGCGCGTGGTCCAGGGCGTCGGCGCCGCGCTCGTCGCCCCCGCCGCGCTCACGCTGCTCATGTCGATCTTCGGGTCCAGCCCCCGGGAGCTCACGCGGGCGCTCGCGGTCTACGGTGCCGCGGCACCCGCGGGCGGCACCGCCGGCGTCTTCCTCGGCGGGCTCATCACCGAGTACTCGAGCTGGCCGTGGGTGTTCTGGATCAACGTGCCGATCGCCGTGCTCGTGCTCGCCGTCACCCGGGTCCTGCTCCCCGCCGGCTCGACCACGCGGGGGTCCGTCGACGTCGTGGGCGCGCTCACGGTCACCGTGGGCCTCGGCGCCCTCGTCTTCGCGGTCGTGCGGGCACCCGAGGTCGGGTGGGGCGCGGCGCAGACGTGGGTCGTGCTCGGCGCGGCGCTCCTGCTGCTCGCCGGCTTCGTCGTCAGCCAGGCGCGGCGCAGCCAGCCGCTCGTCCCGCTGCGGATCTTCCGGACCCCGAACCTCGGGGCGGCGAACCTCGCCCAGGCGCTGCTCGGTGCCGCGTGGGTCGCCATGTGGTTCTACCTCAACCTGTACCTGCAGCAGGTCCTCGGGCTGGGCGCCTTCGCCTCCGGCGCCGCGCTCGTGCCGATGACGGCGCTCGTCATGGTCGGGATGGTCGCTCTCGCCCCGCGCCTCATCGCCCGCTGGGGGAGCAAGGCCCTGGTCGTCGCCGGTTTCCTGGTCCTCGCTGTCGGTCTCGGGTGGCTCTCGCTCGTCCGGCCCGACGGCGCGTACGCCGTCGACGTGCTGCCCGCGACGCTCGTCGCGGCGCTCGGCATGTCGCTCGCCTTCATCCCGTCGCTCGGGACCGCGATCTCGAGCGCCCCGCCGCAGGACGGCGGCCTCGCGTCCGGGATCGTCAACACGAGCTACCAGGTGGGTTCCGCCCTCGGGCTCGCCGCGATGACGGCCGTCGGAGCAGCGTTCGGGGCGACCGCGAGCGACGACCTCGTCGCGCTCACCGAGGGGTACTCGGCGGTCTTCCTCGGGGCCGGGGTCGTCGCGCTCGTCGCGGCGCTCCTCAGCGCGGTGCTGCTCCGCACGCCGCCCCCCGCCGCGGCCGGCGAACCGGCGCGCGAGAGCGAGACCGTCGGCGCGTGAACCGCGCACGACCCGCCACGGGCGGTCGCGAGCCACGCCGCGACCGCCCGTGGCGTGCTCGGCGCCGAGCGACGGCCGTTCGTGCTCGTCCTCGGGCTCACGCTGATCGCCGCGGCCGACGACGTGCTGACAACTCGACGACCGTGCGCCGCCCGGGCACGTGAGGTACTGCCGCGACCGGCCGCCGTCGGGCGTGACCACGCCGCTCCCTCGGGCCACCAGGGCTCTACCTCGACCGACCAGAGCTCTACCTCGGCGGACCGGGGCTCTACCTCGGCGGGTGGCAGGTCAGGCGGACTTCTCCCGCGGGGTGCGGCTGCGCGCGGTGGAGGTGCGCGGCACGATCGTGGGGTTCACGTTGTCCAGCACGACCTCCCGCGTGATCACCACACGCTCCACGTCATCACGCGAGGGCACGTCGAACATCACCTGCTGCAACACCTCCTCCATGATCGCCCGCAACCCCCGCGCCCCCGTCCCACGCAACAACGCCTGCTCCGCGACCGCCTCCACCGCACCGGAGGTGAACTCCAGCTCCACCCCGTCGATCGCGAACATCCGCTGATACTGCTTCACCAACGCATTGCGCGGCTGCGTCAAGATCCGCACCAACGCCTCAGAGTCCAACGCCGACACCGACGCGATCACCGGCAACCGCCCGATGAACTCCGGGATCAACCCGAA
>NZ_JBHJYJ010000026.1:0-24521 GCF_042269845.1 Cellulosimicrobium sp. NPDC055967 | reverse complement strand
ACCATCCGCGCCGCTCGTTCCTCGCGTCGCTCCCGCCAGGCCCGCCACGACGCGGCACCACCACCCACCCCGCCCGGCGTCGTCTCACCCTGGTCTTGGCCCACCTCGGGCGACCGCCCGCGGTGTCGGTTCGGCCGAGGCCGCCAACCGGCGCCTCCCGGGCGACCGGACCGACGGCCGACGGCCGACGGCGACGCTGCAACGCAGTGCGAGCGGACGTCGTCGAACCATGCCTCTACCTCGGCGGACCACGGGCCCACCTCGGCGGACCACGGGGCCTACCTCGGCAGACCACGGGCCTACCTCGGCGGACCACGGGTCTACGTCGGCGAGCTGGCTCGGGCGAGCCCGGGCAAGGGTGCGGCGACGGCCGAGCGGTGGGGGTGGGCTCGGATGCGAAAGGGCGTCAAAGCGGCGCTCCAAGAACCCACGCCCGACAGTCCAGGGTGACGGCGACGCAGCCCCGAGCACCGAGCCCACCCCCACCGCGGACCCGACCCCGCGGGCCTGAAACCGACCACACCTCTACCTCGACCGACCAGGGCTCTACCTCGGCGGCGGACCAGGGCTCTACCTCGGCGGGCTACCCCTCCGCAACGGGCTGGGCGGCGGCCTTCTCGGACTGCTCGGCCTTGTCGGCCTCGGCCTGGGCGGCGGCCTCCTGCTTGGCCGCCTTCTTGGCCGCGCGCTTCTCGCCGCGGCGCTCGGCGAGCGTGTACAGCACCGGGACGACGACGAGCGTGAGCAGCGTCGAGCTGAGCAGGCCGCCGATGACGACGAGCGCGAGGGGCTGGGAGATGAACGCCCCGCCGCCGGTGATGCCGATCGCCATCGGGGTGAGCGCGAAGATCGTCGCCGCAGCCGTCATGACGATGGGGCGCAGGCGCTTGCGCGACCCCTCCATGACGGCGTCGTCGAGCGACCGGCCGCGCTCGCGGTACTGGTTGATGAGGTCGATGAGCACGATCGCGTTGGACACGACGATCCCGACGAGCATGAGCAGGCCGATGAGGGCCGGCACGCCGAGCGGCGTCGCGGTGGCGAGCAGCAGGAGCAGCGCACCCGTCGCGGCGAACGGGATCGACACGAGCAGGATGAACGGCTGCAAGAGGCTGCGGAACGTCGCGACCATGACGAGGTAGACGATGAGGATCGCGACGAGCAGCGCGAGCCCGAGGTCGGCGAACGCGTCGGCCTGGTCGGACGCGACGCCGCCGATCTCGACGGTCGCCCCGCCCTCCAGCTCGAGGCCGTCGATCGCGGTCGTGAGCTCGGCGGTGAGCGCGCCGAGGTCCTGTCCGGCGGGCGTGACGGAGATCGTGGCGCTGCGCTCGCCGTCGACCCGGGTGATCGAGGTGGGGACCTCGACCTCCGCGACCTCGGCGACCTGCGTGAGCGGCACCGGTCCCGCAGCGGTGGGCAGCACGACCTGCTCGAGGTCCGCGACCGTCGCCGGCGCCTGGCCCGCGAGGACGCGGACCTGGACCGGGCCGTCGCCGAGGTTCACGGTGCCGATCGGCGCGGGCGACATCGTCCCCGCGACGGTCCCGGCCACCTGGGTCTCGGTGAGCCCGACGGCGGCCGCGGCGTCGCGGTCGACGGTCACCTGGACCGTGGACTGCGCCGAGGCGAGGTTGTTGGTCACCTGCGCCGCGCCGTCGGCGCCCTCGGCGAGCTCCTGCACGTCCGCGGCCGCGGCCGCGAGGGTGTCGGTGTCGGGGGCGCGCACGACGAGGTCGACCGTCGAGCTGCCGAACGCGGCGTCCGCGCCGGCGACCTCGATGCCCTCGCTCGACTCCCCGCCCAGCCCGGAGACGGCGTCGCGCACGTCCTCCTGGGCCGCGACGGCGTCGGCGTCCGAGTCGAGCGTGACGGCGAACGTCGCCGTCGGGGACCCGCCGCCGCCGAAGAACGCGGCCTCCGGCCCGCCCGCCGTGCCGACGGTCGTCTGCACGGTCGCGACGCCGTCGACGTCGAGGAGCGCCTGCTCGACGTCGCGCGCCGCGGCGTCCTGCGCCTCGAGCGACGTGCCCGGCGCGAACGACTCGGTGACGGTGAGCGTGTCCTGTCCGGTGTCGCCGAGGAAGTTGGTCTCCAGGCGCGGCACGAGCGCGAGCGTCCCGGCGAGGATCGCGACGGACACGCCGAGCGTGATCGCCGGGTGGCGCAGCGCCGCCCGCAGCGTCGGGACGTACCCGCGCTGCCACAGCCCGCGGCGCTCCTTGGCCTCGGCCGTCGCACGGGCGCGCTCCCCGGCGAGGCGCGCGGCCTCGGGGTCGGCCGGGACAGGCGGGGACTTGATGAACCAGTACGCGAGGACCGGGACGATCGTCAGCGCCACGAAGAGCGACGCGAGCATCGCGATGGCGACGGTGAGCGCGAAGGGCCGGAAGAGCTCGCCGACCATGCCACCCACGAGCGCGATGGGCAGGAAGACGGCGACGGTCGCCACGGTCGAGGCGGTGATCGCGCCCGCGACCTCCTTGACGGCGCCGATGATGGCGCCCACCTTGGCCTCGCCGTACGACAGGTGCCGCTTGATGTTCTCGATGACGACGATCGAGTCGTCGACCACGCGGCCGATCGCGACCGTCATGGCGCCGAGCGTGAGGATGTTCAGCGTGTAGCCCGTGGCGTTCATGACGATGAACGTCACGAACAGCGACAGCGGGATCGACACGGCCGAGACGAGCGTCGAGCGCAGCGACGCGAGGAACAGCAGGATCACGACGACGGCGAACAGGAGGCCGAGCAGGCCCTCCGTCGCGAGGCCCTCGATGGACTCCTCGATGAACGGCGCCTGGTCGAACACGACCTCGACCCGCACGTCCTGCGCGTCGAGCACGCCCGAGAGGTCGTCGATCGCCTCCTGGACGGCGTGCGACACCTCGACCGTGTTGCCCGCGGGCGTCTTGGTGATCGCGACCGCGAGCGCGGTCTCGCCGTCGAGGCGCGAGTAGGACGTCGCGGGCTCGGGGCCCGCGGTCACGGTCGCGACGTCGCCGAGCACCACGGGGGCGGTGCCGGGTGCGGCGGTCGGGGACACGAGCGGCAGCGCGGCGAGCTCGTCGACGGTGGTGACCGCGGTGCCGACCTGCACGCTGAGGGTCCGGTCGCCCTCGGAGACGGTCCCGGCGGGGATCACGACGCCGTTGTCCTGGAGGATCGTGGAGACCTGCGCCGGGCTGAGCCCGGCGGCGGCGAGCGCGGCCGGGTCGAGGTCGACCGTCACCTGCTGGTCGGCGATCCCGCTCACCGCGACGCTGCGCACGCCCTCGACGTCCTCGAGCGCCGGGACGACGCTCGACGTGACGGTGTCGGCCAGCGCCGCGTCGTCCGACCCGCCGGACACGGCGAGCTGGATCACGGGCAGGTCGTCCACCGACCCCGTGACGACCTGCGGCTCGACATCCTCGGGGAGCTGGGACTGCAGGCGCGTGATCGCCGTCTGGAGCTGGGAGGCCGCGGCGTCCATGTCCGTGCCGTAGGCGAACTGCACCGTCGTCACGGACATCCCCGTCGACGACGTCGACGTGACGTCCTCCACGCCCTTGACGGCGCGCGCGGCCGTCTCCACGGGGACGGTCACCTGCTGCTCGACGATCGCCGGGGCGGAGCCCGGGTAGACGCCGACGACGGCGGCGGTGGGGATCTGCAGGCTCGGGATGAGCTCCTGCTTGAGCGATCCCATGCTGATGACGCCGAAGATCGCGATCGCGACCGTGGCGAGCGCGACGAGCGCGCGGTTGGCCAGCGACAGCCGGGCGAGACGGGACACGGAGCCTCCAAGGGTTCCAGGTCGGGTGGGAGACGACGTCGGCGTCGCGATTTCGTGAGCGTAACGCGAAGCATCTCGGGATGGTTCCCGCTCCCACCGATAGAGTCTGCGCCGTGACCCACCCCGCCGACGACGAGCGCGCGGCGCTCGCGCGGCGCCTCGAGGACGCGCAGCGCCGCCTCGCCGAGCTGCTCCTCGCCCAGCGGCTCGAGCCCTTGCTGCGCACGACCCTCACGGTCCCCCAGCTCCGGGCGCTCGCCGTCCTCCAGCTCGACGGCGAGACGAGCTCGCACCGGCTCGCGGAGGTGCTCGGCATCTCCCCGGCCACGCTCTCGGGGATCGTGGACCGGCTGGAGGCGGCGGGGATGGCCGCGCGCCGTCCCGACCCGCAGGACGGCCGGGTGCGGCTGGTCGCCGCGACGCCGCGCGGCGCCGCGGCCGTGCGCCGGATCGCGGCGCAGGAGGACGAGCCCCTCACGGACCTGCTCGACCGGCTCGACGTGGCGGACCTGCACGCGCTCACCGTCGGGATCGAGGCGCTCACCGCGGCGGCCGAGGCCACTCCCCCGGGCCCCGGGCCGGACGAGGGCGCGCCCGGGTCCTGAGGCGCCGTCGGCTCAGACCTCGCCGAGCGCCTCTTCGGGCGTGCCCTCGACGGCGCGCGCCCTGCGGTTCCAGCGCGACCACAGCACGCGCTCGCCGATATCGCCCGCCATCCGGTGGCCGAACGCCACGAAGACGACGACGCCGAGCACGAGGATCCCCGCCCCCAGCCAGAACGGGGCCGTCGCGGAGACCGGGTGCAGGAGGCCCGCGATGACCGGCGCGGGAGCGGCGAAGCCCCAGCGCACGAGGTTGAACGCTCCGGTCGTCACGCGCCGGTCCGGGTCGCCGAGCGCGAGCGACAGGTCGGTGAGGTTCGCGTTCGCGATCCCCATGAAGACGCCCGCCCCCACGAGCACGACGACGGACCATGCGGTCCCGAGGTCGAGCGCCAGCAGGACCAGCGCGACCAGCACGCCCACGATCGCGACGCCGAGCGTCTGCACCGCGCCCACGCGGTGCGCGAGCCGGTGCCCGACGACGAGGATCCCGACCGCGAGCCCCACGCCCCACGCGGTGAAGACGAGGCCGAGCGGCACGACGTCGAGCCCGAGGAACACCGGCGTGTACCCGAGCACGATGAAGAAGCAGAAGTTGTACGCGGCGGTGACCGCGGCGAGCGCGAGGAAGCCGGGCTTGCGGAAGAGGCGGAACACCTGGCCGAGCCGCAGCGGCGCGGGCTTCTCGGCCGGGTCCTTGAGGCGGGTCACCGACACGAGCAGGGCGACGAGCATGAACACGCCGCACACGAAGAACGGCACGCGCCACGAGATGCCGCCCAGCAGGCCGCCGAGCAGCGGGCCGACGGCGAACCCGAGCCCGACGCACGTCTCGAAGAGCTCGACGACCCACTCGCGGTCGTTCGCGAGCGAGACGAGCAGGACCATCGCGGTCGCGAAGAACATCGCGTTGCCCAGGCCCCACAGGCCGCGCAGCGCGGCGAGCTGGCCGATGCTCGTGCTCAGGGCCGCGAGCACCGCGGCCACGGCGACGAGGCTGACGCCGGTCGCGAGGATCTTCTTGTAGCCGAAGCGCCCGGTGGCCATGACGGCGGGGATCATGCCGAGCGCCATGACGGCGATGTAGGCCGTGAAGAGGAGCTCGATCTGCCAGGTCGAGGCCCCGATCTCCTCGCCGATGACGGGCAGGATCGGGTCGACGACCGCGATGCCGGCGATCGCGAAGAACGCCGTGAGCGCGGTCGCGTAGATGGCGGTGCGGTTCGGTTCGTTGCGCGTGGAGGCCACTGCGTTCGTACTTCCTGGTCGGGGGGAGGGCCGCGCGGCCTGAGCGGGCTGGCGGCAGCATTTATCTGTATCTGACAGGTAAGTATCTGTAGAATACACCTATGACGGTTGCCGAGGGAAACGATCGAGCGTCCGGTGCGCCGACCGGCGGGCCGTCGGCGCGCGACGACGCGACCGCGCACGACGTGCTCGGCGCGATCGAGCTGGAGGTCGCACAGCTCCTGCGGCGCGCCGAGCGCACCCGCGCGTCGGGGACGCCGGGCACCTCGCGCCGCGGCGGGACGCTCGACCGCTCCGGCTACCTCCTCCTCCACACGCTCGGGACGCACGGGCCCTTGCACGTGAACGCCCTCGCGGAGCACCTCGGCCTCGACGCGTCCACCGTCACCCGCCAGGTCGTCGCGCTCGAACGGGCCGGCCACGTCCGCCGCGCGCGCGACCCCCGCGACGGCCGCGCGGTCGTCGTCGAGCCGACGAGCGCGGGCCTCGACGAGCTCGCCGCGCACCGGGTCGCGCGGACGGAGCTGTACGCCGACGTGCTGGGCGGCTGGTCCCGCCTGGACCGCGCGCTGCTCGCCGAGCTGCTGGGCCGCCTCAACGGCGACCTCGACGCCTACCGCCGACGGCGCGACGGGCCGTGACCGCCAACCGTGAGCCCGCACGGTGGGCGCGACCTCACGGGGCGGGGAGCGCCCAGCGAATCAGCCGCGTGACCGTGGCGCCGGCGGGCCGCGCCCACCGCGCCGGCAGGCCGCGCACCCGCGGCATCCCGGCGCGCGCCCACGCGGGCAGCGACTCGCGCGCGGCGACGGCCAGCCCGGCGTAGGCCGGGCGCACGGGCCACGGGAGCGGGGGCTCGACGAGCAGGAACCGCGCGGCGTCGAGCGCGGACGGGGTGAGCGAGAGCGCCGGCCGGTACTCCTCGACCGCCGCGTCCAGCTCCCCACGGGTCAGTGGCACGTCCGCGACCCCCAGCGCGCGCCCGACGACGGCGGCCTGGGCGACGTACTCGTCGCACCCCTGCGCGTCGAGCGGGTGCCGGCCGAACGCCTGGTGCGCGACGAGGAAGCTCTGGGTCTCCGCGACGTGGACCCAGCGCAGCAGCTCCGGGTCGCTCGCGCGGTAGGGGCGACCGTCGGGCGCCCGGCCCCGGACGCGCTCGTGGACCGCGCGGACCGCCGCGACCGCGCGCTCCGCGTCGTCGGCCGTGCCGAACGTCGTCACGGCGATGAAGGTCGACGTGCGCTGGAGGCGGCCCCACGGGTCACCCCGGTAGCCCGAGTGCGCGGCGACGCCCGCCATGGCCAGCGGGTGCAGGCTCTGCAGCAGCAGGGCGCGCAGCCCCCCGACGAACATCGACGCGTCGCCGTGCACGCGCTGGACCGGCGAGCCCCGGTCGAACCAGCGCGGACCCGGTGTCTCGTGGATGCGCGCCCTGGTGGCGGTCGCGTCCGGGCCCGCGACCCGGAGGAAGATCGCGCGCTCCGTCGCCCCGCGCACCCGCTCCACCACGTGGGCCATGCGACCGATGCTCGCACCTCGCACCGCACCTCGCCCCTCGCGCCTCGCCTCGCAACGCGTCCCAAGAACTCGTTGCAAAAAAACTCTTGCAAAGGTGTCTTTGCATGGCTACTCTCGTGCCATGAGCACCGACGGCGACACCACACCCCCGAGCACCGAACGCCACCCGGCGCTCGGCCCGACGCAGCTCAAGGCGCTCGCGCACCCGCTGCGGGTGCAGATCCTCGACCTGCTCTCCACCCACGGCGCGCTCACGGCCAGCCGCCTCGCCGACCTCGTCGGCGAGTCCAGCGGCTCGACGAGCTACCACCTGCGCCAGCTCGCCCGGCACGGCTTCGTCCGTGAGGTCGCGGGCCGCGGCACGGCGCGGGAGCGGTGGTGGGAACGCCCGCCGGGCGGGTTCACCGTGAGCACGCCCGACGAGACCGAGGACACGGCGACCACGCTCGCCACCGCGATGGTGAGCCGGGAGTTCGAGAACGCCCGCGCCCGCAAGATCCAGGCGTTCCTGGAGCGCTCCTCGGAGCTCCCGACACGGTGGCTCGACGGGGCACGCCTCACGACCGCCAGCATGTGGCTCACCGCCGACCAGATGAACGAGGTCGCGGACGCCTGGGACGCGCTCGACGCGACGCTCCACCGGTTCCAGGGCCAGGAGCAGGCGCCGGGCGCGCGGCCCGTGCAGATCCACTTCAACGTCTTTCCCACGATCGACGGCGAGGAGAACCCCTCATGAGCGCGTACTCCCCCACCCTGCCCCGCACCGCCGAGCCGCGCGGCGCCGACCGCCTGCTCGTGGTCGTCGGCTCGGCGCTGAGCGACCTCGGCCGCCGCCGCGCCGCGGCGCGCGCGCACGCGCGGCGCGACCGGCTCGCCGTCGCCCCGGAGACGACGTCGGCCCCCTCGTCCGACGCGCTCCACGCCGCGGCGGAGCACACCCGCGACCGCGCCGCTGTGTCGCGAGCATCCCTTCTGCCCTGAACATCCGGAGATTCCACCCGCATGGGGAGTGGTCCCCATGTCGGCACTCCCGACCACTCGGTTACCCTCGACGGGGCGTTCTGTGGGCACAGACGCGCGTCTCCCCCTCTCTCGCCATCCCGGCTCGACAGGATGACGCGGTCCCGTGTGCCCCGACCACGTACTTAGGGAGCATTGGTGGGCCTTCTCTCGAGCATCCGCGAGCATCGTCGGACCGTCGCGTCGGTGAGCACCGTGTCGGTGTTCTCGACGGCGCTGGTGGGGATGGCGCTGTTCTACGAGGGCGAGGCCACGGCGGACGTGGACCTGAACGACTCGGGCGTGTGGGTGACGAAGTCGTCGGCCGGGTTGCTGGGTCGGTTCAACGACGAGTCCCAGGCGATGGACGGGACGTTGAACGCGGGCAGCGCGTCGTTCGACGTGCAGCAGGACGCGGGCCGTGTGCTGCTGGACGACACCGGGACGAGCTCCGCGTCCCCCGTGAACGTCGCGCACCTGAAGCTGGACGGGCAGGTCCGTCTGCCGGCGGGGGCGCAGGTCGTCTCCGGCGGTGCGACGACGGCGATCCTCGACGGCGAGGAGGGCCTGCTGTGGGTGCTGCCGTTCGACGGGGCGACGTCGTTCGACGCGGAGAAGCTCGACCCCGTGGCCGAGGTCGGCGGTGAGGGTGCGCTGACCGTGTCGCAGGACGGGACGGTGTTCGCAGCGATCCCGTCGACGGGGACGTTGTGGACGGTGGCGACGACGTCCAAGGGCACGGTGGACGGCGAGGCCTCCTCGGCGGCGCTGCCCGTGGGCAAGGGCGCCGAGGTCGAGGTGACCGCGGTCGGCGACCGGCCCGTCGTGCTCGACCGGTCCGCGTCCCACCTGATCCTGCCCGGCGGGAAGAGCGTGGCGATCGAGGGGGGCGGGGACGCGCGCCTGCAGCAGCCGTCGCAGTCCTCGGACGTGGTCGTGGTCGCCACGACGGACGCCCTCGTCTCCCAGCCGCTCAAGGGCGGCGACGCGCAGCGCCGTGCCGCGCAGGGCGTGCCGGCGGCGCCCGTCCAGCTCGGCGCGTGCACGTACGGGGCGTGGGCCTCGACGGGTCAGGTCATCCGTGACTGCGACGGCACGGGTCGGGACGTCGACGAGCGGCTCGAGGGCCTGGACCCGCAGACCCGCCTGGAGTACCGGGTGAACCGGCGCGTGATCGTGCTGAACGACCTGTCGGCGGGGACGTTGTGGATGGCGGCGGACGAGTACCAGAAGGTCGACGACTGGGACGTGCAGTTGCCGGAGGAGGCCGAGGGTGAGGAGTCCGACGCGGAGCTGACGAACCCGGAGCAGGTGGATCAGTTCATCGCGGACCGTTCGCAGCCGAACAAGCCGCCGCAGCCGCAGGACGACTCGTTCGGGGTGCGTCCGGGTCGTACGACGATCTTGCCGGTGCTGGGCAACGACGTGGACCCGGACGGGGACGTGATGACGGCGTCGCTGGCGGGGGACTCGCCGGGCAACGCGACGGTGCAGGCGATCATGGGTGGTGCGGCGCTGCAGGCGGTGGTGCCCGAGGACGCGCAGGGCACGGGCACGTTCCGGTACTCGGTGGCCGACGGTCGTGGGGGTGTGGCCGAGGCCGGCGTCACGCTGAAGGTGTCGCCCTGGGGGGAGAACGCGCCGCCGGAGCAGACGGGTGACCCGGTGCTGCGGGTGGCCCAGGGCGGGCGCGCGACGATCAAGGTGCTGCCGTACTTCAAGGACCCCGACGGCGACGACCTCTACCTCGCCTCGGCCGCGGCGACCGTGGCCGGTGACGACGTGCGCTCGCGCCCGGACGGCACGGTCGAGTTCCGCGACGGCGGCGGCTCCACCGGCCGCAAGATCGTGACCCTGCTGGTCTCCGACGGCGAGCTGTCCTTCGAGGGCAAGCTCCTGGTGGACGTGGTGCCGGGTCCGCAGCCGCCGGTGGCGGTGAACGACCACGTGGTGGTGCCGGCGGGTCAGCCGGTGACGGTGGAACCGTTGCGCAACGACACCGACCCGAACGACGACGAGCTGCGGCTGGCGTCGGTCTCGGAGTCCGCGCCGGCGGAGATCACGCCGAACTATGACGCGGGGACGTTCACGTTCGTGTCGATGGAGCCGCGGTCGTACGACCTGACCTACCAGGTGACCGACGGACCGAACGCGACCACGGGTCTGGTGCGCGTGGACGTCCTGCCCCCGTCCGAGGCCGCGGGCGCCCCGATCGTGGTCACCGACACCGCCCTGCTCCCCGCGGGCGGGTCGACCCTGGTCGACGTGCTGGCCAACGACACCGACCCCGCCGGCGGCGTCCTCGTCGTCCAGTCCGTGCGCGTCCCGGCCGACGCCGGTGTGTCGGTCGCGATCCTGGCGCACCAGATGCTGCGGGTCACCGAGATCCGGCGCCTGGACGCGCCGGTGACGGTGGAGTACACGGCCTCCAACGGCACCGAGACGGCGACCGGCCAGGTGCGCGTGATCCCCGTGCCGGCGCCGACGCGGTTGCAGCCGCCGCAGGCGGCGGCGGACGAGGTCACGGTGCACGCGGGCGACGTGGTGACGATCCCGGTGCTGAAGAACGACACCCACCCCGACGGGCTGGAGCTGTTCCTGCAGCCCGAGCTCGAGCAGGACGTGGACCCCGCCCTGGGCGAGGCGTTCGTCTCCGAGGACACGCTGCGGTTCAAGGCCGGCCCCGAGGCCGGGACCGCGTACGCGATCTACCGGGTGCGCGACGTCAACGGGCAGGAGGACTCCGCCCAGGTCACGATCCGCATCCGCGACGGGGAGGACAACGCACCCCCGCAGCCCCGCGAGATCGAGGCCCGCGTGCTGTCCGGGTCCAGCGTGCGCATCGCGGTGCCCCTGGACGGGATCGACCCCGACGGCGACTCCGTCCAGGTCACCGGCATCGCCACCCCCGCCGCCAAGGGCACCGCCCGGGTCGTGGACGGACTGATCGAGTACGCGGCGTCCAAGAACGCCACCGGGCACGACACGTTCACCTACTCCGTGCTCGACGCCCGCGGCGCCACCGCCGTCGGGACGGTCCAGGTCGGCATCGCCCGGCCCGCCGAGACCAACCAGGCCCCGGTCGCGGTGGACGACGAGATCACGGTGCGCCCCGGGCGCACGGTCTCGGTCGCGGCCCTGGCCAACGACACCGACCCCGACGGCGACCAGGTCGGCCTGGTCCCCGGCGGCATCGAGGACACCCACGACCTGGACGCCGAGGTCGTGACCGACCGCATCGTCCTGACCTCACCCGACGCCGACGGCGCCTACACCTTCTACTACCAGGTCCAGGACACCTACGGCGCCCGCGCCACCGGCGCCGTCACCGTGAACGTCGCCGCCGACGCACCCCTGCTGCCCCCCGTCGCCCGCGACGACACCGTGCCCGTGGAAGACATCCTCGGCAAGACCGAGGTCACCGTCCCCGTCCTGGACAACGACGAGGACCCCGACGGCGCCGCGACCGAGCTCACCGTCACCACCGACGCGACCACCACCACCGTCACCGACGCCGGCGAGCTCGTCATCACCCTCACCGAGAACCGCCAGGTCGTGACCTACACCGTCACCGACGTCGACGGCCTCACCGCCAAGGCCTTCGTCAAGGTGCCGGGTATGACGGACCAGGCACCGACCCTGCGTCCGGGCATCACGCCGCTCGAGGTCGTCAGCGGCGAGCCGCTGACGATCGACATCACGGACTACGTGCTCGTGGTCGAGGGCAGGACCCCCCGCCTGACGACCGAGGAGAAGGTCACCGCGCTCGAGGGGACCCGTGAGGTGCCCTCGACCACCGAGATCGTCTACACGTCGAACGCCGACTACGTCGGGCCGGCCGCCGTCACCTTCGAGGTGACCGACGGCTCCGGCCCCGACGACCCCGAGGGGAGCACGGCGCTGCTCACGCTGCCGATCAGCGTGGTCCCGCCGGAGAACCTGCCGCCGGAGCTCTCCACGCCGACGCTCGACGTGGCGGCGGGCGAGGAGGCCTCGGTCGACCTCGCGCGCTTCGCGACCGACCCCGACGGCGACTCCCTGACCTTCAAGGCCACCGGCCAGGCGCAGGGCATCACCGTCACGGTCGAGGGCAGCACGCTGCACGCCCAGGCCTCCCCGGACGTGCCCAAGGGCTCGGTCGTGCAGGTCCCGATCACCGTCACCGACGGCGAGCACCCCCCGGTCGAGGGCAGCGCGACCCTCACCGTCGTGGCCTCCACCCGACCCCTCGCCCGCGCCAACCAGGACACCGTCGACGACGCCCACCAGGGCAAGGCCACCACGATCGACGTCCTGGCCAACGACGCCAACCCCTTCCCCGACACGCCCCTCGAGATCGTGGGTGCCGGTGTCGAGACGGGTCAGGGCGACGTCTCCTACGCGGGGAACGACGTGACGATCACCCCTGCCGAGAACTACGTCGGCGTCATGGTCGTCACGTACCGCATCCAGGACGCGACGAAGGACGCCGACCGCATGGTCGAGGGTCGCGTCCAGGTCAAGGTGCTCGGCAAGCCCGAGGCCCCCGCGACCCCGCAGGTCGACGAGGTCCGCTCCAAGACCGTCGTGCTGTCCTGGGACCCGCCGAACAACAACGGCGCCGACATCACCGGCTACACCGTGCGCTCCCAGAACGGCTACGAGAAGGCCTGCGGCACCACCACCTGCACCCTCGACGGCCTCACCAACAACGTGAAGTACACCTTCACCGTCTACGCGACCAACGCCGTCGGCGACGGACCCGCCTCCCCGCCCTCGGCCGAGGCCCGCCCCGACGAGAAGCCCGACCCGCCCGCCGCACCCACCCTCGAGTTCGGCGACCAGTCCCTCACCGTCACCTGGACCAACAAGACCTACACCGACCGCTCGCCCATCGAGACCGTCAACCTGGAGATCTCCCCGGCGCCGCCGAGCGGCGCCATCCAGATGCAGTCCCTCACCGGGAACCAGACCGTCTGGACGGGGCTCAAGAACGGCATCGCGTACCGGGTGCGCGTGCAGGCCGTGAACCTCGCGCCCGACCCCTCGGAGTGGGGCGAGTACTCCGCCGAGGAGATCCCGGCGGGTCTGCCGGACGTCCCGAAGACGCCCTCCGCGAAGCGCGCGTCCGACTCCCCGCTCAACGGCGGGTCCATCGACGTGGCGTGGGAGCAGCCGTTCGAGAACGGCGACGCGATCAAGGCGTACAGCCTGCAGCGCTACAAGAACGGCGCGCGCGACGGCGCCCCGCTCTCCCTCACGGGGACGAGCCACAAGGCGACCGGGCTCGACAACGAGTCGTCCTACACGTTCACCGTGACGGCCGAGAACAAGGCGGGCGTGACGGCGGAGAGCCCGCAGTCCGCCGCGGTCGTGCCGTTCGGCCGCCCCGAGGCACCGCCGAGGCCCAGCGTGCAGAACGTCGGGTCGTCGTCGCAGAGCAGCGGCATCCCGCGCGTGTCGTGGGGTGCGGCCGACGCCAACGGCAGCCCGATCACGGGCTACACCGTGACGGCATCACCGGGCAACGCCACCAAGCGGGTGGCCGGGACCTCGGTGGACTTCACGGACCTGCCCGCGGGGACCTACACGTTCACCGTGACCGCGACGAACGCGGGCGGGACCTCGACGTCCAGCCCTGCATCCAGTCAGGCACGCGCGTACGGCAAACCAGGCACACCGGGTGTCTCCGCCTCGCGCGTGAACGCGACGTCGGGCCGCTTCACCATCTCTGCTCCGTCGTCGAACGGCGGCGACGCAGTGTCGAGGTACAACTGGCAGATCCAGGGCGGGTCGAGCGGGACGGGTCAGACCGTCAACGTCGGTACCGACTACGGGCAGTCGTTCCGGCTGCGTGCCCAGGCGTGCAACGCCGCGGGCTGCGGCTCGTGGAGCGATTACGCAACGCACAGCACGGACTCGCCCCCGGACCCGCCGAGGGTCTGGGTGACGCGCGGACCGCAGCGGGACACCCAGCCCGGTCAAGGCAACTGCGTTGGCCACATGTGCACCGTATTCCGCGTCAACGCAAACGCGACCTTCCCCTCTGGCAACTACGAGATCAAGTGCTATACGCAGGACGGTCAGGTCGGCAGCTACGCGTGGCCGGTGCGGCTCAACGCCGGCAGCTACGTCGACCTTGGATGCATCCTCGGCAACCGCGGCGGCGGTACCCATACCGTGTGGGTCACCCTCAGCCCGGCCAACGGGGTCACTGTCGACCGGACGTCTTGGCCAAATCTCTGACCGGTGCTGCGCGGTTCTGACGATGCCTGATCTGCCGTCGGCGAATGAGCCGACGGCAGATCACCCGCCCGTCCGAGCCTCTCCCGGGCCACGGTGGTCCCATGACCACGTACACGTCACGCCCACCGCACGCGGAGGCCGCCGCCCCGGCGTCGTCGTCCTTCGACGACCAGCTCACGACGCGGCTGCTCCACCAGCGCATCGTCGTCCTCGGCACGGCCGTGGACGACGCCGTCGCGAACCGTCTGTGCGCGCAGCTCCTCCTGCTCTCGGCGGAGGACCCGCGCGCGGACGTCGCGCTCTACGTCAACTCCCCCGGCGGCTCGGTGAGCGCCGGGCTCGCGATCTACGACACGATGCGGCTCATCCCGAACGACGTCTCCACCGTCGCGATGGGCTTCGCCGCGAGCATGGGGCAGTTCCTGCTCTGCGCGGGGACGCCGGGCAAGCGGTTCGCGCTGCCGCACGCGCGGATCATGATGCACCAGCCGTCGGCGGGCATCGGCGGCACCGCCGTCGACATCGCGATCCAGGCCGAGAACCTCGTGTACACCAAGGGGCTCATGCACCGGCTGACCGCCGAGAGCACCGGGCAGAGCGTCGAGACCATCGCCGACGACTCCGACCGGGACCGCTGGTTCACGGCGCAGCAGGCGCTCGAGTACGGCATGGTCGACCGGATCGTCGAGTCGGTCGACGACGTCCGTCCCGCCCGCGCGGCCCGGAAGGTGGGTCTGTGATGGCGAGCTACACGATCCCGACCGTCGTCGAGAAGACGCCGCTCGGGGAGCGCGCGTTCGACGTGTTCTCCCGCCTCCTGTCGGAGCGCATCGTCTTCCTCGGCACGGAGATCGACGACGGTGTCGCGAACGTCGTCATGGCGCAGCTCCTGCACCTGGAGTCGGACGCCCCGGACCAGGAGATCGGCCTGTACATCAACTCCCCCGGCGGCTCCGCGACCGCGCTCATGGCGATCTACGACACGATGCAGTTCGTCCGCTGCGACGTGTCGACCATCTGCATGGGCCAGGCGGCCTCGGCCGCGGCCGTGCTGCTCGCGGCGGGGACGCCGGGCAAGCGGTTCGTGCTCGAGCACTCGCGCGTGCTGCTGCACCAGCCCTCGGGCGGCGGCGAGGGCACCATCTCCGACCTGTCGATCCAGGCGGAGGAGATCCTGCGGATCCGGTCCGAGACGGAGGAGGTCCTGTCCCGCCACACGGGGCAGACCGTCGAGCGCCTGCGCGCGGACACCGACCGCGACCTCGTGCTCACCGCGCGCCAGGCCGTCGAGTACGGCGTCGCGGACGCCGTCGTCACGTCGCGCAAGCTCGCCGCGGCCGCCTGAGGCGTCGAGCGCTGCACCCGCGGTCGAGGGATGCACCCGGAGACGCATCTCTCGGCCCGGGGCGCAGCACTCGCGGAGGGGCCTCGCGGGGCTACCCGCGCCGCCGGAACCACGAACGGCGCCGTGTCTCCTGCGGGGGATCGGCCCGGCGCGGGGCTTCCGCTCCCGGCGCGTCAGGTCCCGGAGTCTCAGCTCCCGGCGCGTCAGGTCCCGGAGTCTCCGCTCCCGGCGCGTCAGGTTCCGGAGTCTCCGCTCCCGGCGCGTCAGGTTCCGGCGCGTCGAGAGCCGGGACGGGCTCGACGGCGGTGTCCGCCCCGGGCGCACCCGCGTCCGGTCCCGCTGCTGCCGGCTCGGGGGCGCGCGCCGGCCCGGCCACCGGGCGTGCCGTCGCCTCGATGGCGGCGATCCGCCCGCGCTCGTCGAACCGGACGGTCACGCTCCCGTCAGGCACGGCGAGCTCGACCGCGCCGTCGCCCTCCGTCGTCCCGAGGCCGCGCGCGGCCGCGTACGACGCGACCGCCCGCCGGTGGTCGACGACCGTGACGGACAGCAGACCCTCGCTCAGCACCCGCACGACGCGCGGCACGCTCGGAGCGGGCAGCGCGAGGTCGTCGGCGTCGAGGAGGAACCACGCGCGCGTCCCGCCACCGACGGGACCGCTGTAGTGGGTCCAGGAACCGGTGACGGCCTTCGCCGCGAGCGCGAGCCGGTACGGGAGGTCGTCGGCGAGCGGCAGCTCCGCGTCGGTCGCCTCGCGCAGACCGGTCTCGCGGGTCTTCTCGGCCGCGCGCAGCACGTCCTCGGGGAAGTCGTTGACGTTGTTCCACGCCCACATCCAGCTCCCGGGGCCGGGCGCGGCCGTGCCGAGGAACTGGAGCCGGCACGTCGTCGTCCCGCCGTCCGGCGCGGTGAAGGTGAACGTCCCCGTGGCCATCTCGGCGCCCCACGCGTCGTCGCCGTGGCGGTCCACGAGGTGGAGCTGGTGCTCGTGCGAGAGGAACGCGGCGTCGTCGACGAGCTCCTGGAGGGCCGGGGCGGTCTGCTCTGCCGTGCCGTGCGCGGTCTGCGGCTCCGTCATCCCTCGACGGTAGCGGCGCCCGCCTCGCCGCGCCGGGGCGCGACACGCGGTGCCGCCCAGGAGCCGGCCAGGTGCCGGCCCGGCGCCGGCCGCGCGTCAGCCGGTGCGGCGGGCCCCGCGGGGCTCAGGCCGCGAGGAGCAGGACGTCGGCGGCGCGCGGGGTCGGCCGCGCCGCGAGCGCCGGGCTCGCGAGCGTGGTGCGCGCGACCGGGAGGTCGCGCACGGGCTCGCCGGCGGGTGCGGGGTGCCGGGGCGCGGAGGGCGCACCGCGCTCCCGGACGGAGGAGAGCACGCGCACCGGGGCGACGGGGCGCAGCTCTTCGCCCGTGCGGGCCACGAGGTCCACGAGGCGCAGGCCGAGGGCGCCGCAGACGGCGGCCAGGACCTCGGACGACGCCTCCTTGCGGCCGCGCTCCACCTCGGACAGGTAGGCGGTCGAGACCCGTGCGGCAGCCGCGACGTCCACGAGCGTCCGCCCCTGCCCGAGCCGGGCCCGCCGGAGGATCCCGCCGATGACGTGCCGCAGGAGCGGCTCCGGCCGCCCGCCCTTCCGGGACCGGGGGCTCGCCGGGACCGCGTCCGGCACCGCGTCCGGCACTGCGTCCGGCACCGCTCTCGGCACCGGGTCCGGCGCCGGTCTCGGCACTGCGATCGGCACCGGGCCCGGCACCGCGCTCGTCGTGTCCATGCGGTCACGCTACCCGCGCCCTCGCCCGGGTGCCGAGGCACCCGGGCGAGGATCTGCTGCTGGCGTAAGGCCCGACGTCGGGCCTCACCGGTCCGGGAGGGACGTCACCAGCGCTCGAGCGACCACGCCATCTGCCAGAACCGGATCTCGTGCCGGCAGCTCAGCTCGAACGCGCGCTCCATGCGGGCGCGCTCCGCCTCGCCCGCGTCGGCGGCGAGCGCGTCGAGACGCTCGCGCAGGTCGGCCAGGACCCCCTCGGTGCGCTCGGCGGCGTAGAACTCCCACCAGCCCGCGAGCGGGTGGTCGTCCGCGATCGCGCCGGGCGTCGTCTCGCGCTCGGCGAGCCAGAACCGCCGCGCCGACCAGATGTAGGTCCACGGGCACGGCAGGAGCGCGGCGAGCAGCACGCCGAGGGAGTCGCGGCCCGCGGCGAGCATGTGGTCGACGTACGCCTGCGCGCTCGGGGCGAGGCGGTTCGTCTGCGCCTCCTCGTACGTCACGCCGAGGAAGTCGCACATCGCGTGGTGCGCGTGCGACTCGTCGTCGAGCAGGAACCCGGCCTTCTCGTGGAAGTACGCGGCCCAGTCACGGTCCGGCGCGAGCGCCATGCCGAGCCCGTAGCAGCGCAGGTACGCCGTGAGGTACTGGTGGTCCTGGCCGACGTAGTGCCGCACCGCGGCCGGCTCGACCGACCCGTCGCGCAGCCCGGCGAGGAACGGGTGGTCGTAGAACTCGTCGAAGAGGTGCGCGTACCGGCGCGCGAGGTCGACCGTGAAGCCGGTCTCCCCCGGCCGGACGAGTGCGGTCGGGTCGTCCGCGAGGACAGGGTTCAGGGTGATGGCAGCAGGCGTCGTCATGCCCACGTTCCTCCGCTCGTGCTAGCGAGATCAGGTTCGACGGGTCCGGGCGGCCGTACCGCTCGTCTCAGTCCCTCGGCCCGGCTGCCCGGGCGGGACGCCCCGCGTGGTTCGCCGCGACCCTAGCAAGGAAGCGCGGCCCGCGCCGGGAGCGTCCGGCGACGTGTGGAATATAGTTGTAGCAACAACAAGTTGGAGCAGACATGACCACGAGCACCCCGGGCGCGGCGACCGACCGCCTCCTGTCCCCGTCCACGAGCATGGACGCCGTCACGCTGCGCGTCGGCGACCTCGAGCAGATGACGTCCTACTACACGGGCGCGTTCGCGCTGGCCCCGCTCGAGGAGCGCTCGCGCGGCACCGAGGTGCACCGCGTCCTCGGCCGCGGCACGACGCCCATGCTGCGGCTCGTGCACACGCCCGGCCTGCCCGCCGTCGACCGGCGTCAGGCCGGCCTGTTCCACACCGCGTTCCTGTTCGACGACGCGGCGAGCCTCGCCGCGACCGTCTACCGGGCCGCGCAGGACCGTCGCGGGGCGTTCGTCGGGTCGAGCGACCACCTCGTCAGCGAGGCGTTCTACTTCACCGACCCCGAGGGGAACGGGGTCGAGCTGTACACCGACCGCCCCCGCGAGACGTGGGTCCGCGAGCGCGGCCAGATCGTCATGGCGACCGAGTACCTGGACCCGAACGCGTACCTGCGCACGCACCTCGACCAGGAGACGTTCGACGCCGGGCCCGCGCTCGCCGGTCGCGTGGGGCACGTCCACCTCCAGGTCGGCGACATCGCGACCGCCCACGACTTCTACGTCGACGCCGTCGGGTTCGAGGCCACGGTCACCGAGTACAGCGGCGCCCTGTTCGCGTCCGCCGGCGGGTACCACCACCACGTCGCGATGAACGTCTGGAACAGCGCCGGCGCCGGCCCGCGCGCCGCGAGCCTCGGGCTCGGCGACGTCGCGGTCACCGTCCCCGGCCGCGACGACCTCGACGCGCTCGTCGCCCGCCTGCGGGCCCGCGGCCTGCAGCACGCCGACGACGGCCGCTCCGTCGTCGTGCACGACCCGTGGGGCACGCGCGTCACGCTGGCCGTGCCCGGCACGACGACCGACGAGCTGCTCGCGCGATGAGCGCCCCGTCCACCCTCGTCGCGGTCCGGTCCGACGCGGACCCGGCGGACCCGACCACCGCGGGGCCCGTCGTCGTGCTGCTGCACGGGTTCGGCTCGCACGAGCACGACCTCGCGGGCCTGGGCCCGCACCTGGGCGCGCCCTGGGTCTCGCTGCGCGCCCCGCTCCCCCTCCCCCACGGCGGCTTCGCCTGGTTCCCGATCGTCACGCCGGGCGACCCCGACCCGGAGCCCGTGGCGCGCGCGACCGAGGCCGCCTGGGCCTGGGTCGACGCCGAGCTCGGGCCCGAGCGGCAGGTCGTCCCCGTCGGGTTCTCCCAGGGCGGGCTCATGGCGACGCAGCTCCTGCGCACGCGCCCCGAGCGTGTGGCGGCGACCGTCGTCCTCGGCGGGTTCGTCCAAGGCGCGGAGCAGCCCGCCGACGCCGCGCTCGCCGCGTCCCGGCCGCCCGTGTTCTGGGGCCGCGGTGCCGAGGACCGCGTCATCGCGCCGCACGCGATCGAGCGGACGGCCGCGTGGCTGCCCGGCCGCTCGACGCTCGTCGAGCGCGTCTACCCCGGCCTCGCGCACGGCATCGACGCGCGCGAGCTCGCCGAGGTCCGGGCGTTCCTCGACGACGCCCTGGGGCGGACCGCCGCCTGACCGCAGGCGCGGGCGGCCGACCCCGACGGCGGGGCGGAACAGGTCCGGGGCGGGGGCCCGGCGCCGGGCGCGCACGATGGGAGCACCCAGCCGTGCGCACCGAGGAGCCAGGCCGATGTTCCGCAGCCTCTTCCCGATCCTCTCCGTGGCCGACGTGGAGCGGTCGCTCGTCTTCTACCGCGACCTGCTGCGCGGGACCGTCGAGTACGCGTTCCCCGACGAGGGCCCGCCCGTGTACGTGAGCGTGCACGTCGGCGGCTCGCCGCTCGGGATCGGGCTCGACGACGGCACGATGCCCGCCGGCGTCGCGCGCACCGCGCTGTGGGTGTACGTCGACGACTGCGACCGGGCCGTCGAGCACCTCGCCGCGGCCGGAGTGCCGGTGCTCCAGCCGCCTACCGACCAGCCGTGGGGCGAGCGCGTCGCGCGCGTCCAGGACCCGGACGGCACCGTCGTGGTCCTCGGCCAGGAGGCCGCGCCGCCGCCCGAGCCCGAGGGCCCGACCGGGCTCTCGTGACGTCGGTGCCCCCACCGGGACTCGAACCCGGAACACGCCGGGTTTAAGCCGGCCGCCTCTGCCAGTTGGGCCATGGGGGCGCGGCCCGAATCTACCGCGACCGCGGTGCGGCCGGGCCGGTCGGGCCGGTCGACGCTCCGCCCGGGACGCGCCGAGGGGCGAGCCGCTCGTGCGGCTCGCCCCTCGGCGTCGGGCAGGGTGCCGGGCCGTGCCCGGCAGGGGGTCAGGACGCCTTGGCGGCCGGGACCTTCTCGTCGGCGTCGACGGTGCCCGTGCCGGACTCCGCCGCGGCCGCCGAGCCCTGCGCGGTCTGCTTGACCGGCTCGCCGTCCTTCTTGGGCGGCACCGACGCGGCGCGGAACTCCGCGCGCGGGTCGTGCAGGGAGCCCAGCGACACGAGCTCGCGACCCAGGAGGAACTGCCCGATCCAGCCGATGAAGATGCGGATCTTGCGGTTGCCCGTCGGCATCGCCATGACGTGGTAGCTGCGGTGCATGAGCCACGCGAGCACGCCGCGCAGCTTGAACACGCCGAACAGCTCCGCGACGCCCTTGTACAGGCCGAGCGACGCGACCGTACCGACGCTCTTGTGGCGGTACTCGACCGGCTTCTCGCTGTGCAGCTCGAGCGCGAGGTTGTCGGCCAGGCGCGTGGCCTCGCGGATCGCGTGCTGCGCGTTCGGCGGGCAGAACTTGCCCGGGTTGAGCACGTCGGGGACGGCGGCGCAGTCGCCCGCGGCCCAGGCGTTCGGCACGACGTTGCCGTCGGCGTCGGCGACCTGGAGCGTCGGGAGCACCGTGACGCGGCCCATCTTGTCCACGGGGAGGTCGGACGCCTCCTTGATGACCGGGTTCGCCTTGACGCCCGCGGTCCACACGATCGTGTCGGAGTCGAACTCCACGCCCGTCGACGTGACGACGTGGCCGTCCACGCACGACGACAGGAACGTGTTGAGGTGGAACTCGATCCCGCGCTTCTTCAGCTCCTCGAGCGCGTAGCCCGCCATGGGCTCGCTGAGCTCGGGCAGGATGCGCCCGGCGCCCTCGATCATGACGAAGCGGAGGTCCTTCTCCTCGATCGTCGCGTAGTTGCGGGTCGCGTAGCGCGCCATGTCCTCGATCTCGGCGATCGCCTCGACGCCCGCGAACCCGCCGCCCACGAACGTGAACGTCAGCATGCGGCGACGCAGCCCCTCGTCCCACGTGGACGACGCGACGTCCATGCGGTTGAGCACGTGGTTGCGGACCGCGATGGCCTCCTCCACGTTCTTGAAGCCGATCGCGTTCTCCGCCAGGCCCGGGATGGGCAGCGTGCGCGACACCGAGCCGAGGCCGACGATCAGGTGGTCGTACGTGACCGAGTAGTCGTCGCCCTCCTCCGGGTGGATCGTCACACGGCGGTCAGTGTGGTCGATCGAGACGACCTTGCCCTGGAGCACGTCGACGCCCTTGAGGGCGCGGCGGTGCGGCGCGACGACGTCGCGTCCGTCGATCGAGCCCGCGGCCGCCTCGGGGAGGAAGGGCGCGTACGTCATGTACGGGCGCGGGTCGACGACGACGATCGCCGCCTCGCGGCGACCGAGCTTCTTGCGCAGTCGGCGCGCGGCGTACAGACCCACGGAGCCGCCGCCGAGGACGACGACGCGGGGCACCTTGCGGGGCCGCGGCGAAGCGGTCTGGGCACGGCTGACCGAGGTCAGGTCATTCTGAGGCATGGTTCCAGAGTATTACCGGTTGCGGCACAGGCGAGCCGGAGCGTCCGTCAGACGGGCGTGACGCGCCCCACGCTCGCCCCGCGGGGAGGGCAGACCCGACATTCCGCGCGGCACGGACGGCGCCGAACCCGGGATCGTTCCCCACGATGTCGCCAGGCTGGGGAGCGACCCCGCGTTCGGCTTCTCTCGGTCAGCCGATCGCGCCGACGACGGGGGTCGGGCCGGTCGGCTGCGGCTGCGTGCCGCTCGCGGGCGGGGTCGGCTCGGGCTCGGGGGCCGTGCCGTCGGCCGGGTCCGTCGCGTCGCCCGACGACGCCGGGTCGTCGCCCTGGTCGCCGGCGTCGCCGGTGCCCGGCTCGTCCGTGCCCGACGTCGCGTCGTCCGCGCCGACGCTCGACGGGACCGCCGTCGGCGCCTTGAGGAACGGCCATGGCATCTCGCGCGTGCGGGTGCCCGTCGCCGGGACGGGGCGCCCGTCGCCGTCCGCGTACTCGACGTCCTCCTCCGCGACCGCGTGCAGCGGGTAGACGTTCCAGCGCTCTCGACCGTCGGTCGAGAGCGTCGGCTGGAAGTACCACGCGCCCTCGACGTCGGGCACCGACCACGGACCGTAGGCACCCTCCTCGGTCACGGTGCGCACCTGGCGGCCGCGGTCGTCGAAGATCTGGACGTCGCGCACCGGGTCGCCCGCCGCGTCGTACGCGAACAGGTTGGAGACCTGCATCCCGTCGACCCACACGCCGTCGCCGCCCGGCCCCGAGGGGCCGCCGTAGGAGACGGGCTGCGTCCCGCCGCTCGCGTCGGCCCACCCCTGCTGGTAGCCGCTGTCCCACCCGGACACGGAGACCGAGGCGCTCGCCGCGGTGACGTAGAGCACGGTCGGGACCGCCGCGACGGCCGCCGCGACGGACAGCGGACGCACGACCTTGGGCAGCCAGGTCGTGGGCAGCCAGCGACCCCGACCCCACTGGACGCTCACCACCACCGCGGCGAGCACCACGACGCGTGCGGAGAGGTCCCGCGGCAGGACCGCGACCTGGTAGCCGCCGAGCAGCGCGAGCAGCAGCGTCGCCACGACCCACCCGCGCAGGATCCACCACGCGGGCGTCAGGGTCCGCAGGAACTCCATGACGGAGGCCCACTGCGGCGTCGAGGTGACGGGCCGCCACAGGGATCGCCACCCGGACGAGAGGATCCCGCCGAGCACGAACAGCCGCCCGCGCAGCCCGATGCGGGGGCGTCGTGCGCCGCCCGGCGCGACGGCGGGCGGCAGCCCCGCCGCGGCGCGCAGCTCGGCGGCGTACTCCGCGGGCGGGCCGAAGAACGCGACGAGGTCGAGGCCCGTGTCGTCGGCGACGGTTCCGCCCGGGTCGGCCGGGCCGGCGTCGGGCAGCGGACGAGCGGGACCGCCGCGGCGGGGCAGCGCGCCCGGCGCGTCGACGACCGCCTCGGCGAGGTCGGCCTCGAGCCCGTCGGTGAGCTCCTCGACCTGCTCCGGCCGCAGGTCGGCGAGGTGCGCACGCACCTGCTGCGCGTACGCGTGGACGTGACCGTAGAAGGCCAGGCCCACGGGCGCCCCGGCGGGCTGCTGCGCGGGCGTCGTCGTGCTCATCAGGCGGCCACCTCTCCGGTCCGCAGCAGCGCGGACACGGTGCCCGCGAACGTCTGCCACTCCTTGCGGTGCAGGTCGAGCATCGCCCGCCCCTGCGCGTTGATCCCGTAGTACTTGCGGTGCGGGCCGGCGTCGGACGGCACGACGTACGTCGTCAGCGCCCCGCTCGCGTACAGGCGCCGGAGCGTCCCGTACACCGACGCGTCGCCGACGTCGTCCAGCCCCGCCGCGCGCAGGCGTCGCACGACGTCGTACCCGTACCCGTCCTCGGTCTCGACCGCCGCGAGGACCGCGGCGTCGAGCACCCCTTTGAGCAGCTGCGTGGTGTCCATCCGACCCTCCGTCGGGCGTGGCCCTGGTCCGTCCCGGCACTCGGCCCGCCGGTCGTGGCAGGCTCACGCGATGCACACTACCGCGCGATGCGCAGTACCACGCACACCGACACTCCGATGTCGGTCGGGGGAGACGCCGAACCCGGGGTCGCTCCCCACCCCCCCCCCGCGGGGGGGGGGGGGGCCCCGGGCGGCGGGGGGGGGGGGCGGCGGGGGGCCGGCCCGCGCCCCGGC
>NZ_JBHJYJ010000025.1:4203-27362 GCF_042269845.1 Cellulosimicrobium sp. NPDC055967 | reverse complement strand
CGCTCACCTCGCGAGGTGAGCGGCCGCCGTCGTGCGTGCGGGTGGTACGCGGGTCAGTGGCCCGGCGTGTGGTACCCGGAGTCGATGGCGCGCTGCAGCGAGCGCTCGATCTCGGCCTCGGCGTCCGCGCGGCCGACCCAGTGGGCGCCCTCGACGGACTTGCCGGGCTCGAGGTCCTTGTAGACCTCGAAGAAGTGCTGGATCTCCAGGCGGTGGAAGTCGGAGACGTCGTCGATGTCCTGGCGCCACGCGGCGCGCTGGTCGCCCGTCGGGACGCAGAGGACCTTGTCGTCGCCGCCGGCCTCGTCGCGCATGCGGAACATGCCGAGCGCGCGGCAGCGGATCAGGCAGCCGGGGAACGTCGGCTCCTCGAGCAGGACGAGCGCGTCCAGCGGGTCGCCGTCCTCGCCGAGCGTCCCCTCGATGAACCCGTAGTCGTCGGGGTACCGCGTCGAGGTGAAGAGCATGCGGTCGAGGCGGATGCGACCGGTCGCGTGGTCCACCTCGTACTTGTTGCGCTGCCCCTTGGGGATCTCGATCGTGACGTCGAACTCCACTGCTTCCTCCAGTCGTACCGGCACCGCGACGCTCGGGCGGTGGCTGGGTCTGTGGACGACGGACCACGCCGTCGTGCGGGAACTAGTGTGACACGTGCGGTCCGCGCGGGAGGGTTTCCACAGGCCTCACGGCCGCCCGGGCTGAGTGATAATGCGCACGTGCCCGCACCCGACGTCCCGGTGGAGGCACCGGTCCCCGCCGGTGCCGAGCAGACGCGCGCGGACGCGACGGACGGACCGATCCGGGGGAGACGCATGGGCTGGGGCGCGCGCACGGGCGTGGCCGTCGGTGTCGTGCTCGTCCTCGCGGGCGGGTACGTCGCGGCGGACGCGTACGACGTCGTTCCGGGCGTGCTCACGACCGCGGAGCCGTACCCGGAGCCGAACCCCTTCCCCGAGGCGCCGGGAGCCGTCGCAGCGCCCCCGCTCGTGGCCGGCCTGCCGACCCTCGACGCCGCGGCCCCCGTCCCCGCCGCGGGCAGCGTGCAGGGCCTCGCCGACGCGCTCGCGGCCGACACGCGGCTCGGCCCGCGCGTCGGCGTCCTGGTCACCGACGCGGCGACGGGCGACGTGCTCGGCGCGAGCGGCGACACGGTCGGCCACGTCCCGGCGTCGACGCTCAAGACCTTCACCGCGGCGGCCGCCCTCACGTCGCCCGGTGCGCACGCGACCCTCCCGACCCGCGCCGTCCTCGAGGGACAGGAGACCGTGTACCTCGTGGGCGGCGGCGACATGATGCTCGCCGCGGGCGCCGGGGACCCGACGGCGGTCAACGGCCGGGCGGGCCTCGGCGACCTCGCCGCGCAGGTCGCGGGCGAGCTCCGGCTCACGGGCCGCACGACGGTCGCGCTCCGCCTCGACGACACGCTCTTCACCGGCGCCGCGGTCGCGCCGACGGTCGACCCGGCGAGCGTGCGCAACGGGTACGTGGCACCGGTCGCGGCGCTCGCCGTCGACATCGCGCGGCTCGAGGACGAGGAGTACGCGCCGCGCGCCGAGGACCCGGCGATGTCCGCCGCGGAGGCGTTCGTCGCCGCGCTCGCCGAGCAGGGGGTCACCGTGGCGGGCGACGTCGTGCGCGCCCCGGCGCCCGACGACGGCCGGACGATCGGCGAGGTGGAGTCCGCGCCGCTGAGCGAGGTCGTCGCGTACCTGCTGCAGCACTCCGACAACACCATCACCGAGGTCGTGGGGCGGATCGTCGCGATCGACGCGGGGCTGCCCGGCTCGGCGGCGGGCGCGACGCAGGCCGTCCGCACGGCCGTCGAGGGGCTCGGGGTCGACCTCACGGGCGCGACGCTCGCCGACCTCTCGGGCCTCGGCGACGGCTCGGTCGTCACGCCCGCGCAGCTCGACGAGGTCGTCGGCCTGCTCGCCGACCCGGAGCACCCGCGGCTGCGGCCCGGCGCCGTCGGGCTGCCGGTCGCGGGACTGTCCGGGACGCTCGGCGAGCGCTACCTCGAGAACGCGGGTCGCGGCGTCGTGCGGGCCAAGACCGGCAGCCTGCCGAACGTCACGTCGCTGGCGGGCACGGTCGTCACGGCGGACGACCGCCTCCTCGTGTTCTCCCTCATGGCCGACGCCGTCCCCGACGGCGGCACGTACGGCGCGCGCCTCATCTTCGACGACTTCGTCGCGTCGCTCGCGGAGTGCGGCTGCGCCGCCTGAACGGTGTCGCTCACGGTTCGTCCGACGCTTCCGTGAGCCAGTCCTCGACCTCGAGACCGGGGACGCGAGTGAACTCGCGGACGTTGTTCGTCACCATGACGAGACCGAGCGACCGGGCGTGCCCGGCGAGGAGGGCGTCGTAGGGCCCGATGGGCGTGCCGCGGGCGGCGAGGAGGGCACGGACGCGTCCGGCGTGCATCGCCGCGAGACCGTCGAAGGGGAGCACGTCCACGAGCGACAGCAGCTCGTCGACCGCCTGACGGTTGCGATGTGGTGCGTCCGACCTCTCGATGCCGTACTCGAGCTCCATCTCGCTCACCGTCGAGACCGCGATGCGCCCTTCTGCCCCCCGTAGCCGCGGGCGCGCCGCCGAGCCGTTCCCGCGGAGCAGAGCCACCAGGACGTTGGTGTCCAGCAGGTAGAGCGTGCTCACAGGGCATCGCGCTCCTCGGCGGTCCCCTGGTCACGGTCGGGGAGGAAGTCGGCGGCGACGCGGAGACCGTGGTCGAACCACTCGTCCCAGCCGGAGCCCGCCGGCGTGATCACCCGGGACCTGCCGACGGCCCGGACCTCGACCTCGCGGACGTCGTCGGGCAGCGCGACTGCCTTGGGCAGGCGGACTGCCTGCGTCCGGTTGCTGCGGAACACCGTCGTGCGGACCATCGGCGGGCCTCCTCGGTCGTATATCCGGGAAGTATATCCCCACCCCTCACGCGACCCCCGGTCCCGGGATACGGTGAGACGGTGACACTCGTCGAGCAGGACGGCCGTTCGGGCAGCGACCCGTCGCGCGGCGACACGTCGATCGTCGACTGGTCGGCCGCCGCGCAGATCGCGGGCCGGCTCGCGCGCCCGGGACCCCAGGCGTCGCGCGACGAGCTCGCCGACCTGGTCGAGGGGCTGCGCAGCGTGGCCCAGGCTGCCGTGCCCCACGTGCTCGACGTGACGCGCATGAGTCCCGCCGCGGGCGGGTCGACGACCGAGTTGGGCACCGTGTACGTCGTGGACCGCGCGCGCTGGGCGCGCGCCAACACCGAGATCATGGCGTCGCTCACCGACGGCGTGGCCGACGCGCTCGTCGGCGACCGCGGGCGCGTCCCGCAGGCGACCGCGCTCGTCGGGGCCGCGCAGGTCGGGTCGGTCCTCGCGGTCCTGTCCAGCCGGGTCCTCGGCCAGTTCGACCCCTACAGCGGGCTGGGCGGCCCCGCGGCCGCGCCCGGCATCGCGCCCGGCCCCGTGCCCGACGGCGGTCCGGCGCCCGCGGCCACCGGCTCGCCCGGGCGGCTCGTGCTGGTGGCGCCGAACGTCCTCCAGGTCGAGCGCGCGCTGGACCTCGAGCCCGCCGACTTCCGCCTCTGGGTGTGCCTGCACGAGCAGACGCACGCGCTCCAGTTCGCCGCCGCGCCGTGGCTCGCGGACCACCTGCGCGCGCGGGCGAGCGCGCTCCTCACCGAGCTCTCCGCGTCCTCGCGCCGGCTCGCCGAGGCGCGGCTGCGCGAGAAGCTCGCCACCGTCGGTCGCGCCGTCCTCCACGCCGTGCGCGGCGAGGACGGCACCTTCGTCGACGGCCTCCTCACGCCCGAGGAGCAGGACCGCCTCGCCGACGTCACGGCCGTCATGGCCTTGTTGGAGGGGCACGCCGACGTGGCGATGGACGCCGTCGGGCCGCGCACCGTGCGGACCGTGCGCAGCATCCGCCGCAAGTTCGAGGCGCGGCGCGACGGCGAGGGGCGCTCCGGGCTCGACGTCGTGCTGCGTCGGGTGCTCGGCATGGACGCCAAGATCGCGCAGTACCGCGACGGCGCGGCGTTCGTGCGCGCGGTCGAGAAGGAGGTCGGGCGCGACGGGTTCAACGCCGTGTGGGCGTCGCCCGAGAACCTGCCGACCGCCCGCGAGATCGCCGACGCGCGCGCCTGGGTGCGCCGCGTCCACGGCTGAGCCGGTGGGCGGGCCGGCGCCCGTCGTCGCCGCCGCGCGCCGGGCCGTGCGCGACGCGCTCGGGGACCTGGACCGCGGCGACCTCGTGCTCGTCGCGTGCTCGGGAGGCGCCGACTCGACGGCGCTCGCGGCCGCCGCGGCGTTCGTCGCGCCCCGGCTCGGGCTGCGCGCGGGCGCCGTCGTCGTGGACCACGGGCTCCAGGCCGGCAGCGCGGGCGTCGCGGCGGACGCCGCGGAGCGCTGCCGGGGCCTCGGGCTCGACCCGGTCGAGGTGCGCCGCGTCGTCGTCCCGGCGTCGGGCGACGGCCCGGAGGGCGCCGCGCGCGCGGCCCGCTACGACGCGCTCGACGCGGCGGCCGCCCGGCACGGTGCGGCCGCGGTCCTCCTGGGCCACACGCTCGACGACCAGGCGGAGACGGTGCTGCTCGGTCTCGCCCGCGGGGCCGGTGCCCGCTCGCTCGCCGGGATGGCGCCCCGACGCGGCGTCCACCGGCGCCCGTTCCTCGCGCTGCGGCGCGCGGACACCGAGGCCGTGTGCCGCACGCTCGGGCTCGCGTGGTGGGACGACCCCACGAACGGCCTGCAGGCGCCGGGCGACGACGCGGCGCGGCCGGGCGCGACGGCGCTGCCCCTGCGCTCGCAGGTGCGGACGCTCGTCGTGCCCGCGCTCGTCGAGGTGCTCGGCCCCGGGGCTGTGCCGGCCCTCGCGCGCACCGCGGACCTGCTGCGCGACGACGCCGACCTGCTCGACGCGCTCGCCGCGGACCTCCTCGTGACCGCCCTCGTGGCGACCCCGGACGACGGCGAGGGCGGCCCGGTCGGCGAGCCTGCGGCGTCGGGCGCCGAGGACGTGGTGCTGGACGCCGGGGCGCTCGCCACCGCGCACCCGGCCCTGCGGCGTCGGGCGCTGCGGACGGCGGCGCTGCGCGCGGGCTGCCCCGCGGGCGACCTCTTCGCCGTGCACGTCGACGCGCTCGACGCGCTCGTCACGGCGTGGCGCGGCCAGGGCCCGGTGCACCTGCCGGGCGACCTGAGGGCCGCGCGCGCGTGTGGCAGGCTTTCCCTGGGCCCGGAGACGACGCCCCGGCGCAGCATCCCCCCGCCGACCCCCACACCTCAGGAGTGACCCCCGTGGAAGCATCGGACGTCGCAGGCGACCTCGAGAACATCCTGCTCACCGAGGAGCAGCTCGGAGCGCGGCTCGACGAGATCGCGGCGCAGATCGACCGCGACTACGCGGGCAAGGACCTCCTGCTCGTCGGCGTCCTCAAGGGCGCCGTCATGGTCATGGCGGACCTCGCGCGGCGCCTGCACAGCCACGTCGAGATGGACTGGATGGCCGTCTCGTCGTACGGGTCGGGCACCAAGTCGTCGGGCGTCGTGCGCATCCTCAAGGACCTCGACGCGGACCTCACGGGCCGCAACGTGCTCATCGTCGAGGACATCATCGACTCGGGCCTCACGCTCTCCTGGCTCCTGTCGAACCTGCGCTCGCGCGGGCCGGCGTCGGTCGAGATCGCGGCGATGCTGCGCAAGCCCGACGCCGCGAAGACCGACGTCGACGTCCGGTACGTCGGGTTCGACATCCCGAACGAGTTCGTCGTCGGCTACGGCCTCGACTACGCGGAGAAGTACCGCAACCTGCCGTTCGTCGGGACGCTCGCGCCGCACGTGTACTCGAGCTGAACGGGAGGCGGGCGCGCCCCCGGCCACGGGGGCGCGACGACCGCCCGCGTCCGGGCGGCGTGCCGCCCGCGCCCAGGCGACGTGGGCCACGCCCTGGGCGAACAGAGGCGTGATCCCCAGCAGGCGTCAAGGTCCAGAGTGTAGTTTCGAGCCCGAACACTTGCGCGAGCGGAGGGATCCGGGGCGCACGCCCCGTCGCCGATGAACATCAAGAAGATTCTCAGTGGGCCGATCGTCTGGATCGTCCTGGGCCTCGTGATCCTGTGGATCGCCTTCGCGACGCTGTCGCGCCCGACGGTCCAGCGCATCGACACGTCCCAGGGCCTCGAGCTGCTCTCGGGAGACACGGTCGAGCAGGCCCTCATCGTGGACGGCGACCAGCGCGTGCGCCTCACGCTGTCCGACGACTACGTGGTCGACGAGGGCACGGACACCGAGGAGAACAAGGGCAAGAACGTCGAGTTCTACTACGTCCAGCCGCAGGGCGAGGCCGTGGTCGACGCGGTCGTCCAGGCGGAGCCGAAGGACGGGTACAACTCCGAGGTCGCGCAGCCGTCGTTCTGGTCCTCGCTGCTCGGCCTGCTCATCCCGTTCCTCATCATCGGCGTGCTGTTCTGGTTCCTGCTCTCGCGCATGCAGGGCGGCGGCTCGCGCGTCATGGGCTTCGGCAAGTCGCGCGCCAAGCTCGTCTCCAAGGACACCCCGCAGGTGACGTTCGCGGACGTCGCGGGCGCCGACGAGGCCGTCGAGGAGCTCCACGAGATCAAGGAGTTCCTCGCGGAGCCCGACAAGTTCCAGGCGGTCGGGGCCAAGATCCCCAAGGGCGTGCTGCTCTACGGCCCGCCCGGGACCGGCAAGACGCTGCTCGCGCGCGCCGTCGCCGGCGAGGCCGGCGTGCCGTTCTACTCGATCTCCGGCTCGGACTTCGTCGAGATGTTCGTGGGCGTCGGCGCGAGCCGCGTCCGCGACCTGTTCACCCAGGCCAAGGAGAACTCGCCCGCGATCATCTTCGTCGACGAAATCGACGCCGTCGGCCGCCACCGCGGCGCCGGCATGGGCGGCGGTCACGACGAGCGCGAGCAGACGCTCAACCAGCTCCTCGTCGAGATGGACGGCTTCGACGTCAAGACGAACGTCATCCTCATCGCGGCGACCAACCGCCCCGACATCCTCGACCCGGCGCTCCTGCGCCCGGGCCGCTTCGACCGCCAGGTCGCCGTCGAGGCGCCCGACCTCAAGGGTCGCGAGGCGATCCTGCGCGTCCACGCGCAGGGCAAGCCGATCGTCCCCGAGATCGACCTCGCCGCCGTCGCGCGCCGCACGCCGGGCTTCACCGGCGCCGACCTCGCGAACGTGCTCAACGAGGCCGCGCTCCTCACGGCCCGCAGCGGCGCGCAGCTCATCGACGACCGTGCGCTCGACGAGGCGATCGACCGCGTCGTGGCCGGCCCGCAGAAGCGCACGCGCGTCATGAACGTCAAGGAGCAGAAGATCACGGCGTACCACGAGGGCGGCCACGCCCTCGTCGCCGCGGCGATGCGCTACACGGACCCCGTCACCAAGGTGACGATCCTGCCGCGCGGACGCGCGCTCGGGTACACGATGGTCATGCCGACCGAGGACAAGTACTCCACGACGCGCAACGAGCTGCTCGACCAGCTCGCGTACGCCATGGGCGGGCGCGTCGCCGAGGAGCTCGTCTTCCACGACCCGACGACGGGCGCCTCGAACGACATCGAGAAGGCCACGGCGATCGCCAAGAAGATGGTCACCGAGTACGGCATGAGCGAGCGCGTGGGCGCCATCAAGCTGGGCACCGGGTCCGGTGAACCGTTCATGGGCCGCGACATGGGCCACACGCGCGACTACTCCGAGTCCGTCGCGGGCACGGTCGACCACGAGGTGCGCAAGCTCGTCGAGGCCGCGCACGACGAGGCGTGGGAGGTGCTCACGCAGTACCGCGACGTGCTCGACGCGCTCGTCCTCGAGCTCCTGGAGAAGGAGACGCTGAACCAGGCGGAGCTCGCCCGCGTCTTCGAGCCCGTCGTCAAGCGCGACGCGCGCGACGTGTGGCTCTCGAGCGAGCAGCGCGCCGTCTCGCAGCGCGGGCCCGTGCTCACGGACGCCGAGAAGGCGGCGCAGAACGGCGCCCCGGTGATCCCGCAGGACGAGGCCGCGGCCGCGAACGACGAGCTGCCGCCCGAGCGCATCGGCGAGGTCCCCGCGGACAGCCCGCTCGACCGGGCGCTCGGCCGCGACGGCACGGCCGACGTCACCGACGTGCGCGAGCCGGGGCAGGACTGATGGGCACCCCTACGGACGCTCCCGCGGGCGCGATCAGCCGAGCCCGCTCGGCCGAGGACCTGCGCGCCCCGGCGGACGTGCCCCCGTACGACCAGGAGCGCGCCGAGGCCGCCGTCCGCGAGCTGCTGCTCGCGGTGGGGGAGGACCCGGACCGCGAGGGCCTGCGGGACACCCCTGCGCGCGTGGCGCGCGCGTACCGCGAGATCTTCGCGGGCCTGCGCCAGGAGGCCGCGGACGTCCTCACGACGACGTTCGACCTCGGTCACGAGGAGATGGTGCTCGTCAAGGACATCGAGGTGTACTCGACGTGCGAGCACCACCTCGTGCCGTTCCACGGCGTCGCGCACATCGGCTACATCCCCAACGTCGACGGCCGCATCACCGGCCTGTCGAAGCTCGCACGCCTCGTCGAGGTCTACGCCCGCCGCCCGCAGGTCCAGGAGCGCCTCACGTCGCAGATCGCCGACGCGCTCGTGGAGCACCTGCAGCCGCGCGGCGCGATCGTCGTCGTCGAGTGCGAGCACCTGTGCATGTCGATGCGCGGCGTGCGCAAGCCGGGGTCGCGCACGGTGACGTCGGCGGTGCGGGGCCAGATGCGTGACGGCGCGACGCGGGCCGAGGCGATGAGCCTCATCCTGGGGCGCTAGTCCCGTGGACCGCTTCGTGGTCGCCGGGCTCGAGGAGCTGGCCGACGTGGGCCGGACGCTCGTCATGGGCGTCGTCAACGTCACGCCGGACTCGTTCTCCGACGGCGGCGAGTGGTACGAGCCCGACGCCGCGATCGCGCACGGGCGTGAGCTGCTGGGCGAGGGCGCCGACATCCTCGACGTGGGCGGCGAGTCGACCCGGCCGGGTGCCGGCCGGGTCCCCGTCGAGGCGGAGCTCGCGCGCGTGCTGCCGGTGATCTCCGCGCTCGCGGCGGAGGGCGCGGTCGTCAGCGTCGACACGACGCGGGCCGTGGTCGCCGAGCGCGCGGTCGCGGCGGGGGCGCGGATCGTCAACGACGTCTCGGGCGGGCTCGCGGACCCGGCGATGGCCGACGTCGTCGCGCGCACCGGGGTCGCGTACGTGTGCATGCACTGGCGCGGCCACTCCGACGTGATGGACGACCTCGAGGACTACGACGACGTCGTGACGGACGTGCGCGACGAGCTCGCGGCCCGCGTCGGGACGCTGCGCGCGGCCGGGGTGCGGCGCGACCAGGTCGTCCTCGACCCGGGCCTCGGGTTCTCGAAGGCCGGGTCGTCCAACTGGCCCCTGCTCGCCCGCCTCGGCGAGCTCGAGGAGCTCGGCCTGCCGGTGCTCGTCGGAGCGTCCCGCAAGCGGTTCCTGGGCCATCTCCTCGCGCGGTCCGACGGGCAGCCCGTGCCGCCCCTGCTGCGCGACGACGCGACCGCCGCGATCACGACGCTCGCCGCCGCCGCGGGAGCGTGGTGCGTGCGGGTCCACACCGTCCGGGCGTCGGCCGACGCCGTGCGGGTCGCCGCCGCCTGGTCGCGCGCGGGCGCGGGGTCGCCGGACGGGACCGGCGCGGGCGGGACCGACCGACCGAGGACCGGAAGCGACTCGACGGCGCGGCCCACGACCTAGCAGGATGGGCGACGGGCCCCGCGGCGCGGCCGGCCCGGCGCAGCACGACACACGTAACGAGACACGGTGACGAGAGGTCCGTCCGCCCGACCGGCGGGCGGCGGCGGAGCACCGGACGGGAGCACGACGTGACCACAGCGTTCGCAGGAGCGGTCCTCGACGCGGACGGACGGCCGTTCGACCGGATCCGGCTCACGGGCCTGAGCGCCACGGGGCACCACGGTGTCTTCGAGCACGAGAAGGCCGAGGGCCAGCTCTTCCGCGCCGACGTCGTGCTCCACCTGGACACGCGCGCGGCGGCGAGCGGGGACGACCTCGCCCAGACCGTCAGCTACGCGGGCGTCGCCGAGGACGTCGTGGCCGTCCTCGCGGGCTCGCCCGCCGACCTCGTCGAGACGGTGGCGGAGCGCATCGCCGCGACGATCCTCACCCACGACGAGGTCGTCGCGGTCGACGTCGCCGTGCACAAGCCCCAGGCGCCGATCACGGTCCCGTTCGAGGACGTCGAGGTCGTCATCCGCCGCGACCGCGTCGTCGTGCCGGTCGTCGGGCCGCTCGCCCGGCGGTCCGAGCAGCACGGCCTGCGGGACGCGCCGCCCGTCGGGCCGATCCCCGTGGGCTCGGTCGCCCCGGCGCTCATCCACGGCGTCGGGGACACCCCGGTCGCCGAGGAGCGCGTGGAGCTGGCCCCGGCGCCCGACGTCATGCCGCCGAGCATCCCGCCGGGCACGACGCCGGTCCCGGTCGACGTCCCGTCGCCCGCGGACGAGGACCTGCACGACCCGGCCTACGAGACCGCGCTCGAGAACGTGCCCGAGGCAGTGCACGAACCGGTGGACGACAGCCCGCTCCTCGACGACGCGTCCGACGCGACCCGGGAGGCGCCCGTGGTGGTCGACGAGCCGGCGCCCGCCGTGTCCGCCCCGGAGGAGCCCGCCTACGCTGCCCGGCCGGCCGACGAGCAGAGCCCGGCACCGTACGACGCGCTGCTCGAGGCCACCCCGGCCCCCGTCGCGCCGGCCCCGGAGCCGGTGCCGGCCGCGCCCGTCGCACCGGTGCCGGCCCCTGCCGTCCCGGCCGGGGTGGAGCCCGTCGCGCCGGAGCACCCGGGCGCCGACGCGGTCGTCGCGCCCCTGCCGGAGCGGAGCCAGGAGGCGGCGCCTGCTCCCGCGCCGTTCGACGAGCCCGCGCAGCACGCCGGGCAGCGCGAGCCCGCCGAGCCGACGTCCGCGCCGCACGCCGAGGCCCCCGCGCCGCTCGCGGCGGTGTCGCCCGACGCCCCGGCCGCGGCGCCCGAGGAGCCGGCCGGGCCGGGTGCCGCGGACGAGGCGCCGCCCGCCGAGCACGACCGCATGGACGACGTCCCCGCCGGGTTCGTCGAGGTGGTGCTCGCCCTCGGGGCGAACCTCGGCGACGCGCAGCAGACGCTGCGCGACGCGATCACCGACCTCGACCGGATCTCCGGGCTCGAGATCACGGAGGTGTCGCCGCTCGCGCGGACGGCGGCGGTGGGCGGTCCCGACCAGCCCGACTTCCTCAACATCGTGCTGCTCGCGCGCACGCGCCTCTCGGCCCGCGACCTGCTGCACGCGTGCCAGGCCGTCGAGCACGCGCACGGCCGGGTGCGCGACGAGCGCTGGGGGCCGCGCACCCTCGACGTGGACCTCGTCGTGTACGGCACGCTCACGGCCGTCGCGGACGACCTGGAGCTGCCGCACCCGCGCGCCCACGAGCGGGCGTTCGTGCTCGAGCCCTGGTCGCAGATCGACCCGGACGCCGTGCTGCCCGGTCTCGGTGGCGGACCGGTCGCCGCGCTCGCCGCGACCGCGCCCGACCGGGGCGGGATCCGGTGGCTCGCGCTCGACTGGCTGACCGACGCGCCCGAGCCCACCGGGGCGGTCCCGGTCGCGACCGGGGGCTCCGACGCCGCCCCTGCCCCGTCGACCCCTGCGCCGGCAGAGCCCGCGGTGGTCGACGACCCGTACCGGCAGCCGTCGGCGGACGCCGCGACCGGACCGCAGGACGCGCCGTCGACGTCGGGGCCGACGCCCGTCGGTGCGCAGCCGGCGCCGACGGACGCCCACGCGCCGGTCGGGCCGCAGCACCCGCCCGTCCCGGCGCAGGCCCCGCACCCGGCGCAGGCCCCGCACCAGGCGCTGCCCGAGCGCCCTGCGGTGCCGCAGCAGCCTCTGCCCCAGCGACCGCCGGCCCAGCAGCAGCCGCCCGCCCAGCCGGTGCCGCCGCAGGAGCCCCCCGCCCCGGGCGCGGCGCTCCCCGTCGCCCCGCCGCAGGCCGCGCTCCCGCCGCAGGCCGCGGTCCCCGCAGAGGCCCCCGTGGTCCGGCCCGTCTTCGCCCCGGTCTCCGAGGGCGTGGTGCCCACGGCCGAGGGGTCGTCCACGACGGTCGTCCCGGACGGCTCGTTCGGGGCGCACGAGGACGGGCTGCCGGGCGTCGCGCCGTTCCCCGGGCCGTCGCACCGCCCGGCGGTCCTGCCCGACCGGGAGCCCCCGGTGCAGGACGCCGCCCAGCCCGCTGAGCACGGCGCCCCGGCGTTCCCCACCTTCGCCCCGGTCCACCCGGCGGCGCCGCCCGTCGGCGCACCGCACGCGCCGGCCCCCGCCGACCCGGCGGCCACCGTCGACGACGGCATGATCCGGTCGGTGCCGTTCGCTCCGGTCCAGCCTCCCGGCCAGGCGCCGAACCAGGCGTCGGCCCCCGGGCCGCTCGCCGACGCGTCGCTGCCCCCGGCGAGCGACCCGTGGCCGCCGTTCGGGCCGGTCTCGGGCCCCGCGCACGACGCCCAGCGCTGATGCGGCGCACCTCGGTCCGCACCCTGCTGCTCGTGGCGGTCGCCACGGCGGTCGTGGGCTGGTTCGTCGTGCGGCTCCTCCAGGGTCGCGGCACGCACCTGCCGGCGGTGCCGTGGATCGTGGACGTCGCGGTCGTCGCGCTCGCCGGGGCGGTGTTCTGGGCCGGGTGGACCGTCCGCGCCTACCAGCGGGGCAAGCGGCCCTCGCTCGACGCGATCCGCGCGGCCCGCACGTTCGTGCTCGCCAAGGCCGCCGCGCTCACGGGTGCGCTGCTCGCGGGCTGGTACGGCGCGCAGGTGCTCGTCGCCCTGCCCGACCTCTCGATCGAGGCGCAGCGCGACCGCGCGGTGGCGGCGGGCGTCGCCGTCGCGTGCGCGGTGCTGCTGGCCGTGGTCGGGCTCGTGGCGGAGCGGTTCTGCCAGCTCCCGCCCGACGACCGCGGCGAGGGCCGCGAGGGCTCGACGACGCGCGAGGACCCGGAGACGCCGGGCGCGAGCACGCCCGCCTGACGCCGCGGGGCGCGGGCGTGACGCGCGACACGCGACCCGGGCGCACCGGGACGGGATGGGAGAATCGACGCATGACCGACCCTGCACGGGGCCTGGACGCCCGCGGCACCGGCCCCTTCGACCCGCCCGGCATCGAGTGGACGCGCGTGTCGCCCCGGCTGATCACCGCGCGCCTGCTGTCGGTGGGCATCACGCTCGCGGTGCCGGCCGTCGCGGCGATCGTGCTGGCGATCCTCTTCCCGCACTGGTGGCAGTGGCTCGTGCTCGGGGTGCTCGTGGTCCTCGGGCTGTGGGCGCTCGTGCTCGTCCCGCGCCAGGTGCGCGCGATCGGGTACGCCGAGCGCGACGACGACCTGCTGATCCGCCACGGCATCATGTTCCGCCAGCTCGTGGTCGTGCCGTACGGCCGCATGCAGTACGTCGACGTGCAGGCCGGGCCGCTCGCGCGCAAGCTCGGCATCGCGCAGGTGCAGCTCCACACGGCGTCGGCGTCCACCGACGCGACGATCGACGGTCTCGAGCCCGCCGAGGCGGAGCGCCTGCGCGACCGCCTCGCGTCGCGCGGCGAGGCGAGGCTGGCGGGCCTGTGAGCGAAGCACCGGCCACCGACGACCTCGTGTGGCACCGGGTGCACCCGGTCACCCCGCTCGTGCGCGGCTGGACGGTCATCGCGGTGCTGCTCGTCGTCGTCGGGCAGCAGACGCTCAACGGGCTGCCCGAGGGGGAGAACCTCCTCGAGGGGAACCGCTGGTGGATGATCCTGCTCGGCATCCTCGCGGTCGGGCTGGTGGGCCTGGGGTACTCGGCGCTGGCGTGGCGCATGACGAGCTACGCGGTCGACGACGAGTCCGTCCACCTGCGCACGGGCGTGCTGTTCCGGCAGCAGCGCAAGGCGCGGCTGGACCGTCTGCAGGCGGTTGACGTCGTGCAGCCGCTCCTCGCGCGCTTCTTCGGCCTCGCGGAGCTCAAGCTCGAGGTCGCCGGGGGCGCGGACTCCGGCGTGAAGCTCGGCTTCCTCAAGGAGGTGGAGGCCAACCGGCTCCGCAACGACCTGCTCGCGCGCGCCGCGGGGCTGCGGGTCGCGCGGGAGCGCCCGGCCGGTGCCCCCGCGACGGACGCGACCGGGACACAGCAGGCGGCCGGTGGCCCGGCCGGCGCGACGGCCGACGCCGGGGTGGCCGCACCCGGTCCGGCGGCCGACGGGCTCCTGGTCGCGCCCGAGGCGCCCGAGCAGCCGGTCACCGCGGTCGGGCCGGGGCGGCTCGTCGCCTCGCTCGTGCGGTCGGGCGCGACGGTCGGCCTCGTCCTCGGTGTCCTGGGGATCGCCGGGGTCGTCATCGGCACGCGCGAGATCGGGGTGCTGTTCAGCGCGCTGCCCGCGGTCCTCGGGTTCGGCGGCTTCCTCTTCTCCCGTTTCTCGGGCGAGTTCGGCTTCCGCTCGGCGATCTCGCCGGACGGCATCCGCCTGCGGCACGGCCTCCTGGAGACCCGGTCGCAGACCATCCCGCCCGGCCGCGTCCAGGCCGTGCGGCTGCGGCAGGGCCCGTTCTGGCGCGGGCCGGACTGGTGGCGGGTCGACGTGAACGTGGCGGGCTACGGCGTGAGCTCCGACGGCTCGGACACGACGAGCGTGCTCCTGCCCGTCGGGACGCGCGACGAGGCGCTCGCCGCGCTGTGGCTCGTCCTGCCCGACCTCGGCACGTCCGACCCGCGCGCGCTCCTCGACGAGGGCCTGTCCGGCCTCGACGCCGGCGAGCACTTCACCGTGACCCCGCGCCGTGCGCGCCTGCTCGACCTCGTGTCGTGGCGGCGCAACGGCTTCACCGTGACCGACCGCGCGCTCGTGCTGCGCGGCGGGCGCGTGTTCCGCAGCCTCGTCGTCGTGCCGCACGAGCGCACGCAGTCGCTCGGGCTCGAGCAGGGCCCCCTGCAGCGCCGGTTCGACGTCGCGACGTTCGCGGTGCACTCCACGCCCGGCCCGGTCTCGCCCAAGGTCTGGCACCTCGACGCGGGCGACGCCGCGCGGCTCCTCGACACCCAGGCCCAGCGCGCCCGCGAGGCCCGCGCGCACGCCGGACCGGAGCTGTGGATGCGTCGCGACGACGTCCCCCTGGTCCCCGCCTCCGCGCCCGACCCCGGCGCGGCACCCGGCACGGCCGCCGTCGACCGGCGGGCCGGCGACGGGGAGCAGCCGTGAGCGCCACGGGCTCGCGGCCCGGGCGCCTCGGCGTGGGCGTCGTCGGCGCGGGCCGCGTCGGCGCCGTGCTCGGCAGCGCGCTGCGCGCCACCGGCCACGCGGTCGTCGGCGCGAGCGGCGTGTCCGACGCGTCGCGCGAGCGCATCGAGACCCTCCTGCCCGGCGTGCCGGTGCTGGAGGTCCCGCAGGTCGTGGAGCGCGCGGAGCTCGTGCTCCTCGCCGTGCCCGACGACGCCCTGGGCGACCTCGTCCGCGGTCTCGCCGACGTGGGGGCCTGGCAACCGGGACAGATCGTCGTGCACACGTCCGGTCGCTACGGGACCGCCGTGCTCGACCCGGCCCGCGCCGCGGGCGCGATCCCGCTCGCGCTGCACCCCGCCATGACGTTCACGGGCACGTCGCTGGACCTCGCGCGGCTCGAGGGCACGACGTTCGCCGTCACCGCGCCGGGGCCCGTGCTGCCGATCGGGCAGGCCCTCGTCGTCGAGCTCGGCGGGGAGCCCGTCGTCGTGGCGGAGGAGTCTCGCGGCCTCTACCACGCGGCCCTCGCGCACGGCGCGAACCACCTCGTCGTGCTCGTCGCGCAGGCGGCGCAGGCGCTCGAGGCCGCCGGCGTCGACCAGCCGGGCCGCGCGCTCGCGCCGCTGCTCGCCGCCGCGCTCGACGGCGCGACCCGCGGCGCCGACGCGGGCGCCGAGTCGGGGACCGGCGCGGGCGCGGGCGCGCTCCTCGGCCTCACCGGTCCCGTGGTGCGCGGCGACGTCGGCACCGTCCGCGAGCACCTGGCCGCCCTCGACGCGCTCGCGGCGACGAGCGACGCGGCCGACGTGCCGCCGTCGTACCGAGCACTGAGCCGCGCCGCGACCCACCGGGCGCTCGCGGGCGGCCGCCTCGACGAGGGGGCCGCCCGCGCGCTCCTCGACGCGCTCCGCGCGGACCCCGACGAGCCCGCCGCACCCTCCGACCCGGCGGGCGCCCCGCACGACGACGAAGGAACGGCATGACCAGCACCCCCCACCCGGACGCCGCGGCCGCCCCGGCCGACGTCTTGACCGCGACCCCGCGCGTCGTCGCGACCCGCGCCGACCTCCGCGCGACGCTCGACGCCTGGTCCGCCGGGCACCCGGGCGCGCGCCGCGCCGTCGTCATGACGATGGGCGCGCTGCACGCCGGGCACCTCGAGCTCGTGCGCCGGGCGCGGGCCGAGGTCGGGCCGCACGGCCAGGTCGTGGTCACCGACTTCGTCAACCCGCTCCAGTTCGGCCCGGGCGAGGACTTCGAGCGCTACCCGCGCGACGTCGCGGCGGACGTCGCGCTCCTCACGGCCGCCGGTGCCGACGTCGCCGTGGACGTGGTGTTCGCCCCCGCCGTCGAGGAGCTGTACCCGGACCTCGGGCCGTCGACGGGCGGGACGGGCCCGATCGTCCGCGTGACGTCGGGCCGGATCGGGACCGTGCTGGAGGGCGCGTCCCGGCCCGGGCACTTCGACGGCGTGCTCACGGTCGTGCTCAAGCTGCTCCACCTCGTGCGGCCCGACGTCGCGGTGTTCGGTGCCAAGGACGCGCAGCAGCTCCTCGCGGTGCGGCGCCTGGTCGCCGACCTGGACCTCGACGTGGAGATCCTCGCGGTGCCCACCGTGCGCGAGGCGGACGGCCTCGCGCGCTCCTCGCGCAACGCCTACCTGTCGCCCGCCGAGCGGGACGAGGCGCTCGCGCTGAGCCGCGCGCTGCAGGCCGGTCGGGACGCCGCCGCCGCGGGCGCCGACGCCGGGAGCGTCCTCGCCGCCGCGCGGGGAATCCTGGACGCCGCCGACGGCGTTGACCTGGATTACGTGGTGCTCGTCGATCCCGCTACCGTGGAGGACCTGGCGCCCGGCGCCGTCGGCCCCGGGCTCCTCCTGGTCGCGGCACGCGTGGGCACCACCCGTCTCATCGACAACGCGGCCGTCGAGATCGCGCCGCCCGCGACCCGGGCCGCCGACCCCGCCGGCCGTGCCCCCGCACCTGGAGGTACCGCGTGACCGCGCCGACCCCGCCGAGCCCGCACCGTCGTCCGGCGTCCCTGCAGCGCCCCATGATGATCGGCAAGATCCACCGCGCGACGGTGACGCAGGCCGACCTGCACTACGTCGGCTCGATCACCGTGGACGCCGACCTGCTCGACGCCGCAGACCTCTACCCCGGCCAGCAGGTCGACGTCGTGGACGTCACCAACGGCGCACGGCTGACGACGTACGTCATCCCGGGTGAGCGCGGCGCCGGGCAGGTGTGCATCAACGGCGCCGCCGCGCACCTCGTGAAGCCGGGCGACGTCGTCATCCTCATCGCCTACGGCATGCTCGACGACGCCGACGCGCGCACCTACCTGCCGAACGTCGTCTTCGTGGACGAGCAGAACCGGATCGTCGAGCTCTCGGACGAGCCGGGCCTCGTGCCCGCCGGTCACGGCCTCGAGGCGAGCGGCCTGCCGTTCGCCCCGTTCCGCGGCGGGGGCGGCGCGGGCGCAGCCGGCGGCGACGCGCCCGTGGTGCGCCCCGCGTGAGCGGACGCGAGGGGTCCCCGGCGCCCGTGCGCGTCCGGGCGCTCGCCCGGACCCTCGCCGCCCCGGCACCGGGCTGGACGACGACGACGGACGTCGTCGTCGTGGGCTCCGGCATCGCGGGCCTCACCGCGGCGCTCGAGCTGCGCACGCGCGTGCCGCGCGTCCTGCTCGTGACGAAGGGCGAGCTGTCGTCGGGCTCGACGGTGTGGGCGCAGGGTGGCATCGCCGCGGCGCTCGACCCCGAGGACTCGCCCGAGGCGCACCTCGCGGACACGCTCGTCGCGGGCGGCGGCGTGTGCGACCCGGCCGCCGTGGAGGTGCTCGTCACCGAGGGCCCGGCGCGCGTGCGCGAGCTCGTCGCGCGCGGCGCGAACTTCGACCTGGCCGAGAACGGCGACATCGCGCTGACGCGCGAGGGCGGCCACCACGCGGACCGCATCGCGCACGCGGGCGGCGACGCGACCGGGGCCGAGATCTCGCGCGCGCTCGTCGCGCAGCTCGAGGCGGTCCGCGCCGACCCGGGCATCGAGGTCATCGAGAACGCGCTCGTGCTAGACGTCCTCACGGGACCGTCAGCTGCTGGCGGGCCGGACGACCGTGACCCGCGCGCGTGCGGGGTCACGCTCCACGTGCGCGGCGAGGGCACGCGCGACGGCGTCGGGGCGGTGCTGGCGCGCGCGGTCGTGCTCGCGACCGGGGGAGTGGGGCAGGTGTTCCGCTCCTCGACCAACCCGCCGCAGGCGACGGGCGACGGCATCGCCGCGGCGCTGCGCGCGGGTGCGACGCTCGGCGACCTCGAGTTCGTCCAGTTCCACCCGACCGTCCTCTGGCTCGGGCTCGGCGCGAAGGGCCAGCTCCCGCTCATCTCCGAGGCCGTGCGCGGCGAGGGCGCGATCCTGCTCGACACCGACGGCCACCGGTTCATGCCCGCGCAGCACCCCATGGCGGAGCTCGCGCCGCGCGACGTCGTCGCGCACGCGATCGTGCGGCAGATGGCCGCGACGGGGTCGGACCACGTGCTGCTCGACGCGCGCCACCTCGGCGCCGACTTCCTGCGCTCGCGCTTCCCCACGATCACGGAGCGGCTCGCGGAGAACGGTCTCGACTGGACCGAGGAGCCGGTCCCCGTGGCACCCGCTCAGCACTACCACTCGGGTGGGGTCGTGACGGACCTGCACGGGCGGTCGACCGTCGACGGGCTGTACGCGATCGGCGAGGTCGCGTGCACCGGCGTGCACGGCGCCAACCGGCTCGCGTCCAACTCGCTGCTCGAGGGGCTCGTCTTCGCGCACCGCGCGGCGCGCCAGATCACCGAGCGCGTCGCGGCGGGCGAGCTCGAGCAGGTCGAGCCCGTCGGGCGCCCCGGACCGTCGGCGCTCGTCGCGGCCGCGGCGCGCTCGCGCATCCAGGCGATCGCCTCGGCCGGTCCCGGCGTGATCCGCGACGGCGACGGCCTCGCCGCCGCCGCGGCCCGGCTCGCCGCGGTCCGCACGGACGCGCACGAGGCGAGCGACGTCGTCGCGCGGCCGCAGGCCGCGGAGTGGGAGACGACGAACGTGCACCAGGTCGCGACCGCCCTCACCGCGGCGGCGGCGCTGCGCACCGAGAGCCGCGGCGGCCACTTCCGCACCGACTTCCCGGACACGGACCCGGCATGGGAGCGCCGCATCCTCGTCTCCCTCGACGCCGACGGGACGCTGCGCGTCCGCTGACCGGTCCGCCGCCGAGCACGAGGTTGCTGTCGTCATCCGCCGGACAACGACAGCAACCTCGTTCTCGACGGCGCGCAGGGTCGTGCTCGGCGCTCGCGCGGGCGACTACGGTGGGGCCCGTGAGCAGCCCTGCCGAGCCCGTGCCCGCCCTTCCGTCCGACGACGGAGCGCCGCCCGTCCCGACACGCGTCGAGCCGGGGCTCGACCCCGCCTGGATCGCCGAGACCGTCGCGCGGGCGCTCGACGAGGACCTGGGCGTCGCGCCCGGGCGCGACGTCACGACGCAGGCGACCGTGCCGCCGTCGGCCACCGGGACCGCGCACCTCGTGGCGCGCGAGGACGGGGTCGTGGCGGGGCTCGTCGTCGTGGAGGAGGTGACGCGGCAGGTCGCGGAGCGGTTCGGTCTCCCGCGCGTCGAGGTGACGTTCGTCGCGTCCGACGGCGAGGCCGTGGGCCACGGCCGCGTGCTCGCCGCGCTCACGGGACCGGTCCAGGTCCTCCTCACCGCCGAGCGCACGCTGCTCAACCTCGCGAGCCGCGCCTCGGGCGTCGCGACGGCGACGCGCGCGTGGGTGCGCGAGCTCGCCGGCACGGGCGCGCAGGTGCTGGACACGCGCAAGACGACGCCCGGCCTGCGCGCGCTCGAGAAGTACGCCGTGCGCGCCGGGGGCGGGACGAACAAGCGCATGGGGCTCTACGACGTCGCGATGGTCAAGGACAACCACGTGGTGGCCGCCGGGTCGGTGAGCGCCGCGATCGACGCGATCCGCCGCACGTTCCCGGACGTGCTCGTCCAGGTCGAGGCCGACACGACGGCCCAGGCGCTCGAGGCCGTCTCTGCGGGCGCGGACTTCCTGCTGCTCGACAACATGCCGACCCCGGTCCTCGCCGAGACGGTCGCTGCCGTCCGGGCGCGCGAGGGGAGCGACGGCGTCCCGGCGAAGGTCGCGCTCGAGGCGACGGGCAACCTCACGCTCGACCGCGCGCGCGAGGTCGCGGGCACGGGCGTCGACTACCTCTCGGTCGGCGCGCTCACCCACTCGGCCCCGATCCTCGACCTCGCCCTCGACCTCCTGCCCGCCCTCCCGCCGAGGTAGAGCCCGGTTCCGCGAGGTAGAGCACTGGTAGCGCGAGGTAGAGCCCTGGTCATGACCACTCCTCTACCTCGCGGTACCACGCCTCTACCTCGACGGCGCGCGAGCGTCGGTAGAATCCTCGGGTGACCTCCCCCGCCGGAACCCCCTCTCCTGACGTGCGCGAGCCCGAGGAGCACGTCGACGACGTGCCGGAGCAGATACAGGTCCGCCGCGAGAAGCGCGAGCGGATCCTCGCGCGCGGCGACGAGCCGTACCCCGTCTCCGTCCCGCGCACGACCACGATCGCCGACGTCCGGGCCGCGTACGCGCACCTGGAGACCGGCGAGGAGACGCAGGACGAGGTCGGCGTGGCCGGCCGCGTCGTGTTCCTGCGCAACACCGGCAAGCTCTGCTTCGCCACGCTCCAGGACGGCGAGGGCAACCGCCTGCAGGTCATGCTCAGCCAGGCCGTCGTGGGCGAGGAGTCGCTCGCGTCGTTCAAGGCGGACGTCGACCTGGGCGACCACCTCTTCGCGCACGGCCGCGTCATCAGCTCGCGCCGTGGCGAGCTGAGCGTCTTCGCGGACGCGTGGCAGATCGCCGCGAAGGCGTTGCGACCGCTTCCCGTGCTCCACAAGGAGCTCTCGGAGGAGGCGCGCGTGCGCCAGCGCTACGTGGACCTCATCGCGCGCCCGGCCGCCCGGGACACGGTGCGCCTGCGCGCCGCCGTCGTGCGCTCGATCCGCGAGAACTTCTGGGAGCGAGGTTTCGTCGAGGTCGAGACGCCGATGCTCCAGACGCGTCCGGAAGGCGCGGCCGCGCGCCAGTTCGAGACGCACATGAATGCGTTCGACATCGACCTGTTCCTGCGTATCGCGCCCGAGCTGTTCCTCAAGCGCGCGGCCGTCGGCGGCGTCGAGAAGGTGTTCGAGATCAACCGCAACTTCCGCAACGAGGGAGTGGACTCCACGCACTCGCCGGAATTCGCGATGCTCGAGGCGTACGAGGCCTACGGCGACTACGACACGATGGCGGTGCTTACCCAGAACCTCGTGCAGCGGGCCGCGCAGGACGCGCTCGGGAAGACCCTGGTCACGCTCGCCGACGGCACGGAATACGACCTCGGCGGCGAATGGACGCAGCTGAAGATGTACGACTCGCTCTCGGACGCGCTGGGCGAGGCGATCACGCCCGAGACGCCGGTCGAGTCGCTGCTGACGTACGCCGACAAGTTCGAGCTCACCTTCGACCCGAAGAACGTCAACCACGGCAAGCTCGTCGAGGGACTGTGGGAGCACCTGGTGGGCGACCACCTCGTCGCGCCGACGTTCGTGCGCGACTTCCCCGTCGAGACCTCCCCGCTCACGCGCGACCACCGCGCGGTGCGCGGCCAGGTCGAGAAGTGGGACCTCTACGTGCGCGGCGTGGAGCTCGCGACGGCGTACTCCGAGCTGGTGGACCCGGTGGTCCAGCGTCAGCGCTTCGAGGCGCAGGCGCTGCTCGCGGCCGCCGGCGACGAGGAGGCCATGCGCATCGACGAGGACTTCCTCACCGCGATGGAGTACGCGATGCCCCCGTCGGGCGGCATGGGCCTGGGCATCGACCGGCTGCTCATGGCGCTCACCGGCCTCGGCATCCGCGAGACCATCCTCTTCCCGCTCGTGAAGCCCGCGCAGTAGCGCGGCCGAGACCAAGGATCGACAGCATGGACATCTGGCCCACCGTCGCGGCGCTGATCCCCTCGATCGGCGTCGGCGTGCTCTTCTACGTCGCGATGCGCGCGATCGTGCGCGCCGACCGCAACGAGCGCGCCGCGCTCGCGCGCCTCGACGCGGAACAGGAGTCGGCCGCCGACGGGAATGCCACGGCCTCGCGCGACTCCTGATTCCCGCCCGGCGCCGCGCGCAAAGAGCGAGAAAATGCTGTACCCGCGTCCAGGAATGGTGGGCGCCGTGCCGGGGCGACGCGCGCCGGACAACGGCGTGGCCAATTGACGGTCCCGACTTTTCGATGGCATCCTGACGAGGACAATCATTCCTGTGAAGCGTGAGGTAACCACAGTGGCCCAGAAAGTCCAGGTAATTCTCGTCGACGATCTCGACGGGGGCGCGGCCGACGAGACCGTCACGTTCGCACTCGACGGCGTCTCCTACGAGATCGACCTCAGCACCAAGAATGCGCAGGAGCTGCGCGACGCCTTCGCGTCGTGGGTCGGTAACGCGCGCAAGGTCTCGTCCCGCACGAGCACGGCCCGCCCCGCGCGCCGCAGCAGCCGCTCCGCCGGATCGGCCCGCGCGACGGAGGTCCGCGAGTGGGCACGCGCCAACGGCTACACGGTCAACGACCGCGGCCGCATCTCCCAGGAGATCCAGACGGCGTACGACGCGGCGCACTGACGCCACGCCGCACCGAGCCCGGGGCGGCCCGCCCGCGCCCCCCCGCCGCCGGGCGCCCCGCGCCCGACGGCGTCCCGCGCCCGGGCCGGGGTGCGCGCACCGCGGGTCCTCTGCACGCCCGCGGCGCTCGAGTACGCGACCGCGAGGTCGAGGAACACGCCGCGCGACCAGCCCG
>NZ_JBHJYJ010000025.1:0-4193 GCF_042269845.1 Cellulosimicrobium sp. NPDC055967 | reverse complement strand
CCGGTCACCCGGGTCCCCCCCCGGGGCCGCCCCCCCCTGCCGACCCTGGGGGCGGGCGCCGCGCCGCCCGCCCCCCCCGCCGCCCCGCCCCGGGGGCGCCGCGCCGCCGCCCCCGGGCGGCCGGGCGCCCTTCTCGGGTCCCCTTCGGTCGGGCAGCAGCGTCCGCCCGGGGCCGGAGGCACCCGTCCGGAGAACTAGGCTCGGGTCATGACCTCCGCGACCCGCGCCCTCTGGATCGGCACCTACCCGCACCCGGCGAACGGCGGCGCGGAAGGCGTGTGGCGCGTCGGGCTCGACGCCGACGCGGTGGCCGGGACGGGGTCGTTCGTGGGCGGGGTGCTGGTGGCCGAGACGCCGTCGCCGTCGTTCCTCGCCCTGGACGGCGACACCCTGTACGCGGTGGGGGAGACGGAGCCGGGCTCGGTGTCGGCGTTCGCCGTCGCGCCCGACGGCGGCCTCGCACCCCGGGGCGGGCCTGTCGCCACGGGCGGGACGTACCCGTGCCACGTGGCCGTGAGCGGCGACGTGCTCGTCGCGAACTACGGCGACGGTCTCCTCACAGCGGTGGAGAAGGCGGCGGACGGCTCGCTCGCCGCGGCGCCGGGTGCCGGGGCCGACCTCGCCGTGCGCCGTCAGGGGCACGCGGGCACGGGGCCGGTCGCCGACCGCCAGGAGGGGCCGCACGCCCACTTCGTCGCCCCGCTCGCCCACCTCGGCGCCGCCGACGACGGCAGCGGCGACGTCCTCGTCGTCGACCTGGGCACCGACGAGCTGCGCCGGCACGACCCCGCGGCTCCGGACGGCTCGGCCCCGCGCGTCGTCGCGACGTTCCCGCCGGGCACCGGCCCGCGCCACCTCGCCGCGCTCCGGTCGGGCCACCTCGTCGTGGTCGGCGAGCTCGACCCGGCCCTGTTCGTCCTCGCGCCCGTCGACGGTCCGGACGGGGTGCGCACGTACGACGTCGTCGCCCGGCACGACGTCACGCACGCCGCGCCGCCCGCGGGCGGCGGGAACTACCCCTCGCACGTCGCGGTCTCGGCGGACGGCTCACGCGTCCTCGTCGCGGTGCGCGGCGCCGACGTGCTCGCCGTGCACGCGGTCGAGCAGGCGACCGAGGGCGGCGTCCCCACGCTGCGCCACCTCGCGGACTCCCCGGTGGGCGGCGCCTGGCCCCGCCACTTCGCCGTGCTCGACGGTTCCGGAGCCCCTGACGATCCGCTGCACGACCTCGTCGTCGTCGCGAACCAGAACGACGACCCGCTGATCGAGCGCCCGGACGCCCCCGCGGGGGAGGAGCCGACGTCGAACCTCGCGCTCCTGCGCGTGCGCCGCTCGGACGGTGCCGCCCAGGTGCTCGACGTGCTCGCGCTGCCGGCCCCGGCGTGCGTCGTGGAGGCCTGACCCGCCGTGACCGCGCTCGAGCTGCCCGACGGCGTCTCCCCGGACCCGGCGACCCCGCTGCGGGTCGCGATGCTCTCGGTGCACACGTCGCCCCTCGACCAGCCGGGCACCGGCGACGCGGGCGGCATGAACGTGTACGTCACCGAGCTCGCGCACGCGCTCGCCCGCCGCGGCACGCAGGTCGAGATCTTCACGCGCGCCACGGCGTCGAGCCAGCCCCGCAAGGTCGAGGTGTCCGACGGCGTGACGGTGCGCCACGTCGTCGCCGGTCCTTTCGAGGGGCTCGACAAGAACGACCTGCCCGGCCAGCTCTGCGCCTTCACGGCGGGGGTGCTGCGCGCGGAGGCGCGGCACCACGAGGGCTGGTACGACGTCGTCCACACCCACTACTGGCTCTCGGGCCAGGTGGGCTGGCTCGCGGCCGACCGCTGGGACGTCCCGCTCGTGCACACCATGCACACGCTGGCGCGCGTGAAGAACGCCGCGCTCGCCCCGGGCGACGCGCCCGAGCCCCTGGGCCGGATCATCGGGGAGGAGCAGGTCGTCGCCGAGGCGGACGCGCTCGTCGCGAGCACCGACGCCGAGGCGGACGACCTCGTGCGCGACTACGCGGCCGACCCCGCGCGCGTGCACGTCGTGCCGCCGGGCGTCGACCTCGACCTGTTCTCCCCGGACCCCGGCGCGGGCGCCTCGCCCGGCGACGGGGCGGCGCGGCGGGGTCGGCGCCGCGCGCTGCGCGCCGGGCTGGGCCTCCCCACGGACGGCGGCCTCGTCCTCTTCGCGGGGCGCGTGCAGCCGCTCAAGGGTCCGGACGTCCTCGTCCGGGCGCTCGGCGTCCTCGCCGAGCGCGGGGAGCCCGTGCCGACGCTCGTCGTGCTGGGCGGCCCGAGCGGGCGCCCGACGGCGGTCCGCGAGCTCGAGGCGCTCGCCTACCAGCTCGGGGTGAGCGACCGGCTCGTCGTGCGCCCACCGGTCTCGCGCGACGAGCTCGTGCGCTGGTACCGCGCGGCCGACGTCGTCGCCGTGCCGTCGCACAACGAGTCGTTCGGGCTCGTCGCGGCCGAGGCGCAGGCGAGCGGGACGCCGGTGGTGGCCGCCGCCGTCGGCGGCCTGCTGACGGTCGTGGAGGACCAGGTCTCCGGCGTCCTCGTCCCCGGCCACGACCCCGAGACGTGGGCGCGCGTGCTCGGCGACCTGCTCGCCGACGACCAGCGCCTCGCCACCCTCGGCGACGGCGCCCGGCGCGCCGGCGAGCGGTTCGGCTGGGACACCGCCGCGCTGCGCATGCTCGACGTCTACGCGCAGGCGCGCAAGGTCCGCGCGGCGCGATGACGTCGCCGGTGCCGGGCGGCGCCGGTCAGGCGTCCGGCGCGACGCGCTCCAGGACCAGGACGGGGATCTCGCGCGACGTCTTCTCCTGGTAGTCCGCGTACGGCGGGTAGGCGGCGACGGCACGCTCCCACCACACCGCCTTCTCCTCGCCGTGCACCTCGCGCGCGACGTAGTCGTGGCGCTCGGCCTCGTCCTGGAGCTCGACCTGCGGGTGCGCGAGGACGTTGTAGTACCAGACAGGGTGCTTCGGGGCGCCGCCCAGCGACGCGACGACCGCGTACACGCCGTCGTGCTCGACCCGCATGAGCGGCGTCTTGCGGACCTTCCCGCTGCGGCGCCCGAGGGTCGTGAGCACGACCACCGGCATCCCGTTCAGGGTCGTGCTGCGCGTCCCGCCGGACGACTCGTAGGACTCGGCCTGCTTGCGGGACCAGGCGCTCGGGCTGGGGGCGTACTCTCCGTCGATCGGCATGTCGGGGGCAACGTGCGCGCCGCCCGCCGGATTCCCGGACCTTCGTCCCACGCCCGACGGCGACGGTCACCACCACGTGGGACGCGGGTGCCCGCGCGCCGGGCCGTGCGGCAGGATGGAACCCATGACCTACACCCTCGTGCTGCTCCGCCACGGCGAGAGCGAATGGAACGCCAAGAACCTGTTCACCGGCTGGGTGGACGTCGCCCTGTCGGAGAAGGGGACCGAGGAGGCGAAGCGCGGCGGTCAGCTCCTCACGGAGGCCGGCGTCCTGCCCGACGTCGTGCACACCTCGCTCCTGCGCCGCGCCATCACGACGGCGAACCTGTCGCTCGACGCCGCGGACCGGCACTGGATCCCCGTGAAGCGGTCGTGGCGCCTCAACGAGCGCCACTACGGCGCGCTGCAGGGCAAGAACAAGAAGCAGACGCTCGAGGAGTTCGGCGAGGAGCAGTTCATGCTCTGGCGCCGCTCGTACGACGTCCCGCCGCCCGCGATCGAGCTGGGCTCCGAGTTCTCGCAGGACGCGGACCCGCGCTACGCCGACGCGCCCGTCGTGCGCACCGAGTGCCTCAAGGACGTGCTCGAGCGCGCCCTGCCGTACTGGGACGGCGAGGTCGTCCCGGACCTGAAGGCGGGCAAGACCGTCCTCGTCGCGGCGCACGGCAACTCGCTGCGCGCCATCGTCAAGCACCTCGACGGCATCTCCGACGAGGACATCGCCGCGCTCAACATCCCGACCGGCATCCCGCTGCTCTACGAGCTCGACGAGGACCTCAAGCCGATCACGAAGGGCGGCCGCTACCTCGACCCCGAGGCCGCCGCCGAGGCCGCCGCCGCGGTCGCCAACCAGGGCCGCTGACCGCACACCCCGTACAGACGGCCGTGGGGGGCCGCGCGCCCCCCCCGGCCGCCCCCCCGCGGGCGGGTGGGGGGGGGCCGCACCCCGCGCGGGGGGGGGGGGGGAGCGAGCGGAGGGAAGGGCGGC
>NZ_JBHJYJ010000024.1:0-30312 GCF_042269845.1 Cellulosimicrobium sp. NPDC055967 | reverse complement strand
CAGAACACTGGGTCGATAGGCCGGACGTGGAAGCGGGGACGAAAGACCCGTGCAGCTGACCGGTACTAATCAGCCGACAACTTCAACACCAACACTCTTGTGCTACGCGTCCACTGTGCGGTTCCCGAACCACCAACACCACACCCCACCACGGGGTGCCCAGTGTTGACAAAGGTTCCATAGAGTTACGGCGGTCACAGCGAAGGGGAAACGCCCGGTCCCATACCGAACCCGGAAGCTAAGCCCTTCAGCGCCGATGGTACTGCCCTGGAGACGGGGTGGGAGAGTAGGACGCCGCCGGACAACCCTTCACCGAAGGCCCACCCCACACGGGGTGGGCCTTCGGCATTTCCGGACCCTCGCGCTGGCCACCCCGTCCGGGCGGGCCCGCGCCGACGTCGCGCCGCAGGACTCCCCGGGCCCCTCCGTCACGTGTCACGGCGGGGCCGACGTGGGAAGATGGCCTGCGCAAACTCCAGAACGAGAGGTAACCCCGTGAACGACACCTCCCACGATCCCGAGTCGGAGCGCCCGTCGTCGGGCGACGACCGTGGTGGTCGACGCGACCGTGACGGGCGACAGGGTTCCTCCCGTGACGCGCGCGGGGCGGGGCCCGGACGACCCGGCGGCGGCGCTGCCCCCGGCGGCCGCGACCGTCGTCGTGGCGGTGGCGACGACGCCCGTCGCGGGTCGGGTGACTCGCGCGGACGGCAGGACGGCGGCTACCGAGGGAAGCCCGACGGCACGCGCGGCCGCGCGGAGGGGGGCCGACCCGACCGGGGGTACGGGGGCACGGACCGCGACCGTCGGGCCGGCGACCGTCCCGGGCGCCGCGACGACCGTTCGCCCGCTCGTGACGGGCGCGGCACGTCCGGTGCGCGCGGCGACGGGTACCAGCGACCCGCTCGTGCGGGTGAGGGGGACCGGGGGCGGTACGACCGGGACTCGTCCGAGCGTCGTCGCGACGGTGCAGGCGCGCGTGACGACCGCCGAGGTGGCGACCGCCGCGGGCACGCACCCCGTGCCGGGGCCGGCCGGGATCGTGAGGGCTTCGACCGCCGTCCCGAGCCGCGTCACCCCGCGGGGCCGGAGATCCCCGACGAGGTGCAGATCTCGCAGCTCGACCGCGCGGCGCGCGGTCGCCTACGGACGTTGAGCAAGGAGACCGCGGAGGTCGTCGGACGTCACCTGGTCATGGCCGGGCGGCTCATCGACTCCGACCCGGAGCTCGCCTACGAGCACGCGCAGGCCGCGGTGCGGCGTGCGGGCCGCGTCGACGTCGCGCGCGAGGCGGCGGGTCTGACGGCCTACGCGACCGGCCGGTACGCCGAGGCGCTCCGCGAGCTGCGCACCGTGCGACGCCTCAACGGGTCGTCGGAGCACCTGCCGATCATGGCCGACTGCGAGCGAGGGCTCGGACGGCCGGAGCGCGCGCTCGCCCTCGCGGCGTCGGAGGAGGCCGCGACCCTCGACGACGTCGGGCGCACGGAGCTCGCGATCGTCGTGAGCGGCGCGCGCGTCGACCTCGGCGAGCTCGACGCCGCCCTCGCGGCGCTCGAGCAGGTGCCCGCGGTCGGGGCGCGCGGCGAGCTGGGCGCGCGCGTCCTGCAGGCGCGGGCGTCGGTTCTCGAGGTCGCCGGCCGGACCGAGGAGGCCGCGCAGATCCTCGCGGGCATCGACGCGAGCCTGCTTGCTGCGGCGCTGGGCGAGGAGGACGACGACGTCGTGGTCTACGACCTGACGGACGAGATCGAGGAGCCCGAGCAGTCCGAGGACGAGGCTTCCGGCGCGTCGCGACCGACGAGCACCGACGGTGCGGTCGAGCAGTCCGACGAGGGCGCGCCCGAGGGCCCGCAGGGCGACACGCCGGACGAGGCTCCGGACACGACGGAGGGTGCCGCGCCGTCGGACGGGGCCGACCGGTGAGCGCCGGGCTGCTCGGGAGCGACGTCGCGCTCGCCGACCGGTACGACCTCGCGCTCGTCGACCTCGACGGCGTCGCGTACCGCGGGCACGAGCCGATCGAGCACGCGTCGGAGGGTCTGACGACGGCGCGCGCCCGTGGCATGCGTCTCGTGTTCGTCACGAACAACGCGTCGCGCGAGCCCGGTTCGGTGGCCGAGCAGCTCACGGGCCTCGACATCCCCACCTCGGCGGACGAGGTCATGACTGCCGCGCAGGCGGCCGCCGCGCTGCTGCGGACCCGGCTCGAGCCGGGCGCGCGCGTCCTCGTGGTCGGTGGGGCGGGTCTGGTGACGGCGGTCCACGACGCCGGGTTCGTGCTCGTGGAGAGCGCGGACGACGATCCCGACGCCGTGGCGCAGGGCTTCGCGCCGGAGCTCGGCTGGGCACAGCTCGCCGAGGCGGCGTACGCCGTCCAGCGGGGCGCGTGGCACGTCGCGAGCAACCTCGACCTGTCGCTGCCGACCGCGCGCGGGTTCGCGCCGGGCAACGGGTCGCTGGTCGGTGCCGTGCGCGCCGCGACGGGCGTGGAGCCCGACAGCGCGGGCAAGCCGTCGCCGACCATGTACCGGCTCGCGATCGAGCGCGCGGGCTCCGAGGCGCCGCTCGTCGTCGGGGACCGGCTCGACACGGACCTCGCCGGCGCCCGCGCGGGCGGCTATCCCGGTCTGCACGTCCTGACCGGGGTGAGCACGGCGCGGGACGCGATCCTGGCGGAGCCGCACCTGCGCCCGCACTACGTGGGCGCGGACCTGCGCAGCCTCCTCGAGCCGCACCCGGTGCCCGTGCGCACCGAGGCCGGCTGGTGGTCGTGCGGCGACAGCGCGGCGCGGGTCGACGACGGCGCGCTGCGCCTGGACGTGCGGGGCACCGCGACGGTGGACACCGTCCGGGCGGCGGCCGCCGCGGCGTGGGCGTCGGCCGACGCGGGGCTCCCCGTGGACCCGGCGACGGTCCCCGAGCTGCCCGTCGGGACGCACTGAGCCCGACGGGCGAGCGGCGCGACGCGCCGCCCTGCGCAGGCAGATGGTCGTGCCCGTCCGTGGGACGCAACCGGTAGCGTGGTCTGGGATGCCCGGACATCGCCCGGGCGACGTTCGCGCAGCCCAGCAGACAGGAGGCAGGACATGACGGACGGTCCGCTGCGTCCGGTTCCCGGACCGCCTCCCGGCGGACGACCGGCGAGCCCGGCGGCCGGCCGAGACGGTGAGGAGCCGTCGTCGGTCGTCAGTCCGCTCGACACCGCGCTCGGACGGCTCGACGGGCTGGAGGGGCTCACCACCGCCGACCACGTGGGGGTGCTGGAGGCCGTGCACGACGCGCTGGTCGCCGAGCTCGCCCGCACGGAGGACTGAGCGTGGCCGAGCGCACCGGTGCCCGCCTCGACGGCGAGCTCGTCCGGCGCGGGCTCGCGCGGTCGCGCCGCCAGGCCGCCGAGCTCGTGGCCGCGGGCCGGGTGACGCGCGGCGGGACGGTCGTGACCAAGCCGTCGACCGCCGTCGGGCCGGACGACCTGCTCGCGGTGACGCCCGACCCGGCGGACCCCGGCTACGCCTCGCGCGCCGCGTTCAAGCTCGCCGGGGTGCTCGACGCCCTGGACGCGCTCGATCCCGCGGGCGCGCCGCCGCGGCCGCCCGCCGTCGACGGCGCGCGGTGCCTCGACCTGGGGGCGTCGACCGGGGGCTTCACCGACGTCCTGCTGCGCCGGGGCGCGCGCGAGGTCGTGGCGGTGGACGTCGGGCACGACCAGCTCGTGCCGGCCCTGCGCGCCGACCCTCGGGTCCGGGTGCACGAGGGGCTCAACGTGCGCGACCTGGTTCCCGAGCACGTCGGGGCCGTGCCCGACCTCGTCGTCGGCGACCTGTCGTTCATCTCGCTCGCGATGGTGCTGCCCGCCGTCGCGGGGGTGGTGGGCCCGGGCTCCGACCTGCTTCTGCTCGTGAAGCCGCAGTTCGAGGTCGGCCGGGAACGCCTCGGGAGCGGCGGCGTCGTGCGCGACCCCGCGCTCCACGCCGAGGTCGTCGCCGCGGTCGCGGGGCACGCGGCGGTCGTCGGGCTGCGCCCGCTCGCCGTCGTGCCGAGCCCGCTGCCCGGGCCGAGCGGCAACCGCGAGTACTTCTGGTGGCTGCGGGCCGGCGACCCCGGCCGCGCCGACGACGCCGCGCTCGAGGACTCCGCGCTGGAGGACGCCGCTGCCGCGGCGGTGGCGTGGCGGCCCGCGCCCGACGGCGGCCTGCCGCCCGTCGTCCTCGTCGCCCGGGCGGCCGGACCGGGTCCGACGCCCGACGCTACGACGCCCGACCGACCCCTGACAGGAGGAGCACCGTGACGCGACGCGTGCTGATCGTGACCCACGGCGGCCGCCCCGAGGCGGTCGTCGCGCTGCACGAGGCGGTGACCGAGCTCGAGCGCGCCGGGTTCACCGTGACGCTGCACGACGACGACCTCGCGGAGAAGTTCGGCGACCACATGGCGCGCACGCGGGCGCGCGAGGGCGTCGCGGAGTCCGAGGTCGTCATGGTCCTCGGCGGCGACGGCACGATCCTGCGCGCCGCCGAGCTCACGCACGGGACCGGGGTGCCGCTGCTCGGCGTCAACCTCGGGCACGTGGGGTTCCTCGCCGAGAGCGAGCGCGAGGACCTGCGCGCCGCCGTGGGGCGGCTGGCGGCGTACGACTACACGGTCGAGGAGCGCACGATCGTCGAGGTCCGCGCCTTCCTCCCGGGCGAGCCGGAGCCGCTCGTGGGGTGGGCGCTCAACGAGGCGACGGTCGAGAAGGCGCAGCGCGAGCGCATGATCGAGGTCGTCCTCGGCGTCGACGGTCGCCCGTTGTCGTCGTTCGGGTGCGACGGCGTCGTGACGGCGACCGCGACCGGCTCGACGGCGCACGCGTTCTCCGCGGGCGGGCCGGTGATGTGGCCGGACGTGGACGCGGTGCTCGTCGTGCCGCTCGCGGCCCACGCGCTCTTCGCGCGACCGCTCGTGGTCGGCCCGCGCTCGACGATCACGGTCGACGTGCTGCCGGACTCGGCGTCGTCGGGCGTGCTCACGTGCGACGGCCGCCGGCGCATCGACCTGCCCAACGGCTCGCGGGTCGAGGTGCGGCGCTCGGACACGCCCCTGCGCCTCGCGCGCCTCAGCACGGCGCCGTTCACGGACCGGCTGGTGTCCAAGTTCTCGCTCCCCGTCGTCGGGTGGCGCGAGCGGGCGGCGAGCGTCGCCGCGACGGCGGGGACGACGGCGGAGCGCGCGGCCGCGGCCGCGGGCAGGGAACCGGGGGAGCCGGTCGTCACGGACGAGGAGGAGTGAGCGTGCTCGAGGAGATCGCGATCGAGAACCTCGGCGTCATCCGGTCGGCCCGCGTCCCGGTCGGGGCGGGCCTGACCGTGATCACGGGCGAGACGGGCGCGGGCAAGACCATGGTGCTCACCGGGCTCGGCCTGCTCATGGGCGGCAAGGCGGACCCGGCGACGGTGCGCCCGGGCGCGGCGAGCGCCGTGGTCGAGGGGCGCGTGCGCGTCACGGACCGTCCGGCGGTCGCGCAGCGGGTCGACGACGCGGGTGGCCAGGTGGACGACGACGGCACGGTCGTCATCCTGCGCACCGTCGCGGCGGAGGGGCGGTCGCGCGCGCACCTCGGTGGCCGCAGCGTCCCGCAGGGCGTGCTCGCGGAGATCGCCGACGACCTCGTGACGGTCCACGGCCAGTCCGACCAGCTCCGGCTGCGGACCGCGAGCCGGCAGCGCAGCGCGCTGGACGCGTTCGCCGGTCCACCGCACGCCGAGCTGCTGACCGCGTACCGCGACGCGTGGACCGAGCGGTCGGCGCTGCAGGCGGAGATCGAGGACATCGAGACGCGCGCGGGCGAGCGCGCCCGGGAGGCCGAGCTGCTGCGCCTCGGCCTCGCGGAGGTCGAGCGGGTGGCCCCCCAGCCGGGCGAGGACGTCGAGCTCACGGCGCTCGTCGCGCGCCTGGGCAACGTCGAGGAGCTGCGGGTCGCGGCGCAGCTCGCGCACGAGGCCGTGGCCGGCGACGAGGCCGTGGAGCCGCAGGAGAACGCGGTCGTGTCGGTCGACCGGGCGCGACGCGCGCTCGAGGCGGTGGCGGACACGGACCCCGTGCTCGCCCGGCTCGCCGAGCGGCTCGCGGAGGTGGGCTACGTGCTCGCCGACGTCGCGACGGAGATCTCGGGCTACGTCGAGGACCTCGCAGCCGACCCCGCGGGCCTCGAGACCGCGCACGCGCGCCTCGCCGAGCTCGGCACGCTGACCCGCAGCTACGGCGAGACGGTGGACGACGTGCTCGCCTGGGCGAGCGACGCCGGGCTGCGGCTCCTGGACCTGGACGACGGCGGCGAGCGGCTCCACGCCGCGACCGCGCGCCGTGACGAGCTCGACGCGGAGCTGGAGCGCCTCGGGACCGCGATCACCGCCTCGCGCGAGCGCGCCGCGGCCGAGCTCGCGACCGCCGTGACCGACGAGCTGCGCGGGCTGGCCATGGGCGGCGCGAGTCTCGTGGTCGACGTCGCTCGGGCCGAGGAGCCCGGCCCGTGGGGCGTCGACGTGGTGACCTTCTCGCTCGTCGCCCACGCCGGGGCGCCGGCCCGACCGCTCGGCAAGGGTGCGTCGGGCGGCGAGCTCTCCCGCGTGATGCTCGCGATCGAGGTGGCGCTCGCGACGGCGGCGGTCGACGGCACCGGGCAGGTGCTGCCGACGTTCGTCTTCGACGAGGTCGACGCGGGCGTCGGGGGCAAGGCGGCGGTCGAGGTCGGGCGCCGGCTCGCGTCCCTCGCGACGCGCGCGCAGGTGGTCGTCGTGACGCACCTCGCCCAGGTCGCGGCGTTCGCGGACGTCCAGCTCGTGGTGACGAAGTCGTCGGACACGCCGTCGGGCACGGGCGACGGTGACCCGGCCGCGGGCGTCACGGTCACCGGTGTGCGCGAGGTCACGGGAGACGAGCGCGTCCGCGAGCTCGCGCGGATGCTCTCCGGGCAGGAGGACTCGGACGCGGCCCGCCGCCACGCGGTGGAGCTTCTGGAGTCCTCGGTCGTGGGACGATAGGGCACGATGAGACTCACTCTGCGCAAAGCCTCCCTGCCGGAGGCCGGGTCCGGCACGCTCGGCCCGGCCAAGGTCGACGCGCGCACCAAGGCGCTCACGAAGCGGCTCCAGCCGGGCGACGTCGCGGTGATCGACCACGTCGACATCGACCGCGTCGCCGCCGACGCCCTCGTCGCGGCCAAGCCGTCCGCCGTCCTCAACGCCGCCAAGTCGGTCTCGGGACGCTACCCGAACCTGGGGCCCGACGTCCTCGTCGAGGCGGGGATCGTGCTCGTCGACGACCTGGGCCCGGCGATCATGGCCGTCCCGGAGGGTCGTGAGCTGCGGCTCGACGGCGGCAAGGTCTACCTCGGCGACGACCTGGTGGCCGAGGGCGTCCTGCAGAGCGAGGAGACGGTCGCGCGCAGCCTCGAGGAGGCGCGCGCCAACCTCTCGGTCGAGATCGAGTCGTTCGCCGAGAACACGATGAACTACCTGCGGCGCGAGCGGGACCTGCTGCTCGACGGCGTCGGCGTCCCGGACATCCGCACCCCGATCGACGGGCGGCAGGTGCTCATCGTGGTGCGCGGCTACCACTACCGCGAGGACCTCGCGACGCTGCGCCCCTACATCACGGAGTACCGGCCCGTCCTCATCGGCGTGGACGGCGGCGCGGACGCGATCCTCGACGCGGGCTGGAAGCCGGACATGATCGTCGGCGACATGGACTCGGTGTCCGACCGCGCTCTGAGCAGCGGCGCCGAGGTCGTGGTGCACGCGTACCGCGACGGCAAGGCGCCGGGTCTGGAGCGCGTCCAGGAACTCGGCGTCGAGCCGGTCGTGTTCCCGGCGACGGGCACGAGCGAGGACATCGCGATGCTCCTCGCCGACGACAAGGGCGCCGAGGTCATCGTCGCCGTCGGGACGCACGCGACCCTGGTCGAGTTCCTCGACAAGGGCCGCGCGGGCATGGCCAGCACGTTCCTCACCCGGCTGCGCGTCGGCGGCAAGCTCGTCGACGCGAAGGGCGTCTCGCGCCTGTACCGGCACCGGATCTCCAACCTCCAGCTCTGGCTCCTGTCGATCGCGGGGCTCCTCGCCGTCGTCGCGGCACTGTGGTCGACGGCGGCGGGCCAGACGTTCTTCGGGATCGTGGGCGCCCGGTTCGACGACCTCTGGTCGTGGATCGGGTCGCTCTTCACGGGCGGCGGCTGAGCCCGACCGGGCCGTCGTCGGCCCGCGCGCGTCGCTCCCGACCGCGCTCGACCCGCGCTCCCGCGCACCCTGACCTTGCCAGCACGCAGCAGCTCGAACCGAAGGACACCACCGCACAGTGATCGACTTCAGGTACCACATCGTCTCGTTGATCTCGGTCTTCCTGGCGCTCGCCGTGGGGATCATCCTCGGCGCGGGGCCGCTCCAGGGGGCCATCGGCGACCAGCTCACCGGGCAGGTGGAGCAGCTGCGCACCGAGCGCAACGAGCTGCGCGACCAGCTCGACGAGGCGAACGTGACGCTCGGCAACGACTCGCGGTACATCGAGGCGGCGGGGCCGCAGCTCGTGGCCGGTTCGCTCCAGGACCGTCGCGTCGCCGTCGTCGACCTGGACGGGGCGGACAACGAGCGCGACGACGCGATCGCGGAGCAGCTCGAGACGGCGGGGGCCTCGGTGGTCGGCCACGTCCGCCTGACGGACTCGTGGACGGACCAGGACGAGGAGAGCGCGCGCCAGACCGTGGCCGAGGGCCTCGGGGAGAAGCTGGGCGAGGTCCCGCAGGACGCCACCCCGGAGCAGCGGCTCGCCCGCGCGCTCGCGCTCGCGCTCACCGGCTCCACGCCGACCAGCTCCGAGGAGCGCAGCCCCGAGGCCATCGAGCTCGAGGCGCTCCTGGAGCGCTTCGCGCTCGTGGACGTGGTGTCCGAGCAGACCCTCCCGGCGGACGTCGTCCTGCTGCTGAGCGGCCCGGCACCCCAGCAGGCCGCCCCCACGGGGGAGGGCGAGGAGGCGCCCGCGCCGGACACGTACGTCGTCGACATCGAGGTGCAGGTGGCCGTCGCCGCCCAGGAGGTCGCCGAGGCGGCCCTCGTCGCCGGCCCGACGGCGGTGAGCGGCGACGTCGTCTCGACCATCCGCGCGAACGACGACCTCGCCGCGGCGCTCTCCACGGTCAGCGGCATCGAGGCGGAGCCGGGCCGGATCAACGTCCCGCTCGCCCTCGCCGCGCGCGTCGCGGACCAGGTCGGGCAGTTCGGGTTCGAGGAAAGCGCGACCGCGGTCGTCCCGCCCGCCGTCGAGCTCCTGCCGGTGACGCGCACGACGTCGTCCGACGCGGGCGCTCAGGACGCCGCGGCGGGCGACAACCCGGGCGGCGTCTCCGGCAGCACGGAGGACGGCGGTGCCGCGGACGTCGAGCAGGCTACCGCCGGCGCGGGGGAGGGCTGACGTGGCGCGCGCGCTGCGCACCCTCGCCGCGGCCGGGGTCGCCGCCGTCGTGACGGCGACGGCGCGCCGTGCGGCCGGGTCGCGCCCGCCGGGCGGCACGGAGCGCTGGACGCGCACCAACCACCGGGGCGAGCCGATCAGCCTGCTCGAGGGCCCGGCGGTCGCCGCCGGCCTCGTCGCCGGGACGCTCGCGGCGTGGGGCGACGCCCGCACGCGCGGCGCGGTCGCCCTCGCGACGGCGAGCGCGGGCGCGTTCGGCCTCGTCGACGATCTCGCGGAGGACACGTCCACCCGGACGAAGGGCCTGCGCGGCCACCTCGGCGCGCTCGCCGAGGGCCGCGTGACGACGGGCGCGCTGAAGGTCCTCGGGATCAGCGGCGTCTCGCTCGTCGCGGCGGCGATCGGGACCCGGCGCACGGGCGGGGCGTTCGGCCACCTCGTCGACGTCGGCGTGAACGGCGCGCTCATGGCGGGTACGGCCAACCTGCTCAACCTCCTGGACCTGCGCCCGGGCCGCGCGCTCAAGGCCGCCGGGGTGGCGTCGCTGCCGTACCTCGGCACCTCCGCGGCCCCGACGACGGCCGCGGTCCTCGGGGCCGCCGCCGCCGCGGCGCCGGGCGACCTGGGCGAGCGCGACATGCTCGGCGACTGCGGCGCGAACGCGCTCGGCGCCGCGCTCGGCTCGCAGGTCGCGTTCGCGACGCCCCGCTCGGTGCGCTGGCTCGCGCTCGCGGGCGTGGTCGGTCTGACCCTCGCGAGCGAGAAGGTGAGCTTCTCGACGGTCATCGAGGGCAACGACGTGCTGCGGCGCGTGGACACGTGGGGCCGGCGCCCGGCGTGAGCGCGCGGGCGGGGCGGCTGCGCGCCGCCACGGGCACCCTGGCGGGCGCCGCCGCGATGATCACGCTCGTGACGATCGCGAGCCGGCTCGTCGGGTTCGCACGGTCGCTCGTGCAGTCCGCCGCGGTCGGCACCGAGGGCGTCGGCTCGGCGTACACGGCGGCGAACCTCCTGCCGAACGTCCTCTTCGAGGTCGCGGCCGGGGGTGCGCTCGCGGGCGCGGTCGTGCCGCTCCTCGCCGGGCCGATCGTCCGCCGGTCGGGCACCGAGGTCTCGCGCATCGCGTCGGCCCTGCTCGGGTGGACGCTCGTCGTGCTGGTCCCGCTCGGGGGCCTGCTCGCCCTCCTCGCGCAGCCGATCGCCGGGCTCCTCATGAGCGAGCACCCGGAGCTCGTCGACGTCACCGCGACGTTCGTGCGAGTCTTCGCGCTCCAGGTCCCGCTCTACGGGCTCGCGGTGGTGCTCGGCAGCATCCTGCAGGCGCACAAGCGCTTCTTCTGGCAGGCGTTCTCGCCGCTCCTGTCGAGCCTCGCGGTCATCGTGGTCTTCCTCGTGTTCTACCGGCTCGCGGACGGCGACCAGGCGGACGTCGCCGCGCTGTCGGGGGACGCCATCGCCTGGCTCGGATGGGGCACGACGGCGGGCGTCGCGGTCCTCGCGCTGCCGCTCGTCCTTCCCGTGCACCGGCTGGGCGTGCGGCTGCGGCCCACGCTGCGGTTCCCGGGCGGCGAGGCCGTCCGTGCGCGCAACCTGGCGTTCGCGGGCATCGGGGCGCTGGTCGCGCAGCAGCTCTCCGTGCTGGCCATCATGGGCGCCGCCTACCGGTACGGGCCGGAACAGACCTTCCCGACGTACTGGTTCGCCCAGCAGGTGTACCTCCTGCCGTACGCCGTGCTGGCGTTCCCGCTCGCGACGAGCGCGTTCCCGCGGCTCGCCGAGCACGTCGCCCACGCGCGCCACGAGGCCTACCGGCGCCTCCTCGCGACCACGACGCGCACGCTGCTCGTCGTGGCCGGCCTGGGCGCCGCGGCCCTGATCGCGGCGTCCGCGGCCGTCGAGGCGGTGTTCGCCCACATCGCCAAGGGCTCGGTCGCGGGCCTCGGGGGCGCGGTCGCCGGCATGGCCGTCGGCATCGTCGGCTTCTCGCTGATCCTGCACCTGTCGCGCGCGCTGTACACGATCGACCGCCAGCGCGTCGCCGTCGTGGTCACCGCCGCGGGGTGGCTCGTGGTCGCGGCGACCGCGTACGTCCTGCCCGCGGCGACCGGTGTCCGGGACCAGGCGGGGGTGCTGCTCCAGCTCGGCCTGGCGACGGCGGTCGGGATGTCGGTCGCGGGCGCCGGCCTGCTCCTCGCGACGCGCCGGCACGCGGGGCCCGGGGCGACGCGCGGGGTCCCGCGGGCCCTCCTGGTCGTCGCCGTGGGCGTGGCCCTCGGCGCGCTGGCGGGCTCGGCGGTCTCGGGCGCGCTGCTGCCCGACGACGCGGGCTGGCTGCCCGCCGTCGGGGTCGGGGTGCTCGCCGCGGTCGTCGCGGGTGCGGTCGTCGTCGCGGTGTCGCTCGTGGGCGATCGCGCCGCCCTGCTCGGCGTCCTGCGGCGCGGCCGGGCGGGCGGCACGCCCCCCGAGGGCGCGGCCGGGGACGTCGCTCCTGGTGGGACGGCCGCCTCGTCCGAGGACGACCCGACGGCGTAGGCGCTCGCCGGTCGGCCGGGGAGGGACTCGCGGCGCGACGGCGCGTGCCGGGACCCGCGGAGGTGGCGCGTCGCACTGCCCGGCCCGCGTGCCGTCGTCGGGCACGCTGTTAGGATGGAGTTCCGTGGCAGACCTCCTGAACCGGCCCTCCTCCCGCCTCAACGCCTCGGGCGCACGCACCGAGCACCGCACCGCGCACGTCTTCGTCACCGGCGGCGTCGCCTCCTCGCTCGGCAAGGGCCTCACGGCATCCAGCCTCGGTCGTCTGCTCCGCTCGCGCGGTCTGCGCGTCACCATGCAGAAGCTCGACCCGTACCTCAACGTCGATCCCGGGACGATGAACCCGTTCCAGCACGGCGAGGTGTTCGTCACCGAGGACGGCGCCGAGACGGACCTCGACATCGGCCACTACGAGCGCTTCCTCGACGTCGACCTCGAGGCCTCCGCGAACGTCACGACCGGCCAGGTGTACTCCCAGGTCATCGCCCGCGAGCGGCGCGGCGAGTACCTCGGCGACACGGTCCAGGTCATCCCGCACATCACCGACGAGATCAAGACGCGCATGCGCGCCCAGGCGGGCGAGGACGTCGACGTCATCATCACCGAGATCGGCGGCACGGTCGGCGACATCGAGTCGCAGCCGTTCCTCGAGGCCGCGCGCCAGGTGCGCCACGAGCTCGGCCGCGACGACGTCTTCTTCCTCCACGTGTCGCTCGTGCCGTACATCGGCCCGTCGGGCGAGCTCAAGACGAAGCCGACGCAGCACTCGGTCGCCGCGCTGCGCTCGATCGGCATCCAGCCCGACGCGATCGTGCTGCGCGCCGACCGCGTGGTCCCCGAGCCGGTCAAGCGCAAGATCGCGCTCATGTGCGACGTCGACAACGAGGCCGTCGTCAACGCGGTCGACGCGCCGAGCATCTACGACATCCCGCGCGTGCTGCACTCCGAGGGCCTCGACGCGTACGTCGTGCGCCGCCTCGGCCTGCCGTTCCACGACGTCGACTGGGACGGCTGGAGCCAGCTCCTCGAGCGCGTGCACCAGCCCGCCCACCGGGTCGAGGTCGCGCTCGTCGGCAAGTACATCGACCTCCCGGACGCCTACCTCTCGGTCACCGAGGCGCTGCGCGCGGGCGGGTTCGCGAACGACGCGAAGGTCACGATCCGCTGGGTCGCCTCCGACGAGTGCCAGACCCCGGCCGGCGCGGACGACGCGCTGCACGGCGTCGACGCCGTCCTCGTGCCGGGCGGGTTCGGCGTGCGGGGCATCGAGGGCAAGCTCGGCGCGCTGCGCTGGGCGCGGGAGAACAAGGTCCCGACGCTCGGCATCTGCCTCGGCCTGCAGTCGATGGTGATCGAGTACGCGCGCAACGTGCTCGGGATCGACGACGCGTCGTCGACCGAGTTCGACCCGGGCACGTCCCACCCCGTCATCGCGACGATGGAGGAGCAGCTCGCGATCGTCGGCGGCGACGGCGACCTGGGCGGCACGATGCGCCTCGGGTCGTACGAGGCGGCGCTGGCACCGGGCTCGGTCGTCGCCAAGACGTACGGGTCGGAGCGCGTCTCGGAGCGTCACCGCCACCGCTACGAGGTGAACAACTCCTACCGCAAGCAGCTCGAGGAGGCGGGGCTCGTGATCAGCGGGACGTCGCCGGACTCGTCGCTCGTCGAGTTCGTCGAGCTCCCCGCGGACGTGCACCCGTACTACGTGAGCACGCAGGCGCACCCGGAGTTCAAGTCGCGCCCGACGCGCTCCCACCCGCTGTTCACCGGCCTCGTCAACGCCGCGCTCGAGAACCAGGCCGACTGAGTGGCCGCCGAGCCGGGCCCGGTGCCGGTCGACGTGCCGGGCGGCGCGCCCGTCGTCGACGCCCTCGCCTCGCGCCCCGTCGTCGAGACGACGGTCGTGCACGCGGGTCGCGTGTTCGACCTGCGGTCCGACGTGGTCGACCTCGGGGAGGGGGGCCGCGTCACGCGCGAGTACCTCGACCATCCCGGCGCGGTCGCGATCGTCGCCCTCGACGAGCAGGAGCGCGTCCTGCTGCTGCGGCAGTACCGCCACCCCGTGCGGCGCGAGCTGTGGGAGGTGCCCGCCGGCCTGCTCGACGTCGTCGGCGAGGACGCGCGGCTCGCCGCCGCCCGCGAGCTCGCCGAGGAGTCCGACCTGCAGGCCGCGCGCTGGGACGTCCTCGTCGACTATTTCACGACGCCGGGCGGCTCGAACGAGGCGCTGCGCGTCTTCCTCGCGCGAGACCTGTCGCCCGTCCCGGACGACGAGCGGTTCGAGCGCGAGGCCGAGGAGCTCGACATGGAGCTGCGGTGGGTGCCGCTCGACGAGGCGCTGCGCGGCGTCCTCGCGGGCGAGCTGCACAACCCGTCCGCCGTCGTCGGGATCCTCGCCGCGGCCGCGTCGCGCGCGGACGGCTGGGCGTCGCTGCGCCCGGCCGACGCGCCGTGGCCGGAGCGCCGCGGCGGCTGACGCGCCCGGCCGTGCCGGGCCACCGGTCGGTGCACCGGTTCCGGTAGCGTCCTGGGGCGTGGACCTTCCCCTCTTCGACCTCGTTCCCGTCCCGGCGGGCCGGCTCGACCTCGTCGACGCGCGCACCCGGGAGTCGCGCACCGTCGTCCTGGAGCCGTTCTGCGTCGCGCGCACCCCGGTGACGGTCGGTCAGCACCGCGCCGTCCTCGACGCCGACCCGCACGGCCCGCGCCCCGGGGGCGGCCCGTCGGCGGACGACGACGTGCCCGTGCACGGGCTGACGTGGTTCGAGGCGGTGCTCTGGTGCAACGCGGCGTCCCGGGTGGCGGGCCTGGAACCCGCGTACCGGGTCGAGGGTCGGGACGTGCGCTGGGACGTGCGGTCCGCGGGGTACCGGCTCGCGACCGAGGCCGAGTGGGAGCACGCCTGCCGCGGCGGGACGCCGGGCCCGCGCTACGGCCCGATCGGCGACGTCGCCTGGACCGCGGACGACGACGTCGACGGTCCACGCCCCGTCGCCACGCGGCTCCCGAACGCGTTCGGTCTCCACGACATGCTCGGCAACGTCTGGGAGTGGTGCTGGGACTACGCCGACACCGCGCGCTACGGCGAGTACCGGAGCCTGCGCGGCGGTGGCTGGGCGGACCGGCCCTGGAGCGTGCGCGCGGGGGTGCGTCGTGGCAGCGCGCCCGACGCGCGGATCGAGGACGTCGGGCTGCGGGTCGCGCAGGGTGCGGTGGGCGAGCCGGGCGTCCCTGCCGCCCAGGGCTGGTCGGACGCGGCGGACCGCGCTCGGGCGCAGGTCCCCGGCCTCCTGCCGCTCGGGTGGACGCCGTTGGCGTTCCCGCCCGCCGCCGAGGCGGACGCCGCCACCGTCGGTGCCGACGACTAGGGTCTGACGACGTGCCCGCACCCGACGCCCCGACCCCACCGGGGGACGCGCGCGTCCGCGTCCTCGGGCCGGTGCGGATCCCCGGGCCCGACGGCGCGCCCGTCGTCCCGCGCGGGTCGCGGGCGGCCGCGCTCGTCGTCGCGCTCGCGCTCGCGGGCGGCCGGACGCTGGGCACGGCGACGCTCGTCGAGGACCTGTGGGGACCCGACGCGCCGCAGGACCCGCGCGCCGCGCTCCAGAGCCTCGTCTCGCGGCTCCGGCGGGACGCCGCGCCCGGGACCGTCCTCTCGCGGGCCGGCGGATACGCCCTCGGCGTGCCGAGCGACCTTGACCGCGCCCGTCGCGCGCTCGCAGACGCCCGGACGAGGACACGTCCCGGCGTCGCGCGCCCCGCGGAGGGGGACGCGGCGACCGTCGCCGACCTGCGGCGTCCGGCCCGGCCCCGACGACGGGCGAGCGCGCCCTCGTGCTCGGGGGCGGCGGGTCTACCGGCAGCGCGTGGTTGATCGGCGTCGTCGCCGGTCTGGCCGACGCCGGGCTGGACGTGTCCACGACGGCGGACCTGACCGTCGGGACGTCGGCCGGGTCGACGACGGCAGCGCAGCTCGCCGGAGCGACGCCCGCGGAGCTGTACGCCGCCGCTCTCGTCGCGCCCACGCGCCCGCAGGCGAGGCCGGGTGGCCCGCACGCGGGCGGGGACCGCACGCGGCAGGCGGCGGACCAGATGGCGCGGACGGCTGCGGTCGTCGCCGGTGCCCGGGACGCGGCCGACATGCGCCGCAGGCTCGGGGCGGCGGCGCTCGCCCTGCCCTCGTCGTCGGACGAGGCGGTGCAGTCCCGGTGGCGGGCCACCGTCGCCGCGCGCCTGCCGGACCCGTCCTGGCCCCAGAGGGCCGTCCTCCTCACCGCCGTCGACGCGCGGACCGGTGAGCCCGTGGTCTTCGACCGGCGCGGCGGGGTCGACCTGGTCGACGCCGTCGCGGCGAGCTGCGCGAGCGGGTTCGCCTACCGGGTCGGGGAGGGGCAGTACATCGACGGCGGATATCGCCGCAACGAGAACGCGGACCTGGCGGCGGGGCACCGGCGCGTGCTGGTGCTGTCGCCGTTCGGTGGCAGGACGCGTGCGCCGCTGGACTGGGGCCTCCAGCTCTCGGCCCAGGTCGACGAGCTGCGGGAACGGGGGAGCGAGGTCGAGGTGATCGTCCCGGGGCCCGCGGCCGACCACCTGTTCGGCCCGCAGGCCATGGACCTGTCGCTCCGGCCGGCCGCGGCCGAGGCCGGGTACGAGCGGGGCACCGCGCTCGCGGAGCACGTCGCCGCGTTCTGGCGCTGACCGGCGCGTTCCGGCACTGACGTGCGCTGACGCAGCGGTGGCCCGGGCCGCTCCGGCCCGGGCCACCGTCCGCTCAGGCGCGGGTGCGGGTCGTCAGGACGACGCGCGTCGAGCCGGCGACGAGGAGCGCCGAGCCGAGCATGTGCAGGCCGACGAGGAGCGCAGGCAGGCCCGTGAAGTACTGGACGTACCCGATCAGTCCCTGGGCCAGGGTGATCGTGAGCAGGATCCAGGCCGCGCGGCGCACCTGCTGGGGGCCGCGACGGACGCTCACGAGGTAGGCGACGAGGACAGCGACGAACACCCACACGGCCCACGCGTGGATCTTGCTCATGAGCGCCGGGTCGACCGCGAGGCGGTACCCGACCTCCTCGTCGCCGCTGTGCGGGCCCGCCCCCGTGACGACGACGCCCAGGACGACGATCAGCGCCGTCAGCCCGTACAGCGTCCAGGCGAGCGCGCGCGAGCGTGCCGCGACCGTCAGGGCGGGTGGCCCGTCGCCCTCCCCGGACCGGTGGAGGAGGAGCAGCGAGACGGAGACGAGCGCGGCCGAGACGACGAAGTGCAGCGACACCCAGCCCGGGTGCAGGTGCAGCAGGACGATCACGCCGCCGATGACGGCCTGCGCGGCGACGCCGAGGAGGGGGACGGCACCGAGGAGCCGGTAGGACAGGGCGCGGGACCGGTCGGTCCACACGAGCACCAGCGCGGCGATCGCGATGACGCTCAGAACCCCGGTGAGCGTGCGGTTCCCGTACTCGACGAACTGGTGGTACGTCGTCTCGGGGTGGAACTTCGCCGCGAACTGCCCGGGCTCGCACTGCGGCCAGGTCGAGCACCCGAGCCCCGAGCCCGTGAGCCGCACGGCACCGCCGGTGACGATGATGCCGATCTGCGCCACGAGGTTCGCGACGAGCACCGGTCGGGTCCAACGGCGCCAGCGCGCGAGCCGGTCGGGCCGGGTGGAGCCGTCACCGGTGGCGGCGCCTGCGGGGCTGTCGGCGGGAGCGGGGTCGAGCGCGGGGGGCGGGGTGCTCACGGACCCACGGTATCGGGGCGCGCGGGCGGCCCCGGAATCCTGCGGGTGTGAGATGCGCCCGGGCTCAGGTCCAGCGGAAGAGCTTACCGGCGCCCCAGCCGAGCGCGGCGGTCCAGCCGAGCAGCACGACGACGGAGAACGGCGGCACGGCGCCGTCGAGCAGCGCGCCGCGCATCGCCTCGCCCAGCGCGCCCGAGGGCAGCAGGAGCGCGACGTGCTCGAGGGGGCCGGGGAGCTGGTCCGCCGGGACGAGGACGCCGCCGCCGACGGTGAGCAGCACGAGCACGAGGTTCGCGACGGCGAGCACGCCCTCGGCGCGCAGAGTGCCTGCGAGCAGCATCGCGAGCGACGTGAACGCGGCGGTCCCGAGCAGCACCGCGAGCAGTGCCGCGGGGATCCCGGCGGGGTCGGGCTGCCAGCCGAGCGCGAGCGCGACGGCCGTGATGACCACGACCTGCACGACCTCGACGGCGAGGACGCCGAGCACCTTCCCGGCGAGCAGGCCGCCGCGGCCCAGGGGCGTGGTCGACATGAGGCGCAGCACGCCGTTGCGGCGGTCGAACGCGGTCGCGATGGCCTGCGACGTGAACGCCGTCGACATCACGGCGAGCGCGAGGACGCCGGGCGTCACGAAGTCGACGCGCGTCGCGCCGCCCGTGTCGAGGTCGACGAACGACGTGAGCACCAGCCCGAGCAGGAGCATCACAGGCAGGATGATCGTCACGAGGAGCTGCTCGCCGTTGCGCAGGATCATGCGCGTCTCGAACGCCGTCTGGGCGACGACGCGGCGCCACGCGGGAGCGGCGAGCTCCGTGCTCGGGGTCTGGCTCGGGTCCTGGGTCTCCGACGCGGTCGTCGGGGTCGCGCTCATCGCAGGTGCCGTCCCGTGAGGTCGAGGAACACGTCCTCGAGCGTGCGGCGGCCCACCGTGACGCGCGAGGCGAGGACGCCGCGCGCGGCGAGCCACGTCGTCAGCGCCACGAGCGTCGCGGGGTCGGCAGGGCCGGTGAGGGTGTACGAGCCGGGCTGCGGCTCGGCGACGCTCCACGCGGCGGGTGCGCCCGCGCCGTCGGGCACACCCGCCCCGGCGAGGGCCTCGCTCAGGCCGTCGAGGCCGAGCCCGGGCGTGGCCTCGAAGCGCACGGTGCGGTCCGCCTCGCCGTCGGCCCCGGTCTCGAGCAGGTCGCGCGTCGCGCCCGCGGCGATGACCTTGCCGTGGTCGACGACGTACACGTGGTCGGCCAGGTCCTCCGCCTCGTCCATGAGGTGCGTCGTGAGGACGATCCCCACGCCCTCCGCGCGCAGCTCGCGCACGAGCTCCCACACGGCGTGCCGGCTCTGCGGGTCCATGCCCGCGCTCGGCTCGTCGAGGAAGACGACCTCCGGGCGCCCGACGATCGCCGCGGCGAGCGCGAGGCGCTGCCGCTGCCCGCCCGACAGCCGCCGCACGGTCGTGCGCGCGAAGCTCTCCAGCCCCAGGCGCTCGGTCAGCTCGCCGACGTCGCGCGGCCGTGCGTACATCGAGGCGACGTGCCGCAGCATCTCCAGGGCGCGCACGCCCGTCGGGAGCCCGCCGTCCTGCAGCATGACGCCGACGCGCGGGCGCAGGTCGCGCGCGTCGGTCAGGGGGTCGAGGCCCAGGACCTCGACACGCCCGGCGTCGGGGGAGCGCAGGCCCTCGCAGCACTCGACGGTCGTGGTCTTGCCGGCGCCGTTGGGGCCGAGCACCGCGGTGATCGCGCCGCGCTCGGCGGTGAGGGACACGCCGTCGACGACGGCACGACCGTCGTAGCGCTTGACGAGGTCGTGCACGAGCACGGCGGGGGCGGGCACCCGGCCGAGTCTAGGGGGCGGGTCCGCCGCTCAGGGCCCGCGCCCGGCCCGGACCGCACGGGTGTCGCGTACGCCACATCCCGGCGCCCCAGGGGCCGGTCTGAGGGTCGCCTTGCTTGCGTTCGGGCAATTAGGGAACAACCATGTTGTCTATATCGGTTCCAGATCTGTCACCCGTGTCAGGCCGCGCCACGCGCACGCGCGCCCACGGGACGCACCACGGGAGGTGAGCATGGCCGCAGGACCCGTCCGACCGGACGCGCTGCGCGCTGCCACCCCCGCGGTCGGGCAGGCGCCCAGCACCGTCCCGGCTGCCGACGCCGACCGCCGCACGCGCGAGCGCGTGCTCGAGCTCGTCGCGAGCGAGGGCCCCGTGAGCGCCGCCGACCTCGCCGCGACGCTCGGGCTGACGCCCGCCGCCGTCCGGCGCCACCTCGCCCTCCTCGAGGAGGACGACCTCGTCGCCGTGCACGACGCCGGGCACCCCACCGGGATGCGCGGCCGCCCCGCGCGGCGCTACGTGACGACGTCGGCCGGGCAGAGCGAGCTCAGCGGCACCTACGCGGACCTCGCGACCCAGGCGCTGCGGTACCTGCGCGACGTCGCCGGGCCGGACGCCGTCGAGCGCTTCGCCCAGGACCGGCTCGCCGAGCTCGCCGACCGCTACGAGGGCCGGCTCGACGCGCACGACGTCGAGGGCCGGGCCGCCCAGCTCGCGGCGGCGCTCGCGGACGACGGCTACGCGGCGAGCGTGCGCCCCGTCCCCGGCACCTCCGCGGTGCAGCTCTGCCAGGGACACTGCCCGGTGCAGCACGTCGCGGAGGAGTTCCCCCAGCTCTGCGAGGCGGAGGCGCAGGTCTTCGCCAGGCTCCTCGGCTCGCACGTGCAGCGGCTCTCGACGCTCGCGACGGGCGCGCACGCGTGCACGACGAACGTCCCGGTGGGCATGCCGGTCCCGGTGCCCGCACCGCGGGCGTCGCGCCCGCCCCGCCCCCACGACGGCCGCGCGCACGACGGCCCTGCCCACGACGTCCGGGCGCGCGGCCGCCCGACGTCGGGTGAGACCTGACCCGAGGGGCGCGCCGCCGCCCCGAGGCCACGAACGACATCCCCCGCAAGAACCTTGTACCGACTGCCCCCGCCCGCAACGACGGACAGTGGAAGGACGACCATGAGCGCTCCCACCCAGGACGCCACCGGCACGGCCCAGCCGACCGGTGAGAAGCAGACCGACGACGAGATCATCGCCTCGATCGGTGCCTACGGATACGGCTGGCACGACAGCGACGCCGCCGGAGAGGCCGCGCAGCGCGGCCTGTCCGAGGAGGTCGTGCGCAACATCTCGGCGCTGAAGGACGAGCCCGAGTGGATGCTCAAGACGCGTCTCAAGGCCCTGCGCCTCTTCGACAAGAAGCCCATGCCGAACTGGGGCTCCGACCTCACGGGCATCGACTTCGACAACATCAAGTACTTCGTGCGCTCCACGGAGAAGCAGGCCGCCTCGTGGGACGACCTGCCCGAGGACATCAAGGAGACGTACGACAAGCTCGGCATCCCCGAGGCGGAGAAGCAGCGCCTCGTCGCGGGCGTCGCCGCGCAGTACGAGTCCGAGGTGGTCTACCACCAGATCAACGAGGAGCTGGAGCGCCAGGGCGTCATCTTCCTCGACACGGACACCGCGCTGCGCGAGCACCCGGAGCTCTTCCAGGAGTACTTCGGCACCGTCATCCCGTCGGGCGACAACAAGTTCGCGGCGCTCAACTCGGCCGTGTGGTCGGGCGGGTCGTTCGTCTACGTGCCGCCGGGCGTGCACGTCGAGATCCCGCTGCAGGCCTACTTCCGCATCAACACCGAGAACATGGGCCAGTTCGAGCGGACGCTGATCATCGCGGACGAGGGCTCGTACGTGCACTACGTCGAGGGCTGCACCGCGCCGATCTACTCGTCCGACTCGCTGCACTCCGCGGTCGTCGAGATCATCGTCAAGAAGAACGCGCGCGTGCGGTACACGACCATCCAGAACTGGTCGAACAACGTCTACAACCTCGTCACCAAGCGGGCGACCGCGGCCGAGGGCGCGACGATGGAGTGGGTCGACGGCAACATCGGCTCCAAGGTCACCATGAAGTACCCGGCGATCTACCTGCTCGGCGAGCACGCGCGCGGCGAGACGCTCTCGATCGCGTTCGCGGGCGAGGGCCAGCACCAGGACGCCGGGGCCAAGATGGTCCACGCGGCGCCGCACACGTCGTCGTCCATCGTGTCGAAGTCGGTGGCGCGCGGCGGTGGCCGCACGTCCTACCGCGGCCTGGTCCAGGTCCTCGAGGGCGCCTCGCACTCGGCCTCGACCGTGCTGTGCGACGCGCTGCTCGTCGACCAGATCTCCCGGTCCGACACCTACCCGTACGTCGACGTCCGCGAGGACGACGTGTCCATGGGGCACGAGGCGACGGTCTCGCGGGTGAGCGAGGACCAGCTGTTCTACCTCATGTCCCGAGGCATGGAGGAGACCGAGGCGATGGCCATGATCGTGCGCGGGTTCGTCGAGCCCATCGCGCGCGAGCTGCCCATGGAGTACGCGCTCGAGCTCAACCGCCTCATCGAGCTGCAGATGGAAGGGTCCGTCGGCTGATATGACCACCACCACCATTCCCGAAGAGGCCGGCCTGACCACCGACCACTCGCGCGCGCAGGCCGACGGGGCGCACTCCCACGGCGTCGTGCCGCAGGGCTCGCGCGCCGAGCGGCTGACGTCGTTCGACCTCGCCGACATCCCCGTGCCCTCCGGGCGCGAGGAGGAGTGGCGCTTCTCGCCCGTCGCGCGCCTCGCGCCACTGTTCGACGACAAGCTCGTCGGGCAGAGCGGCGGCGGCGACGTGCGCGTCACGGTCGTCGAGGCCCCCGAGGTCGAGGTCGCGCTCGTCGGCCGCGACGACGCGCGGCTCGGCACCGCCGGCAAGCCCGGCGACCGCACCGCGGTCACGTCGTGGAACGCGTTCGAGCAGTCCACGGTCGTCACGGTGCCCAAGGAGGCCGTCGCGTCGGACGTCACGTCCGTGCGCGTCGAGGGCCACGGCTCCACGCCGACCGCGAGCCACGTCCTCGTGCGCGCCGAGCGGCACTCGGAGGCCGTCGTCGTGCTCGACCACGTCGGCACCGCGACGCTCAACGAGACGGTCGAGATCGTCGTCGAGGACGGCGCGCACCTCACGGTCGTGTCGGTCCAGGACTGGTCCGACGGCGCCGTGCACGCGTCCTCCCACCGCGCCCGCATCGGTCGCGACGCACGGCTCAAGCACGTGGTCGTGACGCTCGGCGGCGACGTCGTGCGCGTCACCCCGGACGCGGAGTTCACGGCCGAGGGCGGCGACGTCGAGATGGTCGGCCTCTACTTCGCGGACGCGGACCAGCACCAGGAGCACCGCCTGTTCGTGGACCACGCCGTGCCGCGCTGCAAGTCGCGCGTCACGTACAAGGGCGCGCTGCAGGGCGAGGGCGCGCACGCGGTGTGGGTCGGCGACGTGCTCATCCGGGCCGAGGCCGAGGGCACCGACACCTACGAGCTCAACCGCAACCTCGTCCTCACGGACGGCGGGCGCGCGGACTCGGTGCCGAACCTCGAGATCGAGACGGGCGAGATCGAGGGCGCGGGGCACGCGTCCGCGACCGGCCGGTTCGACGACGAGCAGCTCTTCTACCTGCAGGCCCGCGGCATCCCGGAGGTCGAGGCGCGCCGCCTCGTCGTCCGCGGCTTCTTCGCGGAGCTCATCCAGGAGATCGGCGTCGCGTCGGTCGAGGAGCGCCTGCTCGAGGCGATCGAGCGCGAGCTGAGCAAGTCCATGTCGATCATCGACGGGAGCGCCGAGCTCGCCGAGGCGACGGCGTGACCGCACAGCCCGCCTGCACGACGTCCGACCTCGGCCCGGAGGAGGCGCTCCGCGTCGAGCTCCCGGCCGAGGACGGGCGCGTCGTCGAGGTCGCGGTCATCCGTGACGGCGACGGCGGCTGGCACGCGATCTCGGACATCTGCTCCCACGGGGCGGTGTCCCTGTCGGACGGCGAGGTCGAGGGCTGCTTCGTCGAGTGCTGGCTGCACGGCTCGCAGTTCGACGTGCGGACCGGCATGCCGATCGCGCTGCCCGCGACGCGTCCCGTGCCCGTGTACCCGGTGACGGTCGACGGCGAGCAGGTGCTCGTCGACGTCGACCGCGTCGTCGCTCCCACCTGATCCGTCTCGCTGATCCGTCAGCGGTCCACCAGCACTGACCTGGCGCGCCGCGCGCGCCCCACGGCTCACCAGAACCTCTTGGAGAAGAACCACATGTCCACTCTCGAGATCCGCGACCTGCACGTCAGCGTCGAGACCAAGGAAGGGCCGAAGCCGATCCTGCGCGGCGTCGACCTGACGATCGCCAGCGGCGAGGTCCACGCCATCATGGGCCCGAACGGCTCGGGCAAGTCCACGCTCGCCTACTCGATCGCCGGCCACCCCAAGTACCAGGTCACCGGCGGCACGGTGACGCTCGACGGCGAGGACGTCCTCGCGATGAGCGTCGACGAGCGCGCCCGCGCGGGCCTGTTCCTCGCCATGCAGTACCCGGTCGAGGTCCCCGGCGTGTCCGTGTCGAACTTCCTGCGCACCGCGAAGACCGCGATCGACGGCGAGGCCCCCGCGCTGCGCCACTGGGTCAAGGACGTCAAGGGCGCCATGGAGCGCCTGCGCATGGACGACTCCTTCGCCGAGCGCTCGGTCAACGAGGGCTTCTCCGGTGGTGAGAAGAAGCGCCACGAGATCCTCCAGATGGAGCTCCTCAAGCCGAAGTTCGCCGTCCTCGACGAGACCGACTCGGGCCTCGACGTCGACGCGCTGCGCATCGTCTCCGAGGGCGTCAACCGCGTCCACGGCGCGACCGACGCCGGCATCCTGCTCATCACGCACTACACGCGCATCCTGCGCTACATCAAGCCGGACTTCGTCCACGTCTTCGTCGACGGCAAGGTCGCCGAGGAGGGTGGCCCGGAGCTGGCCGACCGCCTGGAGGAGGAGGGCTACGACCGCTACCTCTCCGGTTCCGTCGAGTCCGCCTCGGCAGCCTCCGCCTGAGCGGTCGCACCACCCCTGAGGAGACGAGCATGACGACCACTGCGCACCCCGCAGGGCACGCAGGACAGCACGTCGGTCCGCCGGCGCGCCTGACCGACGTCGAGCTCGCCGCCGTGCGGGCCGACTTCCCGCTGCTCGAGCGCACCGTGCGCGGTGGTCGTCCGCTCGTCTACCTCGACTCCGCGGCGACGGCGCAGAAGCCGCAGGTCGTCCTCGACACCGAGGTCGACTTCTACGAGGAGCGCAACGCGGCCGTGCACCGCGGCGCGCACCAGCTCGCCGAGGAGGCGACCGAGGCGTTCGAGGACGCCCGGGCCGACGTCGCGGCGTTCGTCGGCGCGCGCCCGGGCGAGATCGTCTGGACGTCCGGTGCGACGGCCGCGATCAACCTCGTCGCGTACGGGATCTCGAACGCGACGCTCGGCCGCGGGGGAGAGGCGGCCCGCCGCTTCGCGCTCGCGCCGGGCGACGAGATCGTCGTCACCGAGGCGGAGCACCACGCGAACATCGTCCCGTGGCAGGAGCTCGCGGCCCGCACCGGGGCCGTCCTGCGCTGGTTCGAGGTGGACGACGACGGGCGCGTGCGCGTCGAGGACGCCGCGACCGTCATCACGGAGCGCACGCGGATCGTCGCGTTCGCGCACGTGTCGAACGTGACGGGCGCGGTCACCCCGGTCGAGCCGATCGTGGCCCGGGCGCGCGAGGTCGGGGCGCTCACGGTGCTCGACGCGTGCCAGTCCGTGCCGCACCTGCCGGTCGACCTGCCCGCGCTCGGCGTCGACTTCGCCGCGTTCTCGGCGCACAAGATGCTCGGCCCCACGGGTGTGGGTGTGCTGTACGGGCGGCGCGAGCTGCTCGAGGCGCTGCCGCCCGTGACGACCGGCGGGTCGATGATCGAGGTCGTCACGATGACGGAGTCGTCGTACATGGCGCCGCCGCAGCGGTTCGAGGCGGGCACGCAGCCCGTCGCGCAGGTCGTCGGGTTCGGCGCCGCCGCGAAGTACCTGCACGAGCTCGGCATGGACGGCGTCGCCGCGCACGAGCACGAGCTCGCCGCGGAGCTGCTGCGCATCGGGGAGATCCCCGGCGTGCGCATCATCGGCCCGCGCGAGCCGGCCGACCGGCTCGCCGTCGTGTCGTTCGTCGTGGACGGCGTGCACGCGCACGACGTCGGCCAGGTGCTCGACGACGCGGGCATCGCCGTGCGCGTCGGTCACCACTGCGCCCAGCCCCTGCACCGCCGGTTCGGGGTCGCCGCGACCGCGCGCGCGTCCGCGTCGGTGTACACCACACGCGAGGACGTCGACGCGTTCCGGGAAGCATTGGCCGGGGTCCGGGCGTTCTTCTCGGTGGACTGAGAGAGGACCCGATGAGCTCGATCGAGCAGATGTACCAGCAGGTCATCCTCGACCACGCCAAGTCCCCGCACGGCCGGGGCCTGGTCGAGGTGGCGGATGGCGCGACGAGCGGCCAATCGCACCAGGTGAACCCCACGTGCGGCGACGAGGTGACGCTGCGCGTCGAGCTCGCCGGCGACACGATCGACCGCGTGAGCTGGGAGGGGCAGGGCTGCAGCATCTCGCAGGCGTCCCTGTCCGTGCTCACCGACCTCGTGTCCGGCCGGCCCGTGACCGAGGCAGAGCACCTCGGCGAGGTCTTCCGCGAGCTCATGGGCTCGCGCGGCAAGGGCCTCGACGAAGCCGCGGAGGACGAGCTCGGCGACGCCACCGTGTTCACGGGCGTGTCGCGCTACCCTGCGCGTATCAAGTGCGCCCTGCTCGGCTGGGCCGCGCTGCGCGACTCGCTCGTCACCTCGGGCGCCCTGAGCACGGTGGGCGACCCATCAACGGCAGCAGCTTCCGACGCGGCGCTCGCCGCGCGGGGAACGACGGAGGAGAACCGATGACCACCGAGACCGGCGCGCCCGCCGAGGGCGTCACGCCCAGCCCGCCGAACGTCGCCGACGTCGAGGAAGCCATGCGCGACGTCATCGACCCCGAGCTCGGCATCAACGTCGTCGACCTCGGCCTCGTCTACGGCATCCAGATCGACCAGAACAACCACGCCGTCATCGACATGACGCTCACGTCCGCGGCGTGCCCGCTGACCGACGTCATCGAGGACCAGTCCGCCCAGGCCCTCGAGGGCCTCGTCGACGGCTTCCGCGTCAACTGGGTCTGGATGCCGCCGTGGGGCCCGGAGAAGATCACCGATGACGGCAAGGACCAGCTCCGCGCGCTGGGGTTCAACGTCTGACGCCTGCCTCGACGTCCCACCGACGCCGCGTCCCCTCGGGGGCGCGGCGTCGTGCTGTCTCCGGCCGTTCGACCCGCAGGTCTCGGCCCGCGGACGTACCGCATCGGGACGGCCGCTGCTCACGATCCGATTGCGATCCTTCCGGTGCGTTGACGAGGAGTGTCCTGAGTGTTGGGATATGTGCGCCCACACCACTTTTCGGAGGATGACGTGACACAGCAGGACCAGACCGGCGCGGGCGGTTCCCCGCGGCAGGTGCGTTACCGCGGCCGGCACCTCCCGATGGTCGCGGTGGTCATCGCGGCGACGATCGCCACCGCGCTGGCGTACAGCGGCATGGTCCTGTTCGGTCTCGAGGTGGCGCACATGTCGCCGCTCGAGGCGTACGGGCTGGCGGGCTTCCTCGAGATCAGCCTCGTCGCGGTGGCGCTCATGGCGCGCAACGCGGCGCTGGAGGGGCGCCCGTACGGTGTCCTGCTCGCGCTCACGTGGGTGCTCTCGGGCACGTCGGGCCTGTTCGCGGCGCTGCACGAGATCGCGGTCCCGACGGCGAGCACCCCGTACATGGTGGTGTTCCGGTTCGTGCCGCCGCTGGTGGCGGCGCTCATGTGGCACCTCGCCCTCGTGGGGGAGCGGCACATGGTGACGGGCCACACGCTCGAGGAGCGCCGTCGTGAGCTGCGCGTCCACGGGTACGTCTCCGCGCTGGAGCAGTGGCGCGACGCACGCGCCGACAGCGCTGGCTCGGCCGGGGACCTGCGCAAGGTCCGCGCCGCGCACGAGCGGCAGCGCGCCGCGCGTGACGCCGCGCTCAAGCTGCTCACGGTCGAGGACTTCGAGCGCCGCATGCAGGTCTGGGTCGACCGCCTGGAGGCCGCGGAGCGCCACGGCAACCGGCTCGACCTCATCGGGGCGAGCTCCGTGAAGCGCGGCACCGCGCGCGGGTCGGCCGAGGCGCCAGCGGCGTCGGAGGTTCCCGCGGTGGTGGTCGCCCGGACGGTGGCACCCGCCGAGGGGCTCGTCGAGGCGCACCGCCAGGAGACCCTTGCGCTGGAGCCCGCGCGCGACGCCGAGCTCCTCGTGGCGGAGGAGGCCTCGCCGGCCGCCGAGCCGGTCCCGGACGAGGCGTCCGCCGCGTCGGACCAGGAGAGCCCCGAGGCCCTCGCGCCGGTCGAGGCACCCGCCGTCGCGCAGGACGACGAGCCGATGGACGAGGCGGACGACGAGAAGCCCTACGTGCCGCAGACGGCGTTCGAGGCGCTCCCCGATCTCGAGGCGCGGGTCAAGGAGCTGTTCGGGCGCGCCCAGCCGCTCCCCTGGGACCAGCCCGTCCCGGAGGAGGACACCTCGGCGCCGGTCGTGGAGCCTCCGGCCGTGACGGGCCACACCCGACGCGTCGAGGTCTTCGACCTCGTCGGCGGATCGACCGGCGCGTCGGCCCCGGCGACGGACGCCGACGACGCCTCCCTCGGCGAGGACCCGACCGCGGAGCGCGACCGCCGCATCGTCGAGCTCGCCCGCCAGGGCATGAAGCAGGGCGAGATCGCCCAGAAGGTCTCGGCGTCGCGGTCGACCGTGAGCCGCGTCGTGCGCCGCTACGAGGACCAGCGGCCCATGGCGGACGACGACCGCGAGCTCGCGAACGCCTGATATGTAGGCCGTTCTGTCAAGTGGCAGGTTGGAGCACCCGCCTCGGACCGTCGTCCGGGACGGGTGCTCCTCTTGTCGCGTGGTGCCGTGGTGCGGGGGTGCAGCGTGTCGTTGTCGACGCGTGGTCCAGACTGATATGCGCGGGTTGGTTACCGCATGACGGGTTGTTCGGCAGGAGCGGGACCATCGGGGTGTCTGAGGTCGAGCGTGGCCGTTGTGGCTGCTCACAGGCGTTTCGTGGGTCGCTCCTCGCGCTGCGCACGACGCGTGGGGCACGGGCGGCAAGCTTGGTTGACCCGGGGGTGGTCGGGGTGGGTCGGGCTAGGGCGTGTCTCCCAACTCTGAGGTGGGTTGGCGGCAGACTCGCGGGCGTGAGTCGTTTCCAGGTGCTGGCGGACGAGCAGTGGGAGCGGATCGAGCCGTTGCTGCCGTCGAATGCGGGCAAGGTCGGTCGCCCATTCGGTGATCACCGCACCGTGGTCGAGGGCATCGCGTACCGGTATCGGACCGGGATCCCTTGGCGCGACCTGCCTCGTGAAGCGTTCGGTCCGTGGCAGACCGTGTGGAAGCGACACAAGAAGTTCGCCGACGACGGCACCTGGGACCGGATCCTTGTCCAGCTGCTGGCCGAGGCCGACGCGGCCGGTCAGATCGACTGGACCGTGTCGGTGGACTCCACGATCAACCGCGCCCATCAGCACGCGACGAACACGACGCGTCGCAAGCAGGACACAGGGGGCGACGTCGAATCACAAGAACCGCGGGACACGGATCGTCAACAGTGAACCTGCAGGTCACGGCATCGGCCGGTCTCGTGGCGGGCTGACGAGCAAGATCCACCACGCGGTCGACGGGCGCGGCCGCCCGCTCGCCGTTGTGGTGACTCCGGGGCAGTCGCACGACGGGCGAGCGTTGGAGGTCGTGCTCGCAGACATCTGGGTGCCACGACTCGGCGCAGGCCGACCGAGGACAACCCCGGACGCCGTGCTCGGCGACAAGGCGTACTCCTCGCGCGGCAACCGGGCGATGCTGCGCCGACGCGGGATCCGGGTCGTGATTCCCGAGCCGTCCGACCAGCAGGCCAACCGGAAGCGGCGCGGTGCGAGGGGTGGGCGCCCACCGAAGCTCGACCGCGAGACCTACAAGCGGCGCAACGTCGTCGAGCGGTCCTTCAACCTGCTCAAGCAGTGGCGCGGCCTGGCCACCCGCTACGACAAGCACGCCGTCGTCTACCGTGCAGGCGCCGTCTTGGCCGCGATCATCACCTGGCTGCGGAGTTGAGCCCTTCGAGCGGACTCAACGCCACTCCTCCCACTTCGCGATCGCCTCGGAGGCTGCCGCCGCATCACCGAGACGGGTCGATTCCGGCCACGGGGGCCGCTCGACATGGCTCGTCCACGTCGGATGAACCAGCGCAAACGTGCCGTCAACCAAACTGACGACGACGTCGTCCGAGGGCCCGAACCGCGCTTCGACGCGCTCGATCTGTCCGGCCAATTCGTGATCGGGACTCAACTCCAACACGATCTCGCGGAGCACCGCGGCGAAGTTGTCATCCGCAGGTGGCCCCGAGCCATCACGACTCCACCACTCGTCCGAAAGCCTGAGCACAGCCACCCGCCGATCGTGCCACCTCTGCAGTTAGGAGACGTGCCCTAGTCGGGCAGGATGGCCAGGGACCAGCACCAGCCGGAGAGCTCGCGGGCGATCGCGGTGGTGGCCACGGTGTGCTTCTTGCCGTGGGCGTCGT
>NZ_JBHJYJ010000023.1:25848-36747 GCF_042269845.1 Cellulosimicrobium sp. NPDC055967 | reverse complement strand
ACCCCCCCCTCCCCCCCCCCCGGGGGGGGGGTTTTTTTGGGGCGCGTTTTCCCCCCCCCCCCGGGCCACATACCCCCCCCCACCCCGGGGCGGTGGGTCAGAGGAGGTGTGCTAGGAGGATGCGCAGGCCCAGCAAGACCAGCACGGCGCCGCCCGCGACGGTCGCCCAGCGGCCCAGACGCTCGCCCGCGCGGGCACCGAGGCGCACCCCGAGGCCGGACAGCACGAGCGTCACGACGCCCACGAGGACGACCGCGGGCAGGATCGGCACGCCGAGCACCGCGAACGTGACGCCCGAGGCCGCGGCGTCGATCGACGTCGCGACCGCCAGCGGGAGCAGCACCCGGTAGGCCACGCGGGGGCGCCGGGTGACGGGCGGCGCGAGGGTCGCGACGGCGGCCGGCTCGCCGGGCGTCCCGGCCTCTGCGCCGGTGGCCTGGTCGTCGGCCGGCCCCTCCACGTGCTCGACGGCGTGCCCGGCCTCGTCCTGGAGGCCCTCCTTGACCATGTGCGCGCCCACGAACGCGAGCATCCCGCAGGCGATCCACGGCGCGACGCCGGAGACCGCGTCGGCGAACCACGTGGACAGCGCCCAGCCGGCGAGCGGCATGAGGGCCTGGAAGAAGCCGAAGAGGACCGCGACGCGCGCGGTCTCGCGCCACGTCGGGCGCCGCATCCGGGTGCCCTGCGCGAGCGCCACGGCGAACGCGTCCGCGGCGAGCGCGACGGCGACGACCACGAGCTCGAGAATTCCCACGAGAAAGCAGCCTAGAAAGCGCCGGACGAATGCGTCCAGGTGCGTCGTGGTGACGCTGGTCTCGGCATTTCCGGACGCGGCTCCCGGTATTTCTGGACGCGCTTTCCCGCATTCCTGGATGCGGGTGTCCGCAACCTCGGGTGCGGATGTCCGCGGCACCGGCGCGCCCGCGTGGGAGGCGGCGCGTAGCGTGCGCGGCGGAGGTGACGATGCTCGCGACGATCGCCGTGGAGGGGTACCGCTCCCTGCGCAGCCTCGTGCTGCCGCTCGACCGGCTGACGGTCGTGACCGGGGCCAACGGGACCGGCAAGTCGAGCCTGTACCGCGCGCTGCGCCTGCTCGCCGAGTGCGCGCTCGGGGGCGCGGTGGGGGCGGTCGCGCGCGAGGGCGGGCTGCGCTCGACGCTCTGGGCCGGACCGGAGCAGGGCGGTGCCCGCGCGGTCCGCGACGGCGTCCCGGTGCAGGGCACGCGGCGGACCGCGCCCGTCGCGCTGCGGCTGGGGTTCGCGGGCGCCGCTCCGGACGACCTCGGCTACGCCGTCGACCTGGGGCTCCCGCAGCACCCCGGGTCGGCGTTCGGGCTCGACCCCGAGATCAAGGTCGAGACGATCTGGTCCGGACCGGCCCCGCGCGCGGCGACGCTCCAGGTCGAGCGACGCGGACCCGCGGTCCGCGTCCGGGACGACGCCGGAGGCTGGGCCCCCTCACCCGCCCGGCTCCGGTCGTTCGACAGCGTGCTCACCGAGCTCGTCGACCCCGTGGGAGCGCCGGAGGTCGTCGCGGTGCGGGAGACCCTGCGCTCGTGGCGCTTCTACGACCAGCTCCGCACCGACGCCGGCGCCCCGGCGCGCGCGCCGCAGGTCGGCACCCGCACGCCGGTCCTCGCGCACGACGGCGCGGACCTCGCCGCCGCGCTCGAGACCGTACGCGACCTCGGCCGCGGCGACGAGCTCGACGCCGCCGTCTCGCGCGCGTTCCCCGGGAGCAGGCTCGCGGTGCACGCCGACGACGGGCGGTTCGAGATCGCCCTCCACCAGGACGGGCTGCTGCGGCCCCTCACCGGCGCGGAGCTGAGCGACGGCACGCTGCGCTATCTGTTCCTCGTCGCGGCGCTGCTCTCGCCGCGCCCGCCCGAGCTTCTCGTGCTCAACGAGCCCGAGACGAGCCTGCACCCCGACCTGCTGCCCGCGCTCGGCGCGCTCGTGCACGCCGCGGCCCGGGAGACGCAGGTCGTCGTGGTGACCCACGCGGCGCCGCTCGTCGCGGCGCTGCGGGACGCGACGGCGTCGGGCACGGCCGACCTGCCGGGCCCCGGCGACCTCCTCGAGGTCGAGCTCGTCCGGTCGCCGTCCGGCGAGACGACTGTCGCGGGCCGCGAGGGTCTGCTCGACCAGCCGCCCTGGACGTGGCCCCGGCGGTGACACCGCGGGCCGGGGCATCGGGCTCGGCCCCCGGCCTCGGGGCGGCGGTCAGCGCCGCGAGGCGACGTGGAGGCTCGTGACGGTGGCGGCGAGGTCGGTGAGCCGGGAGGCCGTCCGGTCGAGGAGCTCGTCGAGCTCGATGGGTCCGGGGGCGATGCTGAACGCCGCGGCGATGCCGGCGTCGCGCGCCTGGTGCGCCGGCAGCAGCACGCGCCCCGCGAGGACGACGACCGGCGGACGGTGCGGTGCCTCGGCGGCGAGCGCGCCCATGGCGTCGGCGACCTTGCCGTTGACCGACTGCGAGTCGAACGACCCCTCGCCCGTGAAGACCAGGTCCGCGCGGCGGATCGCGTCCGGCAGCCCGACGGCCTCGGCGACGAGGCGCGCGCCGGGCTCGAGCTCCGCGCCGAGGATGCCGACCATCGCCGCGGGCACACCGCCCGCCGCGCCCGCCCCCGCGAGCTCGGACACGTCGAACCCCGCCTCCTCGACGAGCACCCCCGCCCAGCGGCGCAGCGCGTCGTCGAGGAACGCGACGTCCGCCTCCTGGGCGCCCTTCTGCGGGCCGAACACGTGCGCCGCACCCCGCTCGCCGTGCAACGGGTTGGTCACGTCGACCGCGAGGCGCCAGCGCACGTCGCGGGCGCGGGGGTGCAGCCCGGACAGGTCGAGGCGCGCGACCCGCGCGAGCCCCTCGCCGCCGTCGGGCACCTGCGTGCCGCCGTCGTCCAGGAGCCGCGCGCCGAGACCGGTGAGGATGCCCGCGCCGCCGTCGGTCGACGCCGACCCGCCGAGGCACACGATCACCTCGTCCACCCCGGCGTCGAGCACCGCCGCCGCAGCCGCCCCCGTGCCGAGGGTGTGCGCGTGCAGGGGCTGCAGCGCGACGTCGCTCACCTGCGGCAGGCCGCTCGCCTCCGCGAGCTCCACGACGCCCAGGCGCCCGTCGGCCGAGACCCCGAACCGCGCGGTGCGGGGGCGTCCGATCGCGTCGACCGTCGCGACCTCGCGCGCCGGCACGCCCCACACGGCGAGGAGCGCGTCGAGGGTGCCCTCGCCGCCGTCGGCCATGGGGAGCTCGACGACCTCGGCGTCGGGGACGACGCTGCGCGCCCCGGCGGCGACGGCGTGCGCGACGTCCGCGGCGCTCAGGCTGCCCTTGAACGAGTCGGGCGCGACGACGACGCGCAGCGGGCCGTCGGGGCGCTGCGGGGAACCGGTCTGGGTGGTGCTCGGCGTTGAGGACACGCTTCGCATCCTAGGCAGCGGGACCCGTCCCGGTCCGCCCGGGAACGGACGGACCGGACGTGTTCCCCGCCACAGCGCTCAGGGGCGCCGCTCGTCCGCCCGCGGCGCGGGGAGCGCTGCCCGGGCCACGTCGGGGATCACCTGCTGGGCCGCGCGCAGCCGCTCGAGCAGGTCGCCGAGCGTCGCAAGGTCGTCGTCGTCGAGCGCGCCGCCCACGTAGGTCGCGATGGCCCGGGCGTGCGCGCGGCCGGTCGCCCGCTGGAGGTCCCGACCCGTCCGCGTGAGCCGGACGAGCGTGCCGCGTGCGTCGTCGGGCGCGGGCGTGCGCTCGACGAGGCCGCGCGTCGCGAGCCGGTCCACCATGCGGCTCAGTGACGGCTGGCTGAGCAGGATGTAGACGTTGAGGTCGCGCAGGCGCATCCCCTCGTCCGGGCCCTTGGTGAGCGAGAAGAGCACGTCGTACTCGCGCAGGGTGAGGCCGTCCCAGACCGGGTCGGCCTGCAGCCGACGCATGACGGTGACCTGCGCCCGGAACAGCGACTCCCAGGTCTCCACCGCGAGCCGCGGGCTCCCGTGGCCGGGCGCCGTCACGTGCTCGACCTCGCGCCTGCCCTGCTCGACCATGACACCCCCGGACGGCTCGATCGATGCGTTCGCATCGACCCTACCGGTCGCGGGCGCGCTCAGCGGCCGAGGCGACGCTCGCGCTGGGAGTAGGCGCGCAGGGCGCGCAGGTAGTCCACGCGCCGGAAGTCCGGCCAGTACGCCTCGCAGAAGTAGAACTCCGAGTGCGCGCTCTGCCACAGCAGGAAGCCGCCGAGGCGCTGCTCGCCCGACGTGCGGATGACCAGCTCCGGGTCCGGCTGCCCCTTGGTGTACAGGTGCTCCTCGATGTGCTCGACGTCGAGGTTCTCCGCGAGGTCCTGCAGCCGCGCGCCCGCGGCCGCCTGCTCGCGCAGGTACGAGCGCACCGCGTCGGCGATCTCGTGCCGCCCGCCGTAGCCGATCGCCACGTTCACCTGGAGCCCGTCGACCGAGGCCGTGCGCTGCTGCGCCTCGCGCAGCGCGCCCGCGAGGCGCTCGGGGAGCAGGTCGAGGCGGCCCATGACCCGCAGGCGCCAGCGGCCCGAGTCGGCGAGGTCGCGCACCGCGTCCTCGATGATGTCGAGCAGCGCGGAGAGCTCCTCCTGCGAGCGCGAGAGGTTGTCGGTCGAGAGCATCCACAGCGTGACGACCTCGACCCCCTGGTCCTCGCTCCAGCCGAGGAACTCCGTGATCTTGTCGGCACCCCGCCGGTGACCGGTCGCCGTCGACTCGCCGAACGAGCGCGCCCACCGGCGGTTGCCGTCGAGGATGACGCCCACGTGGCGCGGCACGCTCTCGCGCGAGAGGGTCGCGGCGAGACGACGCTCGTAGAGTCCGTAGACAGGGCGGGGCAGGCGCACGACGGTTCCTCGACGGTGGAAGGACGGGTGTCGCCCGGCGGGCTGGTCCCTGGTCGGGGACGCGCTGGCCGAACCCGCACACGCTACCGCTCTGGAGAGTGCGGACGGCAGGGTGGCCACGACCGTGCGCGGCCCTGCCCAGGATCTTCACACCGCGGCGCGACGACAGGTCGCGAACCTACGCTCGCGTAACTTACGATGGCGTAGGTTCGAGAGGACGACGCCGTGCGCTCGTCCGTCCGACCCACCGCCCGACCCGGCCCGACCCCGAGGAGACGCCGTGGACCGACCGACCGACAGCGACCCCACCCCGAGCGCGCCCGCCACCGACGCCGGACGTGCGCGCCTGCCCGGCGCCGACGCCGTGCAGGATGTCCGCGAGAGCGTGGGCGACGCCGTCGAGAAGGTCGCCGAGGCGGTCAAGCCGCGCCTGCGGGGCTGGATCCACGCGGGCACGTTCCCCGTCGTCCTCGTCGCGAGCATCGTCCTCGTCGTCGTCGCCCCGCCCGTCGCGGGCAAGGTGTCGTGCGCGATCTTCGGGCTCAGCGCCTGCCTCCTCTTCGGCACGAGCGCCGTCTACCACCGCGGCACGTGGTCGCCGCGCGTCGCCGGGGTGCTCCGCCGCGCCGACCACTCGAACATCTTCCTCATCATCGCCGGCACCTACACGCCCCTCGCGGTGCTCCTGCTCCCCCAGCGGACCGCGACGATCCTGCTCGCGATCGTCTGGGGCGGCGCCGTCCTCGGCCTCCTCGCCCGGATCTTGTGGCTCGACGCCCCGCGCTGGGTCTACGTGCCCATCTACGTCGCCCTCGGCTGGGTCGCCGTCGGCTACATGCCGCAGTTCTGGACCACGACGAACGGACCGGCGATCGTCTGGCTCGTCGCCGCGGGCGGCCTCGCCTACACGCTCGGCGCCGTCGTCTACGGCATCAAGAAGCCGAACCCCAGCCCCCGTTGGTTCGGCTTCCACGAGATCTTCCACGTGCTCACCGTCGTCGGCTTCACGTGCCACTACGTCGCGATCATGCTGGCCGCGGTCGCGGCACGCTGACCGCCGCCGCTCAGTCCCGGGGGACGACGGCGTAGCGACGGTTGGCGAGGGAGGGGTTGCGCTCGCGCGCGCTCGCCAGGGCCGCGGGGTCGAGGTCCGCGCTGCGCAGCTCGGCGCGCTCTCCGAGCTCCAGACCGACCTGGCCGTCCGGGCCGACGAGGAGCGAGCGGCCGGTCACGCCCCTGCCCGCCTGCCCGACCGCGAGCACGACCGCCGTGTTCTCGATCGCCCGCGCCCGGGCCAGGGTGCGCCACTGGTCCGCCTTGAGGTCGCCCGCCGCCCACGCCGCGGGCACGACGAGCACGTCCGCGCCGACGTCGACGAGCCGCCGCGCGCTCTCGGGGAACCGCAGGTCGTAGCACGTCATGACGCCGAACGTCAGGTCCCCGACGGGCAGGACCAGCGGCGGCGCCGCCGGGTCGCCGGCGTCGAGCCGGTCGGACTCGCGGTGCCCGAACGCATCGTAGAGGTGCACCTTGCGGTACGAGCCCACGAGCTCGCCGGACGCGTCCACCGCGACGACGACGTTCACCGCGCGCCCCGCCGCGGCACCCGGTACGAGCGTGCCCGCGATCACCGCGACCCCGTGCTCGCGCGCGAGCCGGCGCAGGGTCGTCACGAACGGCCCGTCGAGCGGCTCCGCGTGCTCGACGCCCGTGCCCCGGGGGTCGAACCCCGCCGCGTACTCGGGCAGCACGAGCAGGTCCGCACGCACGCGCGCCGCCTCCCGGAACGCGGCACCGACCGTGACGAGGTTCGCCGCGTGGTCGGCGGAGACCTCGAGCTGGCCGATCGTGACCCGCGCCCCGGTGGCCACGGTCAGCCCTGCCGCGCGGGACCGCCGCCGGGCGCTCCGTCGGGAGCGCCGCCGTCGCCGGTCGGCCCGTCCGGGCCCTCGGCTCCGGGCTCCGCGCCGTCGGCACCCGCCTCCAGCGGGCCGTCCGCGCCGATGCCCTGCACCTCGGCGTTGTGCCGCATGCGCCGGAGCTGGCGGGACAGCGCGAAGAAGAGGCCCACGGTCGCGAGCGCCACCAGGAAGATCGCGAGGAAGCCGACGAGGCCCGGCGACACGTCGTTCGGGTCGAGGTCCTTGCGCAGCGGGTCTTCGGACGGGCTCGGCGTCGCGGTCTCGGCGACGACGTCGGCCGCCCAGCCCGGACCGCCCGCGACGGTCGGCACCAGGGTTTCCACCAGGGACGTCGTCGTGCTCACGAGGCCGCCCCCTCGCTCGCGACGAGCTCACGGACGCCCGCGAACAGGTCGTCCTCGGGCAACTGCGTGGGGACGCGCGACTCGGCGAGCTCGAACTCCTCGAACGGCCACACGTCGACCTCGAGGTCGCGCGGGATCGCGAAGAAGAAGCCGTCGGGGTCGATCTGCGAGGCGTGCGCGATGAGCGCGGCGTCGCGCTGCGCGTAGTAGCGCGCGACGTGGACGCGGGTCGTGACCTCGCGCTCCGGGATCTCGCGCGCGGACCGCGACTCGACCCAGTCGCCGAACGGCGACTCGAGCCCCGCGCCCTGCATCGCCTCGTGCAGCGTGCGGATGCGGTTCATCGAGAAGTCGTGGTTGTAGTAGAGCTTGAGCGGCGACCAGGGCGCCGCCCCGCCCTCGCGGCGGTAGCGGTCGGGGTCGCCCGCGGCGTGGAACGCCTCGAACGCGACGCGGTGGCACATCACGTGGTCGGGGTGGGGGTACCCCCCCGACGGGTCGTACGTCGTCACGACGTGGGGCCGGAACTCGCGCACGAGCTCGACGAGCGGCGCGGCTGCCTCCTCGAGCGGGACCAGACCGAACGAGCCCTCGGGCAGCGGGGGCAGCGGGTCGCCCTCCGGGAGGCCCGAGTCGACGAACCCCAGCCACTGCTGGCGGACCCCGAGCGCGCGCGCCGCCGACGCCATCTCGACGCGGCGCAGCGCGCGCATGCCCTCGATGTCCTGGGGCCCCTCGCCGAAGCCGGGGTTGAGGATGTCGCCGCGCTCACCCCCGGTGCACGTCGCGACGAGCACGTCGACGCCCTCGGCCGCGTAGCGGGCGGCCGTCGCCGCGCCCTTGCTCGACTCGTCGTCGGGGTGGGCGTGCACGGCGAGGAGACGGAGCGTCTCCGGCTGCTCGCGGTGGGTGGTCGATCCGGCCGCGGGTTCGGCCACTGGTCCTCCCGGGTACGTCGTACGTCTCCTCGCACGGCCGGACCTGTCGTGGGTGCACGACGAGCGCCCGGGCTCTGCGAAGATGGGTCGAGGACATGATCCCCCACCGCGCCCACACCTGACGAACCGCCGGGAACCACCGGCACGACGCCGGGCGTGCGACCGGGCGCGGCGGCACCGACCACGGGACCGCACCATGACGAACGAGACCACCGCCCCGCAGCCGAGCCCGGGCGCACCCCTGCGACCGCCGGCGGGCCGTTACGGGCCCGAGCCGACCGAGCGACGTCGGCGCCTGGCCGTCGTCGGGATCGTCCTCGTCGCGATCGTCGGGCTCGCGATCACGCTCGTCATCGGGCTGCGGTACGCGAACGAGCCGGTGCGGTTCAAGGACTTCGGCTACACGGTCGTGAGCCCGGAGCGCGTGGACGTGACGTTCGAGGTCTACATGGACCCGGGGACGACGGCGACGTGCACGCTCGACGCCCTCGCGGAGAGCTTCGCCCAGGTCGGGACGGTCGACGTCACGGTCGGCCCGGTCGAGGTCGCCGAGTCCCGGTACACGGTGAGCGTCGCGACCTCCGAGCTCGCCACGACCGGCATCGTCCAGTCCTGCCGCGTCGCGCCGTGAGGCGCCCCGGGCTGCGCGCGCGCTGACCTGCGGCGTCGCTGTCGGTGCCCTGTGCTTTGCTATCCTGAGGGATTCCCGCACCCGACCGTGTGGAGCCCGAGACTGCGTGCCGGTGACAAGCACGCCGTCCGCCGGGCGCCGCGGTTCCCGGCGGGAGACCAGTCCTACGCGCTGCCACCCGGCCAGCGTCACCGACCCGGGCAGGCAGGCGCACCGCGAACGCACGCGCCCCGGCTGCCCGTACCCGCACGGCCGTGCGACCGACCCGGCCGTCGACCATGGAAAGGAAGGAGCGAACCGTGACCGACACCACCGTCACCTGGCTGACCCAGGAGGCGCACGACAGGCTGCAGGCCGAGCTCGCCCACCTGTCCGGCGAGGGCCGTACCGCGATCGCGGAGCGCATCGCCGCCGCGCGTGACGAGGGCGACCTCAAGGAGAACGGCGGCTACCACGCCGCGCGCGAGGAGCAGGCCAAGAACGAGGCCCGCATCCGTGAGCTCACCGAGAAGCTGCGCAACGTGCAGATCGGCACGCCGCCGGACGACGGCATGGTCGAGCCCGGCATGGTCGTCACCGCGGTCGTCGCGGGCGACGAGATGACGTTCCTCCTCGGCTCGCGCGAGATCGCCGGCACGACCGACCTCGACGTGTACTCGCCGACGTCGCCGCTCGGTGCCGCGATCAGCGGCAAGTCCGTCGGCGACGAGACGAGCTACGCCGCGCCGAACGGCAACGAGATCACGGTGAAGATCGTCGCCGCGAAGCCCTTCGAGGGCTGACGCGCCACCGGCGGCCACGCCGCCGGTGAGACGTGAGAAGTGGGCCCCCCCGGCCGGGGGCGGGGGGGGCCCTGTAGCGGGGCGCTACCACGCGCCACGGGGGCGCCGCCCCCCCGGCGGGGGGGGCCCGCCCCCCGGGCGCCCGGCCGCGGGGTGGCCGGTCCGCGGGCCCCCCCCCGCCCGGGCGGGGGGGCCCCACTTCTCGCTTCTCGAACCCTCGCGCCCGGGTCGTCCACAGGTCCGGGGCGCTCGTCGGCGCGGCGACGGTGCTCTCCGCCAGACTCTCGGCATGCCCGTCCCCGACCCGCCGTTCCTCGTCTCCGAGGCGCTGCGCCTCGGTATCACCCGCAAGCAGCTGCGCTCGCCGCGGCTCCACGCCCCGGTGCGGGGTGTCCGCATGGACGCCGCACGCCGGGAGGACCTGCGGTCGGTCGCGACCGCGGTCCGGCTCGCGCTCCCGCCGACCGCCGCCTTCTCCCACACGACGGCCGCTGCGCTGTGGGACCTGCCGCTGCCCCGGGACGTCACGGGCCTCGCACCGGTGCACGTGTCGGGACCGTCCGGCACGCGGGCCCTCGACGCCACCGGTGTCGTGTCGCACGGGGCCTGCCGGCGCGCGACGTCGTGGTCCGGCACGGGCTCGACGTGACCAGCCTCGACCGGACCGTCGCGGATCTCGCGACCCTCGTCGCCGCGGGCGGACCCGGGTTCACGGAGACCGACCTCGTCGTCGTCGTGGACGCGGTCCTCGCGGGCCGGGGGCGTGCCCGTCCGTACCCGCCCGACCTGCTGGCCGAGCGTCTGCGAGGGATGCGGGGTCGGCGCGGCGTCGTCCCGCTCGCGTCCGCCCTCGACCGGGCCCGGCGCTTCGTGGACTCACCCATGGAGACGCGGCTGCGTCTGCGGCTCGTCGGCTCCGGCTTCCCCTGCCCGGTCGTCGGCGCCGACGTCTTCGACGACGACGGGCGCTGGCTCGCGCGCCCGGACCTGTGCTGGCCGGACCTGCGGATCGCGCTGGAGTACGACGGGCAGCACCACCTGACCTCCGCGCGCCAGCGCCTGACCGACGTCGCGCGGCAGGAGGAGCTGGAACGCCTGGGCTGGCGGGTGATCGTGCTCTTCGCGTACGACGTCCTCGGCCGCTGGCCGTCGACCGAGGGCCGGGTGCTGCAGGCGTTCCTCGACCGCGGCGTCCGCCCGGCGGAGGTCCCGGACGCGCCCGACGCCGGCACGCGCCCGCGCGTCGTCACCTCGGCACGCCGGATCGTCTGACCCGCGTCGACGGACCCGGGCGTACCACGGGAGCCGAGAAGCGGGGCAGGGGGGCGCCCGCGCCGGGGGCCGGGGGGGCATCGTCGCGCCCGGGCGGTCGGGGGGGGGCCCGCCCGCCCGCGGCGCGCGCCGCGCGCCC
>NZ_JBHJYJ010000023.1:2424-25838 GCF_042269845.1 Cellulosimicrobium sp. NPDC055967 | reverse complement strand
GGGGCCCCCCCCCGCCCCCCGGCGCCGCGCCGCCCCCCCGCCGGGCCCCCGGCCCCCCCCCGCCCCCCCCCCCCCGCCCCCCGCCCCCCCCCCCCCGCCCCGGCCGCCCCCACTTCTCGCATCTCGTCAGAGGCGGGGCGAGCCGCCGTCGCTGCGCTCGACGCGGTAGCCCTCGGAGCGCAGGTGCGCGACGAGCTCGTCGCAGTGCTCCGGGCCCTTGGTCTCGACCTGCATGCGCACCCAGGCCTCGCCGATCGCGAGGCCCACGTCGGTGCGGTCGTGGTCGATGTGCATGATGTTGCCGCGCGTGGTCGCGATGACCTCGAGCATCCGCGCGAGGGCGCCGGGGCGGTCGTCGAGCAGCACCTGGAGCTGGATGTACCGGCCGGCGGCGGCGAGGCCGTGCCGCACGACCCGCAGCAGCACGAGGGGGTCGATGTTCCCCCCGGACAGCACGACGACGACCGGGCCCTCGACCGGGTCCGCCGCACCCGCGTCGACCGCGGCCGTCCCCGAGAGGAGCGCCGCGACGCCGGTGGCCCCGGCGGGCTCGACGAGCAGCTTCGCGCGCTCGGCGACCATGAGCAGGGACCGGGAGATCTCCTCCTCGGTGACCGTGCGGACCTCGACGCCGTGCTGCGCCAGGATCCCGAACGGCACCGCGCCGGGCGTGCCGACCGCGATGCCGTCGGCCATCGTCGCGGCGAGCCGCGCCGTCGTCGGCGTCCCGGCCGCGAGCGAGCCCGGGTAGGCGGCGGCGCGCTCCGCCTGCGCGCCGATCACGCGCACGTGCGGTGCCGCCTGCGCGAACGCCGCGGCGAGCCCCGCGACGAGCCCCCCGCCACCGAGGGGCGCGACGACGGTCCGGACGTCCGGCACCTGCTCGAGGATCTCCAGCGCGATCGTCGCCTGGCCGGCCACGACGTCGGGGTGGTCGAACGGGTGGATGAACACGGCGCCCGTGCGGTCGGCCTCGGCGCGCGCGGCGGCGAGCGTCTCGTCCACGTCCGCCCCGACGAGCCGGACCTCGGCGCCGTACTGGCGCGTCGCCGCGACCTTGGGCAGCGCGGCGTCCACCGGCATGTACACGACGGCGCGGATGCCGAGCAGGCCGGCGGCGAACGCGACGCCCTGCGCGTGGTTGCCGGCGCTCGCCGCGACGACACCGCGGGCCTTCTCCTCGGCGCTCAGGCGTGCCATGCGCACGAAGGCGCCGCGCACCTTGAACGACCCGGCGCGCTGCAGGTTCTCGCACTTGAGCAGCACGCGGACGCCTGCGGCCTCGCTGATCGCGCGCGTCGTCTGGACCGAGGTGCGGTACGCGACGCCGTCGAGCAGGCGGGCGGCGTCGCGGACGTCGTCGAGCGTGACCGGTACCGGCCCGGAGGTCACCGCACCTCCCCGGGCGCGTCCTCCACGGGTCCGGCGTCCTGCGGTCCGACGACGGCGGAGTCCTCGCCGGCGCCCGCGCGGGTCCGACGGCGCGCGCCCACGTCCTCGAGGTCGGCCTCCGCGCGCGCGATGACCGGCGGTTGCGGGCTCCCCCGCACCACGACCCGGTCGTCGGTGCCGAGCTCGGGGAACTTGTCGTGCCCGTGCAGGTAGAGCACCACGGTGTTGAGGACCGCCGCGATCGGGACGGCGAACAGCGCGCCGACGATCCCCGCGGCGAAGCTGCCCGCCGCGACGACGAGCAGCACGGCGACGGGGTGCAGCGAGACCGCGTGGCCCATGAGGAACGGCTGGAGGATGTGTCCCTCGATCTGCTGCACGAGCAGCACGATGCCGAGCATGACCAGGGCCTGGACCCAGCCCTGCGCGACGAGCACGACGAGCACCGCGATGGACCCGGTGACGATGGCACCGACGATCGGGATGAACGACCCGACGAACACGAGGATGCCGAGCGGCAGCGCGAGGGACGGGACGAAGAACGCCGCGCCGATCCCGATGCCGACCGCGTCGACGGCCGCGACGAGGATCTGCGTGCGCGTGTACGCGGCGAGCGTCACGATGCCGCGGCGTCCGGCCTGGTGGACGTTGTCGCGCGCGCGCAGGGGCAGCAGCCCGACGACCCAGGACCAGATCGTGCGCCCGTCGAGCAGGAAGAAGAACGTGCAGAAGAGGGCGATGAGGGCGCCCGCGACCACGTGGCCGATCGTCGTGGCCGCGCCCAGCGCGCCGGAGACGATCGAGTCCTGGTTCTCCGAGACCGCGGTCCCGGCCTGGTCGAGCCAGTGCGAGATCGTCGTCGAGTCGAGCCCGAGCGGGCCGTCGGCGAGCCACTCGGTGAACTGCTCGAACCCCTCGACGGCCTGGTCGCGCAGGTCCTGGAAGCCGCTGACGATCTGCTGCCCCGCGATGGCCACGAGCCCCGCGACGACGACGATGAGCGTGATGAGCGCCGCTCCGGACGCGAGACCGCGCGACATCCGCAGGTGGCGCCGGAAGAAGCGCTGGACCGGCGTGAGCAGCACCGTGAGCAGGAGCGCGACCGCGATGGGGACGACGATCACCTTGAGCTGCGTGACGAGCCACAGGCCGGCCGCGATCGTCAGGCCGATGAGCAGCAGCCGCCACGACCAGGCGGCGGCCGAGCGCACCGAGTCGGGCACCGCCGCCGCGCCGGGGCGCCCCGGGGGAAGCGGGTCGGGGGTCCTGTGCTGGTCCGTCTGCGCGCTCACAGCGCCACCCTAGGTGAGCGCCCCTCCGCTCGCGGCGCTGAATACCCGCGACGCGCCCGGTGTGCGCAGGATCTCCCCACCGCGCCTGGTGTGCGCAGGATCTCCCGGCCCGCCGGGTCGGCCCGGGCCTACCCGAGCGCCTGGGTGAGGTCCGCGACGAGGTCCTCGACGTCCTCGATGCCCACGGAGAGGCGGACGAGGTCGTCGGGGACCTCGAGCGCCGTCCCGGCGACGGAGCCGTGGGTCATGCGGCCCGGGTGCTCGATGAGCGACTCGACGCCGCCCAGCGACTCCGCGAGCGTGAAGACCTGGGTCCGTGCGCACACGTCGAGCGCCTTCGCCTCGCTGCCCGCGCGGAACGACACCATGCCGCCGAACCCGCTCATCTGGCGCGCCGCGAGCTCGTGCCCGGGGTGCGACGCGAGGCCGGGGTAGATCACCTCGGTGACCGCGGGGTGGGCGGCGAGGAAGTCGGCGACGGCGGCGGCGTTCGCCTGGTGGCGGTCCATGCGCACCGCGAGCGTCTTGAGCCCGCGCAGCGTGAGCCATGCGTCGAACGGCCCGGCGACGGCGCCGGACGCGTTCTGGTGGAACCCGACCGCGCCGGCGACGTCCCTCCCGCCCGCGGGCGACGCGAGCCCGCCCGGCAGCTGCGCGCCCGTCGCGACGACGAGCGCTCCCCCGACGACGTCGCTGTGCCCGCCGACGTACTTCGTGGTCGAGTGCACGACGACGTCCGCCCCCAGCGCGAGCGGCTGCTGGAGGTAGGGGGTCGCGAAGGTGTTGTCGACGACGAGCAGCGCCCCGGCGTCGTGCGCGACGCCGGCGAGCGCCTGGATGTCGCTGACCCCGAGCAGGGGGTTGGTCGGCGTCTCGACCCACACGACGCGCGTCTCGGGGCGCACCGCGGCCCGGACCGCCTCGACGTCCGTGAGGTCGACGGGCGTGTGCTCCACGCCCCACGGCCCGAACACCCGGGCGATGAGCCGGTACGTGCCGCCGTACGCGTCGTCGGGCACGATCACGTGGTCGCCGGGGCGCACGACTGCGCGCAGCAGCGTGTCCTCCGCGGCCAGCCCGGACGCGAACGCGTACCCGCGCGCGGCGGGCGACCCGTCCGCCGTCGGGCCCAGGCCGCCGGACTCCGCGGCCGCGAGCGCCTCCTCGAGCGCGGTGCGCGTGGGGTTCGCGGAGCGCGAGTACTCGTAGCCGCCGCGCAGGCCCCCGACGCCGTCCTGCTTGTACGTCGAGACCTGGTGGATGGGCGGCACGACGGCGCCGGTCGTCGCGTCCGGGTCCTGGCCCGCGTGGATCGCACGCGTGGAGAAGCCGGTGGTGGTCCAGTCGGGGTGCTCGCTCGAGGTGGTCACCCGACCACCCTACGGCGCACCCCCGGCGCCGAGCAGGTGGTCCTGGTCCGTCCCGCTGCCCGGACGAGCCAGGACCGCCTGCTCGGCGTGCCGGGAGCGCCTGCTCGGGCGCGCGGTGGCGGTCGGCGGGGTCGCGGGTCACGGTGGGAGGCAGGGCGGCGCGGGCCGCCGGCGACGCGGAGGGAGCGCACGGATGCGGATCGACCTGGAGGGAAGGAGGGCGCTCGTCACCGGCTCGGCACAGGGCATCGGGCTCGCGATCGCGCGCGCCCTCGCGGAGTGCGGGGCGGCGGTCGTGGTCAACGGGCGCTCGGAGGAGACGTCGCAGCGGGCTGCCGACGACGTCCGCGAGCACGTGCCCGGTGCCGACGTGCTCGGCGTGGCCGCGGACCTCGCGACCGACGCGGGCGCGGCGGCGGTGCTCGACGCCGTGCCGCACGTCGACGTCCTGGTGAACAACCTCGGCATCTTCTCGAGCGAGGACCCGCTCGCGATCGACGACGCCACGTGGCGCCGCTACTTCGAGGTGAACGTCCTCGCGGGCGTGCGGCTCACGCGCGCCTACCTGCCGGGGATGATCGAGCGCGGGTGGGGCCGCGTGCAGTTCGTCGGCAGCGACTCGGCGGTCGTGATCCCGGCGGAGATGATCCACTACGGCGTGAGCAAGACGGCGCTGCTCGGCGTCTCGCGCGGGTTCGCCAAGGCGGCGGCGGGCACGGGCGTCACGGTCAACAGCGTGCTCGCCGGCCCCACGCACACGGGCGGGGTCGAGGCGTTCGCGCGCGAGCTCGTCGGCGACGACCTGCCCTGGGACGAGGCGCAGCGCGTGTTCATGCGCGAGCACCGCCCGCAGTCGCTGCTGCAGCGCCTCATCGAGCCGGAGGAGATCGCGCACCTGGTCGCCTATCTCGCGTCGCCGCTGGCGTCGGCGACGACGGGTGCGGCCGTGCGCGTCGACGGCGGGTACATCGACTCGATCGTCCCGTGAGAGGCTCGGGCGGTGCGCCCGTCCGGGCTCGTCGGGCTCCGGCGCCGACCCGGAACACCCGCCGCCCGTGCGGCGTTCTACCCCGTGCCAGGACGATGCGTCGTGGGCCAGCGCCCCGGTCGTCCGGGTACTTCAGGAGGTAAGCGATGAACTCGATCTTCGACGCGATCTTCGGCTCGTCCGGCAAGACGACGATGATCGCCCCCGAGGACGCGCTGCCCGGGCGCCAGTCGCCCGTGCTGCAGGCACCGCGTCCCCACACCGTGCTCGGCACGTCCATCACCGGCCCGTGGCCCGAGGGCACGCGCGTGCTGTACCTCGCGATGGGCTGCTTCTGGGGCGCCGAGGAGATCTTCTGGCAGGTCCCGGGGGTGGTGAGCACCGCCGTCGGGTACATGGGCGGCACGACGCCGAACCCCACCTACGAGGAGGCGTGCACCGCGCGCACGGGCCACACCGAGACGGCGCTCGTCGCGTACGACCCCACGAAGGTCTCCGAGGAGGAGCTCCTCAAGATCTTCTGGGAGCGTCACGACCCGACGCAGGGCTACCGCCAGGGCAACGACGTCGGCACGCAGTACCGCTCCGCCGTGTACTGGACGACGCCGGAGCAGGAGCAGGCGGTCCGCGACACCGCGGCGCGCTACTCCGCGGTGCTCGAGGCCAAGGGCTACGACCCGGTCACGACCGAGATGCGCCCCGCGGCCGAGGCCGGCCCGTTCTACTACGCCGAGGACTACCACCAGCAGTACTTGAGCCCCGCCAAGAACCCGAACGGCTACCGCTGCCACGCGACCACGGGCGTCCGGTTCCCGAGCGCCGCGTAGCGCCCGCCGAGAGGTGAGTCGTGGCCCCTGATCCCTCGTGGATCGGGGCCACTTCTCGCATCTCGCCCGAGGGTCCCTGGCGCCCGGTCCCGCCGGGGTGCGTGCCGCGCCCGGCCCGACGCAGGATAGGCCCATGACGATCCCCACCCTCCGCGCCCAGGACGGCACGACGATCCCCGCGATCGGGTTCGGCACCTACCGCCTCAACGGTGAGGAGGGGGCCGACTCGATCACCCGCGCGATCGACGCGGGCTACCGGTTGGTCGACTCGGCGTTCAGCTACGAGAACGAGGGCGCGGTCGGCGCGGCGGTCCGGCGTGCGGACGTCCCGCGCGACGACGTGATCGTCACGTCCAAGCTCCCCGGCCGCCACCAGGCCCACGACGACGCCGTCCGCACCGTCGAGGAGTCGCTGTTCCGCACCGGTCTCGACCGGATCGACCTGTACCTGATCCACTGGCCGAACCCGCGCGTCGGGCGGTACGTCGAGGCGTACGAGGCGCTCGTCGAGTGCCGCGAGCGCGGGCTGGTCCGTCACGTGGGCGTCTCGAACTTCCTGCCCGACCACCTCGACGCGGTGGTCGCGGCGACGGGCGTCACGCCGCTCGTGAACCAGGTCGAGCTGCACCCGTACTTCCCGCAGGCCGCGCAGCGAGCCGCCGACGCCGAGCGCGGGGTCCTCACCGAGGCGTGGAGCCCGATCGGCCGCGCGAGCGACCTGCTGCGCGACCCGGTCGTCACCGCGGTCGCCGCGGCCCACGGCGTCTCCCCCGTCCAGGCGATCCTGCGCTGGCACGTGCAGCTCGGCGTCGTGCCGCTGCCCAAGGCGTCGTCGCCCGACCGCCAGCGCGAGAACCTCGACGTGTTCTCCTTCGAGCTCACGACCCCGGAGATGAACGCGCTCACGGGCCTCGCCCGGCCCGACGGGCGCACGAACGACCAGGACCCGGCGGTGTACGAGGAGCTCTGACCTCCCCGGCGCGCGGCACGTGCCGCGCACCGCCGGTCGTGGCACCGTGTGCGGGTGACGTCCCCCGCCCTCGCCCCGGTACCCGACGCCGCCCGACCGCCCTGGGCGGTCGGCTCGCCGCTGCGGCTGCTCGCCGCGGTGCTCGTCTCCGGCTCCGCGGTGCTGCTGTTCGCGGTGCACGTGCGCCCGCTCGGGTACGTGCCGCTCGTGCTCGGCGTGGCGCTCGGGCTCGCCGTGGACCGCCGCCTCGGGCGCGACCTCGCGCTGGTCGGCACCGGCATGGCGATCATCTCGACGATCTCGCTCGAGGCCGACCTGTCGGACGCCGGGATGGTGCGATTCGCCGTCGTGCTGTCCCTCGCCGTGCTGGTCCCGTGGGCGCTCTCGCGGTTCGCGTTCCGCGAGCACGCGATCCGGTTCCCCGTCGCGACCGGGCGGCGCTGGACGCGGGGGCAGATCGTCTACCTCGTCGTGGTCGTCGCGGCCGGGTACCTGATCCTGCCGTTCTACTTCATCGGGTCGGGCGCGTACCTCAACTGGCCGGAGATCACGGGCGGGCAGGAGATCGCGCGGTTGTTCGTCGGCGTCAACGCGGTGGGGATCTGGGACGAGCTGTTCTTCGTGTGCGTCGTGTTCGCGCTGTACCGCGAGCACTTCGGCCTGTGGACGGCGAACGTGCTGCAGGCGGCGGTCTTCGTGTCGTTCCTGTGGGAGCTCGGGTACCGCGAGTGGGGCCCGCTCCTCACCGTCCCGTTCGCCCTGGTCCAGGGCTGGATCTTCTCGTGGAGCAAGTCGCTCACGTACGTCGTCGCGGTGCACCTGCTGTTCGACGTCGTGGTGTTCGCGGTGCTCGTGCACGCCCACCACCCGGAGCTGTTCGACGTCTTCGTCACCGCGCCGCGCTGACGGCGCCGCCCGTGGGCAGAGTCAGGACGGCCGCGCCAGCAGGACGCGGCGGACGCCGTCCACGCGGCACGCGGCGGTGACCGCGACCGTCGCCGGGCCGGCGAGGACCGTCACCGTCGCGACGACGACCGCCACTCCGACCGCCGCACCCGCGACGACGTCGTGCGGGAAGTGCACGCCCTGGGCGACCCGCGCGGACGCGACGGCGACGGCGAGCGCCACGGGCAGCACGACCCACAGCGCGACGTCGCGCAGCGGAGACCGGTAGGCGTGCCGCGCGGGCACCGCGCCCGGGACGCGCACGGCGGGCGCACCCGCGAGGACGACCGCCGTCGCGAGGGCGAACGCGATGGCGGTGTGGTTGCTGGGGAACGACCAGTCCCCCGCGGCCGGGCAGTGCGCGACCTCCACGAGCTCCCAGCACCCTCGCGGCTGGCGGACGAGCGACTTCACGGCCTCGCTCGCCGCGTAGGCGGCGACGGCGCCCGCCCCGGCGACGAGCGTCGTCGCGACGGCGGACGCCCCCGCACGGCGCGACCGCCACGCGACGACCGCGCACAGGCCGAGGAGGACGAGGACCCCGCCCTCCGCGACGAGCTCGGACCCCGGGAGATCGGCGGTCCGCGCCGTGATCGCGAGGTACAGCGCCTCGCTCGGCCCGCGCAGAAGCCGCGCGACCAGCACCACGAGCGCCGCCCCGACGAGCCACGACACCGCGACGAGCACCTGGCCCGCAGCCCGGGACGACGCGTCCGCGGGCGGCTCCGGCAACAGGCGCGGGGTCGCGCCGGGCACCGCGTCGAGCGGGGTGCCGAGGGACGCGGCGGGACGGTCGAGCAGGGTCGACGCACGGGACGAATCGGGCGGGGTCATCGCACGAGGGTAAGCCGGGTGAACGGCGGGTGAACATCCGCCCCACGGGGGATGTCCGCCGTCGTCCCTCCCCCCGAGGCCGGACACTCGCGCGACGACGCCGAGACGCGACCGCACGCGCGTGAGGCACGGTCACGAGCGGCCACGCGCGCGTGCGACGCGGTTCAGCTCGGCTCGGGGGCGTCGTCCGCGGGGACGTAGAACGCCGTCGTGGCGGCGACGCGCGCGGCGACCTCGTCCGCGCCCAGCCCGTCCGCGGCCGCGAGCGCCGCCCCCCACGCCTCGCTGCTCGCGGTGTTGAACACCCGTAGCTCGGGGCTCGCGAGGACCTCCTCGGGGTCGAGCGGCCCGGCGCCGTCGAGGTGCAGCGCGAGGCCCAGCAGCGCGCCGTCCCAGCCGACGCCGACGGCGCCCGGGCCGTACACGTCCCACATCTCCGGCGGCACGACGGCGGTGTGCTCGAGCGTGAGGGTCGTGCCCCCGTCGGGTGCGGGCGCGAGGCGGAGCTCGACGACGGAGGAGTCCTCCGGCGTCGGCGGGCCCATGACCCAGGTGAGCCGGAGGAGGGTCGGCGCGTCGCACGCGCGGATCTCGCCGCCCGCGTTGCCCTCGACCTGGTACGTGCCGCCGACGCGGAAGTCGCCCGTGACGGGCAGGAACCAGCGCGGGATGCGCTCGGGGTCGGTGACGGCGTCCCACACGTCCTCGACGTCGGCCGGGTAGGTCCGCTCGATCGTCAGGACGCGGGCCTCGCCCGCGGGGAGCGTCCCCGTCCCGACGGAGCGTCGTGCGGCCTCGAGCTCGGCGATGAAGTCCTTCATGCTGTCCTCCTGGTGGTGTCGGTCGGGCGTCCGGCGTCCTCGTCGGCATCCGCGGCGCGGCGCCGCTCGCGCGCACCGCGAGCGAGCTCGGTGCCGAGCGCGTCGAGCCGCTGCTCCCAGAACCGGCGCAGGCTCGCGGCCCAGTCCTCGACCTCGTCGAGCGCCGCGGGGTCGAGCGCGTAGAGCCGCCGGGTCCCCTCGGGCCGCACGGTGGCGAAGCCGCTCGTCCGCAGCACCCTGAGGTGCTGGGACACGGCCGGCTGGCTGATCCCGAACTCCTCGCCCACGAGCGCGGCGAGCTCCCCCGCCGGCTGCTCGCCCCGGGCGAGGTGCTCGAGGATCCGGCGCCGGACCGGGTCGCCGAGGACGTCGAACGCTTCCACGGGACCCATGTTTCACTCGTCGCTTATATAAGTCAAGGGTGATCCAGGCTCGCCCGTCGCAGCGTGCGAACGCGCTCCGGGCGTCCCGGTCACGTCGGCCCCGGGCCGGTCCTCACCGGCGCTTCCCGCCCCGCCCGCGGGAGTCCCGCCCCTTCTGGCCGCCGCCGCGGCCCTGCTTCCCCCCGCCGGGACGCCCGCGCGCCGACCCGCCGCGCGCTCCCCCGCGCGCCGACCCGCCGCGCCCGCCCTCACGACCGTCCTGCCCACCGGTCCCGCCGCGGCCCGCGCCGCGCGGCGCCTCGGGCTCCGCCGGGGCCGCCTCCGCGCGACGGCCGCGCGAGCTGTTGACCGTGCGACCCCGCACGATCCCGACCATCTCCTCGACCAGCTCGTCGTCCCGGTCCGCGACCCACGCGAGCGCGACCGGGGCGGTCGGCGCGTCGTCGAGGCGCCGGTACGTCACGTCCTTGCGGTGGTGCAGCCGCGCGAGCGACTGCGGCACGACCGCCACCCCCACGTTCGCCGCGACGAGCACGACGGCGTCGCCCGTCGTCGCCGGACGCTCGACGGCCGGCGTGCCCGGGGGCGTCGGGGCGTCGTCGGCGGCGCCGGGCTCGCCGGCCCAGGGCACGACGTCGTCGAGCGCTCGCAGCAGCACGTCGTCGGCGAGGTCGGCGAGGGCGACGGGCTCGTCGGGCTCGAGCGCGGCGAGCAGGTGGTCGCGCGAGACGAGCACGACCGGCGTCTCCTCGTAGAGCCGGATCGCGCTGAGCACGTCGCGGTCGACCGGCAGGCGGAGGATCGCGGCGTCCGCCTCGTCGTCGCGCAGCGCGCGCTCGGCGTCGCGCGCCTCGACGGCCACGAGGTCGAGCGGGACGTCCGCGAGGCGCTCGCGCCACGTGCGCACCCACTTCGCCGGCGTCGCGCCCGGCACGTACGCGAGCCGGAACCGCCGCGCCGCACCGCCGTCGTCGGGGGTCGCGCCGTTCGTCACCTCGGGGGCCGTGCCCGCGTCGTCGTCCACCCGACCAGCCTAGGCGCGCCGCCGGACGCGCTCCCGTCGGCGCCAGGACGCGGGCCGCCGATGCCCGACCGGCCGACTACCCTGGAGCCCATGACCCCCAAGCAGTCCGCGCAGACCATGAAGCCCGCCACCGCGGCGAAGAAGCTCGGGGTGTACCTGCCCGCCACGCCGCCGGAGTTCCAGGAGGGCACGATCACGCGGGCCCAGCTCGAGGAGCTCGAGAAGAACCCGCCGGAGTGGCTCGCCGACCTGCGCCGCAACGGCCCCCACCCGCGCCCCGTCGTCGCGGGACGGCTCGGCGTCTCCATCTCGGGCCTCACGCGCGGCGGCCTCACCGAGCCGCTGACGACGGAGGAGATCGACGCGCTGCGCCAGGACCCGCCCGCGTGGCTCGCGACCGAGCGCGAGGTGCAGAAGAAGGTCCGCGCCGAGGAGGAGCGGCTCGCCGCCGCCCGCGCCAAGAAGGGCTGAGCCCTCAGCCCTCCGGCGGCGCCTCGCCCCCGGCCCCTGACCGGGCGGCGGCCCGGTCGGTGTGCCCGAGCGCGAGGTCCGGCGCGACGGCGTCGCGCACGCGCCGCTTGAGGTCCGGGATCTCGGGGAACCCGCCGTCGGCCTTGCGGTCCCAGAGGAGCACGGGCCCGTCGCCGGCGTCGAGCGTGACGCGGAAGACGCCGTCCGTCCCCGGCACCAGGGCGACCTCGCCGAGCCGCGTGCGGAACGTCTGGAGCAGCTCCTGGGCGACCCACGCCGCGCGCAGGAGCCACCGGCACTGCGTGCAGTACTCCACCGCCACGCGTGCCGTCCCGCGCGGGACGACGGTCGGCACCTCGGCGGGGGCGGCTGCCTCGGGGCCCGTGGGCTCGGTGTCGTGCGACATGGCGCCCAGCCTACGGTCGGTGGTCGCGGCGCCGGGCCGGGCGGGCGCGCACGCCGGCCCCGCCTCGGCTCACGTCCCGCGCTCGGCCGGGACCCGTCCGCTCGCGACGGCGGCCTCGAGCGCGGCGTAATCCCCCTCCACGACGTCCGCGTACGCGCGCGACCAGCGCGCGATGGCCTGGTCGAAGGCGTCGGAGCGCCCGAGGTAGCCGTGGGCGACCCGCGCACCGGGCGACTGGCTGTGCGCCCGGGCGAGCACGCGCCCGCAGAGCTCGCCGTACCGCACGAACTGCGCCGGGGCGAGCCGGTCGAGCTCCACCGAACCCTTCATGTCGCGGAACTGCCGGAAGAAGAAGTCCACGCGCGGGCGGCCCGTGCGTTCCGGCGCCTCGATGGTGATCCAGCCCAGGAACGGGTCCGAGTGCGCCTGCAGGATGCGCTGGGACGTCACCACACGACGACCCTGCGCCGGGAGCGCCCCGGCCGCAACGAGGCCGGACGGCAGCGCGTCGGGCATCCCGCCGTACCGCGAGAGGACGGACGTCTCGGCCTCCTTCGCCTGCAGGACGAGCGCCTCGCCCTCGGGCCCCTCGAACAGCAGGATGTAGCAGCGGGTCCCGACGCTGCCGACCCCGACGACGCGCAGCACGAAGTCGACGAGCTCGAACTGGCCGAGCAGGAGCCGGACGTCCGCCCGCAGGGGCTCGCGGTACTGCCGGAAGAGCACCGTCAGCTCCTCGACCGACACGCGGTCGACGTGCTGGGTCACGGGCGGCTGGTCGACGATCCGCGGGCGGCCGTCGGTGCTGCGCGTCGTGATCTTCTGCACCACCTGCTCCGAGGTGCGCTTGCGCGCCTTCTTCACCGTGCGGCGCAGCTCCTCGCGCCCCTCCTTGCGCAGCAGGGGCTCGATCGCGTCCGTCTCGACCTGGAACGCGAACCGCTCGAGGGCGCTGCGCGCGAACAGGTCGGCGAGCGCCTCCCGGTACCCGCGCACCGCCTGCTGCGCGGCCTCGCCGCACTCGGCCTCGGACATCCCCTTGTCGCGGCCACCGACGTACATGCTCGCCGCGAGCCGCTTGACGTCCCACTCCCACGGGGCGTCGCTCGCCTCGTCGAAGTCGTTGAGGTCGAACACGAGCCGCCGCTCGGGCGACGCGAAGAGGCCGAAGTTGGAGACGTGGGCGTCGCCGCACGCGACGACGTGGGCGCCGGTGCGCGGTCCGTCGCGCAGGTCGTGCGCCATCGTGGCCGCCGTGCCGCGGTAGAACGCGAACGGCGACTCGAGCATGCGCCCGACGCGCAGCGGGACGAGCTCCTGGAGCCGGTCGCGGTTCTGCTCCTCGATGACGGCGACCGGGTCGCGCTCGGGGAGCAGCAGCGCCCCCTGCGTGCGGCGCGGCACCCGGTCGCGCAGGGCGCGCCCCGCCGCGCGGGACTCGGCCAGGGTTCGCGGGACGTCCACGGGTGCCTCCTCGCTGTCCGGGAACCGCACAGTAGCGCTCGCGGCGGCGCACGGCACGGCGACGCCGGGTGAGGTTCGGCGGAGCGACGGCGTGGGAGCGACCGGGACGGGGAACGGCGTGCCGTCGGGGAGACTGGACCGGTGACGACCTCCCCGCCCGACCTCGCCGCGCTGCTCGCGCGCCTGCGCACCGACGACGCCGGCCCGGCCCGCGAGGACGCCCCGGTCGCTGTGGACCCCGCGGACCGCCTGCTGCTCGACCTCCTGCGCGACGAGGCCGCGCCGTGGCTCGCGAGCGCCGGCCCGGGCGCCCTGGCGGTCGTCGACGACCGGTACGGGGCCCTCACGCTGGGCGCCGCGCTGCTCGCCGCCACGGCGTCGACCGAGGCGGGCCCGGCGTCCCGAGATGCGAGGGTGCGCGTCCACCAGGACGCGCGCACCGCGGAGGCGGCCCTCGACGCGAACGCGGCGGCGCTCGGCCTGGGCGACGCGTACGCGCGCCACGGCCTCGGGGCCGGGCTCCTCGCGGGGGCGCGCGTCGTGCTGCTGCGCCTGCCCCGCGGCCTCGCCGCGCTGCGCGACGTCGCGGAGCACGTCGCGCGCGAGGCCGACCCGGGCGTCGTGCTGCTGGCGGGCGGCCGCGTGAAGCACATGACCCGCGCGATGAACGACGTGCTCGCCGAGTCGTTCGCCGACGTGCGCCCGAGCCTCGCGCGCGGGAAGTCGCGCGTGCTCGTCGCGTCGTCGCCGCGCCCCGCGCGCGGCGGGCTCACCTATCCCGTGACGGCCGACCTGCCCGACGTCGGGCTGCGGGTCGTCGCGTTCGGGGCGGCCTTCGCAGGGGCGGGCCTCGACCTCGGCACGCGGTTCCTGCTCGAGCAGCTCGACGCGGCGGGCCCGGCCGGATCGCCGCCCGGCGGGTCGGGCGCGGGGCCGCGCGACGTCGTCGACCTCGGCTGCGGGACGGGGCTGCTCGCCACGTGGGCGGCCCGGCGGTGGCCGGACGCGCGGGTCGTCGCCGCTGACCGCTCCGACGCGGCGGTGCGGTCGGCGGCGCTCACGGCGCGGGAGAACGGGGTCGGCGGCCGCGTGCGCACGGTGCGCGACGACGCGGGCGCGACGCTGGCCGACGCGAGCGCCGACGTCGTGCTGCTCAACCCGCCGTTCCACGACGGGGCGGCCCTGCGCACCGACGCGGCGCACCGCATGTTCGCGACGGCGGGCCGCGTCCTGCGGCCGGGCGGCGAGCTGTGGTGCGTGTGGAACGCGCACCTGCGCTACCGGCCGGCGCTGGAGCGTGCGGTCGGCCCGACCACCCAGGTCGCGCGCGGCCCACGCTTCACCGTGACCCGCTCCACGCGCCGCTGAGTGCGGGGTGCTCGTCGTCGGGACGGCTCCGCGGCGACGAGCACCCCGCACTCAGCGGGGAGGTGTCACTGGACGTCGACGACGTCCACCACGAAGACGAGCGTGTCGGTGCCCGCGATGCCGGCCTGCGGCACGCCGCGCTGGCCGTAGCCGTGCTCCGGCGGGATCGAGAGCAGCACGCGCGAGCCGACGTTCTGGCCGACGAGGCCCTTGTCCCAGCCGCCGATCACGGCGCCGACGCCGATCGGGAACGCGATCGTGTCGCCGCGGTCGTACGAGTTGTCGAACACGTGCCCGCCCCACGTCTGGCCGAGGTAGTGCACGACGATGTTGCGCCCCGACGTGACGGCCGGGCCGTCGCCCTCGCTGAGCACGACGACCTGCAGGCCGCTGGGCGCGCCCGTCTCCGGGAAGGTGAGCGTCGGCTTCTCGCCGAAGGATCCGGATGCCGCGGGGAGGGTGGGCTGGTCGGTCACGAGGTTGCCTCTCGTCGGGTGCAGGAAGCCCGCGCGGGCGCGGGTCTCCCCACCTTACGCGGGGTCGCCCCAGCACGACCGGGGCGACCGTCGCACGCCCCTTGCCACCTCTGGCTAATGGCATTAGCCTCGTGGCTATGAACACGAGCCAGCAGTCCGTCGTGCACCGCCTCGCCCGGGCCGAGGGGCGCCTCGCCTACACCGACGAGGGCGCCGGGCCCCTCGTCGTCGCGTCGCCCGGCATGGGCGACCTGCGCGCGACCTACGACGACGTCGCCCCGCACCTCGTGGCCGCGGGCTACCGCGTGGTCGTCGTGGACCTGCGCGGCCACGGCGACAGCGACACCACGTTCTCGACCCACGGCGACGAGGCGACCGCGTCCGACTACGTCGCGCTCGTCGAGCACCTGGACGCCGGGCCCGCCGTGCTGCTCGGGAGCTCCATGGCGGCGTCGGCCGCCGTGGTCGCCGCGGCCGAGCGCCCCGACCTCGTGCGCGGCCTCGTCCTCCTCGACGGGTTCCTGCGCGAGCCGTCGTCGCCCGCGAAGCTCCGTGCGATGCGCGTGCTCTACCGCCTCGCGCTCGCGCGGCCCTGGGGCGCCGCGTTCTGGGCGTCGTTCTACGGGTCGCTGAACAGGGGCCGCACGCCCGCGCGCCTCGCCGACCACCAGGCCGCGATCCGGGCCAGCCTCGCCGAGCCGGGGCGCCTGCGCTCCTTCCGCGACCTGACCCTCCAGCTCGACCACCGGGTCGTCGAGCCGCGCGTCGCGCAGGTCCAGGCGCCCGCGCTCGCGATCTTCGGCGCGCTCGACCCCGACTATGCCGACCCTGCCGCCGAGGCCGCGTGGGCGCAGGAGTCGCTCGGCGCGACGACCCTCGTCCTCCCCGAGGTGGGCCACTACCCCCAGCTCCAGGCGCCCGAGGAGGTCGTGGCCGCGACGCTCGCGTTCCTCGCGGACCTGCCGGACGACGCCGCGCGCCCTGCCGGCGCGCGCCGCGAGGGGTCGGAGGGCACCCGTGGCTAGGGCGGGGCTCTCGCACGCGGCGGTCGTGGGGATCGCCGTCGACCTGGTCGACGCGGGCGGCCCGACCGGGTTCGCCGACCTCACGCTCGCGAAGGTCGCCGTGCAGGCGGGCGTCGCGACGCCGAGCCTCTACAAGCACGTCGGGTCGCTCGCGGCGCTGCAGCGCGAGGTCGCCGTGGTGTCGGTCGAGGACTACACGCGGGCGCTCACCGACGCGACGGTCGGGCTCGCCGGGCCCGACGCCCTCGCAGCCCTCGCGCACGCGACCCGGCGCTACGCCCGCGCGCACCCGGGCCGGTACGCCGCGGTCCAGGTGGCACCCGACCCCGACGACCCCGCCGACGCCGCGCTCACCGCGGCGGCGAGCCGCAGCGTCCAGGTCGTCGGCGCGGTGCTGCGCGGCTTCGCCCTCCCCGAGGACCGCACGATCGACGCGATCCGGTCCGTGCGCGCGAGCCTGCACGGATTCGTCGCGCTCGAGCTCGGTGGAGGCTTCCGGCTCCCGGACGACCTCGACCACAGCTTCGAGGTCCACGTGTCCGCCGTCCTCGCGGGACTGGCCGCGCTGGGTACGCCTCGGGGCGGCGAGGGGCTCCGCGGAGCCCCTCCCGCGTCTTGACGTCGCGGGCGCCACCCGCGACGATGCGCCGGTGATCGAGCTCTTCGCGCGCGACATCGACGTCCACTACGGGTTCGTCCACTTCCGGGAGGAGGACGGCGACTGGCCCGAGCTCAGCAGGGAGGGCCAGGAGAACGGCCTGCTCGAGCACGGGCCCACCGACGCCCTCGCGATGACGACCGGGCTCCACACCGGCGCGGTCCCCTTGCGCGTGGAGTGGCACCCGGTGGAGCCGCCGTTCGACGACGCCTGGCAGGACGTGGTCGAGGCGTCGGTCGAGCTCACCACCCCGCACCTGCTGATCGCGTCGTTCGACGACGGGGAGCCCGTGTCGGCACCGCACCTCGGGTGGCACCGCGCCCGCTACGTGGCGAGCGAGATGGACGCCGGCAGGGCCATGGACTGCCCGGTCGACGGCGAGTCCGCGCCCGACTCGTACCTCCTCCAGCTCTGGCCTGCGCCGCCTGGTCGGGACCGGGTCGTCAGGGTGACGAGCGAGGTGGCCGCCTACTGGCACGCGGTCGCCCGCGGCGAGCGCAGGTGACGGGCGCCGGCGCTCGACCGACGCCCGTCCCGCGGTCGCCGCTCACCGCGCGGCGACGAACCCCAGGAGGTCGTGCCGCGTGAGGACGCCGACCGGGTCGCCGTCCTCGACGACGAGCAGCGCGTCGGCGCCGTGCAGCGCGGCGCGCACCGCCTCGACGCCCTCGCCCGCGCCGATCAGCGGGAACCGGGGCTCCATGTGCTGGTCCACGCGGTCGGCGAGGGACGCGCGTCCGGAGAACACGGCGTCGAGCAGCTCGCGCTCGCTCACCGACCCTGCGACCTCGCCGCTCTTCACCGGCGGCTCGGCGCCCACGACGGGCATCTGGGAGACGCCGTACTCGCGCAGGATCTCGATGGCGTCGCGGACGGTCTCGCTCGGGTGCGTGTGGACGAGGTCGGGCAGGCGGCCGTCCTTGGCGCGCAGCACGTCGCCCGCGGTCACGCCCTCCTCGTCGGGCAAGAACCCGTACGACCGCATCCAGGCGTCGTTGAAGATCTTCGACAGGTAGCCGCGCCCGCTGTCGGGCAGGAGCACCACGATCACCGCCCGCGCCGCGGCCTCCGGGTCCTCCTCCTCGAGCCGGCGCGCGAGCCGCAGCGTCGCCTCGACCGCCATGCCGCACGACCCGCCGACGAGCAGCCCCTCCTCGCGCGCGAGGCGCCGCGTCATCGCGAACGAGTCGGCGTCCGTCACGGCGATGACCTCGTCGGGGACCGACGGGTCGTACGCGGCCGGCCAGAAGTCCTCGCCCACGCCCTCGACGAGGTACGGCCGACCGTCGCCGCCCGAGTACACCGAGCCCGCCGGGTCGGCGCCCACGACGCGCACGCGGCCGCCGTCGGCCTCCGCGCGGTCGGCGGAGACGTCCTTGAGGTAGCGGCCGGTACCCGTGATGGTGCCGCCGGTGCCGACGCCCGCGACGAAGTGGGTCACGCGGCCGTCGGTGTCCGCCCAGACCTCCGGGCCGGTGGACTCGTAGTGCGACGCCGGGCCGTTCGGGTTCGCGTACTGGTTCGGCTTCCACGCCCCCGGGATCTCGCGGACGAGGCGGTCGGAGACGGAGTAGTAGGAGTCCGGGTGGTCCGGCGCGACGGCGGTCGGCGTCACGACGACGCGCGCGCCGTACGCGCGCAGCACGTCCCGCTTGTCCTGACTCACCTTGTCGGGGCACACGAACACGCAGTCGTACCCCTTGCGCTGCGCGACGAGCGCGAGGCCGACGCCGGTGTTGCCGGACGTGGGCTCGACGATCGTGCCGCCGGGGGCCAGCTCGCCCGACGCCTCCGCGGCCTCGACCATCTTCAGCGCGATGCGGTCCTTCACCGAGCCGCCGGGGTTCCCGTACTCGACCTTGGCGAGGATCGTCGCGCTGAGGCCTTCGGTGACACGGGACAGCCGGACGAGCGGGGTACCGCCGACGAGCTCGGACACGTGCTCTGCGTATCTCATGCCCCGATCATCCCCGATCCGTGGGGCGCGCGTGCGTCGTGCGACCCCTCGCCGCCACGGCGGCGGGAATTTCCGTACGGTGTACAGCGTTGAGCCCTCCGACCGCCCCGACCGAGAGGTGACCTGTGCCCGAGACGACCACCGCCGCCCCGCACCCGACCGCGCCCGAGACGGGGCTCCCCGACCTGCCCGACGTCGTCGCCCAGGCCGAGCGCCTCGTCGCGCTCGGCGTCCACGAGATCGCCGGGCTGACGGCCGACGCGCTCCGCACCGCCGCGGCCGGCCTCGCCGCGACCGCGCCCGACGGCTCGCTGCTCGTCGTCGATCCGCGGCTCGCGCCGCCGTCGGCCCTCGCACCGCTGCTGCGGCTGCCGGCGCGCGACGGCGAGAAGGAGGGCTTCGTCGTCGTCGACATGACGGACGTCGACCGATTCGTGCCGATCGAGGGCGTCGAGGTCCCCGACGGCCCGCTCTACCTCGTGGCCGGCCCGGACCGCGGCGACGACCTGGCGAACTGGTCGCCGGACGAGGCGCTGCCCGAGCTCACGGCCCGCGGCCGCACGCCGATGCTGCTGCACGAGGGCATCCACTGGGCGCTCCAGGCCCCGAGCGTCCTCACGCGCAACCTCTGCTACATGACCATCGGGTCCCGCCTGCGCAAGCCCGACGGCCGCCTCGACGCCCGCACCCCGGCGCTGTGGATCTCGAACGGCACGGGTCGCGACGGGCGCGAGCGCCGCGGCGCCCCGAAGGTCGGCTGGTGCTGGGCCGGCAACCGCCACACCTGGCTCGGCTTCGCTTCGACGACGACCCGCCTCCCCGCCTGACGCAGCCCGCGCGTGTGGGCATGGAATGGGCCCGGTTCTCGGTCGAGAACCGGGCCCATTCCATGCCCACAACGATCCGGGCTCAGCCGAAGAAGCCCAGGAGGGCGACGAGGACCACGACGACGCCGAGCACGACGACGAGGAGCGGCCGGTCGGACGCCTCGCGCGCGGTGAGGCGACCCAGCCCGGCCCCGATCGCGGCGGTGACCCCGACGACGGCGGCCGCGCCCGCGACGAGCGCTCCCCCGCCGCTCGCGCCCGCGTCCGCGAGCTGCCGCGCGAGGCCGCCGGCGAGCATCGAGCCCCACAGGGCGCCCGCGACGAGGCCGAGCGCGGCGAACACCAGCGCGGCCCGGCGCTCGGACGCGTCGCGCGTGATCCGGGTGCCGAGCCACGCCACCGCGGCGCCCGCCGTCGGCACGCTGAGCAGGATGAGGAGGGCCACGAACGCGAGCCACGCGGGCGGCGCGCCGGAGACCACCATGTAGAGGACCTGGACGCCGAGCATCGCCGCCGCAGCGACGACAAGGCCGGCGAGAAAGACCGGCACCCGCGGCGGGAGGTCCGCCGCGGGTGCCGGTTCACGGGTGCTGCGCGCCACCGTCAGTCGCTGCTCTGCAGGATCGCGAAGAGGCGCAGGAACTCGAGGTACAGCCAGATCAGCGTGACCATGAGGCCGAACGCCGCCGACCACGCGAACTTCGCGGGCACGCCCGCCTCGACGCCGCGCTTGATCGAGTCGAAGTCGACGATGAGCGACGCGGCGGCGAGGCCGACCGCGACGAGGCCGATGATGATGCCCCACGTGCCACCACGCATGCCCCAGCCGTCGAGGACGCCGAACAGCACGAGCACGACGTTGACGAGCGAGAACGCGAGGTACCCGACCATCGCGATGAGCAGCCAGCGCGTGAACTTGGGCGTGACGCGGACCTTCCCGGACTTGAACAGGAAGAGCGCCGCGGCGAACGTCGCGACGGTCGCGAGGACCGCCTGGAAGACGATGTCCGTCACGCTGCCGCCGTTGCCGACGGTCATCGAGCCGAACGCCAGGCTGATGCCACCGAGGAACAGGCCCTGGGCGACGGTGTAGGCGACGATGAGCGCCGGGCTCGGGTTGCGCCGGAACGCGTTGACCAGACCGAGCACGAGGCCGGCGATCGCACCGATCAGGTACAGGAACGGCATCTGCGGCGTGAGGTACCACGACGCCGCCCCGACGACCACGAGGAGGGCGAGCAGGCCGCCCGTCTTCATGATGACGTCGTCGTAGGTCAGGCGCTTGGTGTCCGCCGTGGTCGCCGACGGCGCGTTGTACATCGCGTCGAGCGACGCGGCGTCGGCGGTCTGGGCGCCGTACGCGCCCCACTGCGCGCCCTGCTGCGCGGGCGGCGTGCCGTACGCGGGGCCCTGCCCCTGCGGCGGCGGGGTCCCGTAGGCGGGTCCGGCCTGCGTGGCCGCCCCACCGCGCCGGTTCTTCGGCTCGCCGAAGACCGCGCTGTTGTTGAAGACGGGGTTGCTCATGAGCTCCTCCTGGTCGCGGCGTCCACTACCTCTCAGCGGGCCTCGTCATCGGCGTCTCGCCTCGAGTCGGGTGTCGCTGGCCTGTGTTCATCCTAGGGAACGTGCGAGCCGAGGCCACTGTTCCCGCCGGTTTTTCGCCTCTCGGGGGCGAAGTCCCGACCAGCGGACCACCCGACGACGCGCCGCGTACGCCGCGCGGTGTACGGCGCCCGGCCCATGCCCCGGGCAAGATACGTCGCACGGGGGCTGTCCGACGTCGTGCACGTCCCTAGGCTCGAGACGTACCTCGCGGAGAGGGCCCCGGCCAGACCGGCGCGACCCCGCCCGCGAGCACCAGAACCATCCCGGACGAACGACCCTCGGAGGGGCGAAGTCATGATCGAAGCACGCGGCCTGACCAAGCGGTACGGGCCCAAGACCGCGGTGGACGGCATCTCGTTCACCGTGCGTCCCGGGACCGTCACCGGCTTCCTCGGCCCCAACGGCGCCGGCAAGTCCACGACCATGCGCATGATCATGGGTCTGGACCGCCCGACCGCGGGGACCGTCACCGTCAACGGGCGCCCGTACGCGCAGCACCGCTCCCCCCTCACCGAGGTGGGCGCGCTGCTCGACGCGAAGGCCGTCCACACCGGGCGCACCGCCTACAACCACCTCCTCGCGATGGCCACGACGCACGGCATCCCGACCAAGCGCGTGGACGAGGTCATCGACATGACCGGCCTGCAGTCGGTCGCGAAGAAGCGCGTCGGCGGCTTCTCGCTCGGCATGGGCCAGCGCCTCGGCATCGCCTCCGCGCTGCTCGGCGACCCCAGGACGCTCATCCTCGACGAGCCGGTCAACGGCCTCGACCCCGAGGGCGTCCTGTGGGTGCGCAACCTCGCCCGGTACCTCGCGTCGGAGGGCCGCACGGTCTTCCTGTCGAGCCACCTCATGAGCGAGGTCGCCCTCACGGCCGACCACATCATCGTCATCGGCAAGGGCCGCATCATCGCGGACGCCCCGGTGAGCGACATCGTCAACGGCACCCAGCAGCGCACCGTCCGCGTCCGCACGCCGCACGCGACGCAGCTCGCCGAGATCCTCACGAGCGACGGCGCGACCGTCACGAGCGACGAGCCGAGCCTGCTCGTGGTCACCGGCGCGGACGCGCCCGGGATCGGCGAGCTCGCCGCCGCGAAGGGCTTCGTCCTGCACGAGCTCACGCCCGTCACCTCGACGCTCGAGGACGCCTACATGGCCCTCACGGCCGACTCCGTCGAGTACCAGACCGAGTCCGCGCAGATCCACATCGGCCACGGTGCGACGGGTGCCCCTGCCGACGCCCCGGCCACCACCGACTCCCTCGAAGGAGCGCAGCGATGAGCGCCACGACCCTCGCCCCGGGCGCGACCAGCCCGACGGCGTCCCGCACGTCCCCGTACCGCCTCACGTTCGGCCACGTGCTGCGCGCGGAGTGGATCAAGTTCCGCTCGCTGCGCTCCACGTGGTGGACGCTCGGCATCACCGTCGCCGTGATGGTGGGCTTCTCGCTCATGTTCGCCGCCGTCGTGTCGTCGATGGACTCGGCGGGCGTCTCGGCCGAGGAGGCCGGGATGGGGGCTGCGGACGGCGTCGGCGTCATGGTCATCACGGTCGGCTACTCGTTCGCGCAGCTCGCCGTCGCGGTGCTCGGCGCGCTCACCGTCACGGGTGAGTACTCCACCGGCATGATCCGCTCGACGCTCTCCGCCGTCCCGCGCCGCACGCCCGCGCTCGCCGCGAAGATGATCGTCGTCGGGGTCGTCACCGCGGTCACGACCGCCGTCGCGGTCGGCCTGTCCTACCTCGTGACGTACCCCATCCTGTCCGGCAAGGACATGACGGTCGACTTCTCGTCCGCCGACGACCAGCGCGCCCTGATCGGCGTCGTGCTGTACCTCACGGCCGTCGCGCTGTTCTCCGTCGCTGTCGGTGTCCTGCTCCGCAGCTCGGCCGGCGCGATCTTCACGCTCGTCGCGGTGTTCTTCGTCCTCTCCATGGTCCTGGGCATCGTCCAGGGCGTCACGGGAGCCGACTGGGTCCAGACGGTCATGAACTCGCTGCCCGCGTCCGCGGGCGAGCAGGTCGTGCTCGGCGGCGGCATGTCGTCCCCCGACGCGATCGACCCGTGGCCCGGCTACGCCGTGCTCGTGGGGTGGACCGCGGCGCTCACCGTCGCCGCGGCGGTCGTGCTCAAGCGCCGGGACGCGTGACCACCCGGCCCACCACCCCGCCCACGGCCGCCCCGCGCGCCGGGCCGCGGGCGCCCGCCCCGGGGCGGGGCGTTGCGCCCCCCGCGCCCCCCCCGCCCGCGCGCCCCTCGCCCGCCCCGCCGAGCACCTCGGCGTCCCACGCCGCGCCGCCCGTGGTG
>NZ_JBHJYJ010000023.1:0-2414 GCF_042269845.1 Cellulosimicrobium sp. NPDC055967 | reverse complement strand
CGGGGCGCTCACCGTCGCCGGGGGGGTGGGGCTCCCCCGCCGGGCCGCGGCCCCCCCCGCCCCACCCCCCCCCCGCCGCCGCCCGCCGCCCCCGCCCGCCCCCCCTCGGCCGTGGCGTCCCCGGACGCCGCCGCGCCGAACGCGCCGGGGACCGCGCCCCTGCCGATGCGGCCCGCGCCCGAGCCGTTCACCGAGCTCGACGCGCGACGCCTCGGTCCGGTGCGCCGCTACTTCGCCCGCCGCCCGGTCGTCATGGACTGGGTCATCGTCGCGGTGTTCGTCGTGCCGGGCGTGCTCTACGCGCTCCTCGCGGAGCAGCCCCGCGGCTCGACCCCGCTGTCGCTCGTGTTCTTCCTCCTCGGCGGGACGCTCCTGTACTGGCGCCGTCGGCGACCCGTCACCGTCGCGCTCGGTCTCACCGTCCTCGGCGTCCTCGCGATCGCGGTCACCGGCGACACCGCCGGGTTCGAGGTCGCGGCGATGTTCGCGGTCTACGCCGTCGCCGCGTCGCGGCCGTCGCGCATCGCGTGGCCGGTCCTCGCCATCGTCGTGCTGGCACTGTCCGGCGCGACCCTCCTCTGGTACGACGTCATCACCACCGCCGACGGGGAGGTCCTGCGCCAGAGCGTCGAACCCGGGCGCGCGACCGTCGACCGCATCGTCGGCATCCTCGTCACGACCGTCCTGTGCCTGATCGCCCTCGCGATCGGCACCAACGTGCGCGCCCGCCGGCAGCACGTGTCCGACCTCGTCGAGCGCGCGAACTCCATCGCGCGCGACCGCGACCAGCAGGCCCAGCTCGCCGCCGCCGCCGAGCGCACGCGCATCGCGCGCGAGATGCACGACGTCGTCGCGCACTCCCTCACGGTCATGGTCGCCCTCGCGGACGGCGCCAAGGCGTCGGGCGCCAAGAACCCCGAGCTCGCGGGCCACGCGCTCGACGAGCTCACCGCGACCGGCCGCGCCGCCCTCGCCGACATGCGCCGCGTGCTCGGCGTCCTGCGCGAACCCGGGGGCGAGCAGACCGTGCCGCTCGCCCCGGCGCACGAGACGCCCGAGCTCGAGGAGATCGTCGAACGCTTCCGCACCGCGGGCCTGCCCGTGCGGCTCGTCCGCTCCGGCCCCCAGCCGAACCCGGGGCCGGCGCTGCGCCAGACCGCGCACCGCATCGTCCAGGAGTCCCTGACGAACGTGCTGCGCTACGCGCCCCTCTCCCCCCTCGTGCTCGTCGAGGTCTCCCGCCGCGCCGAGCCCGGCGCGGACTGGCTCGAGCTGCGGGTCGTCAACCAGGCCGGCCGCCGGCCCGGCGAGGGCTCGAGCGCCGACGAGCGCGGTCTCCCACCCTCCGTCGCGGAGCAGCACCCGCCCGGCGTCCCGGTCGGGACCGGCCGCGGCATCATCGGGATGCGCGAGAGGGCGGCCGTGTACGGCGGTACGGTGTCGGCGGGGCCGAGCGGCACCGGCTGGGAGGTGCGGGCGAGCCTGCGCCTCGACCTCGACCCCGGCCGGGACACCGGCGGACGCGACGACGGACGGGAACGCACATGACGGACAGCGGCGCACCGACCCGGGTGCTGCTCGTCGACGACCAGGCGCTGCTGCGCATGGGCTTCCGCATGATCCTCGCCGCCGAGGACGACATCGAGGTCGTCGGCGAGGCCGGGGACGGCGAGACCGGGATCGCGCAGGCCGCCGCCCTGCGGCCCGACGTCGTGCTCATGGACGTCCGCATGCCCGGCACCAACGGCATCGAGGCGACCGAGCGCATCGTCGCCGCCCAGCCCGAGTCACGGGTCATCATCCTCACCACGTTCGACCTCGACGAGTACGCGTTCGCCGCCCTGCGCGCCGGCGCGAGCGGGTTCCTCCTCAAGGACGCCAAGCCGGGCGAGCTCGTCGGGGCGATCCGCGCCGTCGCGAGCGGCGACGCCGCCGTCTCCCCGCGCATCACACGCCGCATGCTCGAGATGTTCTCCGGGCAGCTCCCCCAGGACGGCACGACCGCCCCCGCCCCCACCCAGACCGGCCTGCACGACCCCCGCCTCGCCGAGCTCACGGCCCGCGAGCTCGAGGTCTTCGAGGCGCTCGGCGAGGGTCTGACGAACGCCGAGATCGCCGAGCGCTTCGTCCTGTCCGAGGCGACCGTCAAGACCCACGTCGGCCGCGTCCTCGGCAAGCTCGGCCTCCGCGACCGCGTCCAGGCCGTCGTCCTCGCCTACGAGACGGGCGTAGCCCGCCCGTCCTGAGTCCGCCCAGGTAGAGGCGTGGTCCGCCCAGGTAGAGGCCCGGTCTCGTGCCCGACGGCGGTCTGGTCACCTTGGGTGGCGGGGTGGGTGGTGGTGCCGCGTCTACCATCCGCGCCGCTCGTTCCTCGCGTCGCTCCCGCCAGGCCCGCCACGACGCGGCACCACCAC
>NZ_JBHJYJ010000022.1:0-53546 GCF_042269845.1 Cellulosimicrobium sp. NPDC055967 | reverse complement strand
GGTGGTGGTGCCGCGTCTACCATCCGCGCCGCTCGTTCCTCGCGTCGCTCCCGCCGGGCCCGACCACGACGCGGCACCACCACCCACCCCGACCCGGTGTCGACTCACCCGGGTCGGTGCTCACCACGACCAGGGCTCTACCTCGGCCGACCAGGGCTCTACCTCGGCGGACCTGGGCTCTACCTCGGTAGGCTGACCGGCTCCGTCGCAGGCGAGCGGGCGTCGTCGGGCGGGGTGGCGCCGGCGACGCCGACGACGTCGGCGGGGCGGCGGCCGACGAGGAGGATGATCCCCAGGCCGGCGGCCGTGAGCACGACGCCGGTCCAGGCCGGGGCGAGGTAGCCCCAGCCGGCGGCGATGACGAGGCCGCCGAGGAACGCGCCGTTGGCGTTGCCGACGTTGAGCGCCGAGTGGCACAGGGCCGCGCCGAGCGACGGCGCGGCGGGCGACAGGTCCATGAGGCGCGTCTGCAGCGCGAGACCGAGGACCTGGGAGGTGACGCCGAGCAGGAAGAGCGACAGCACGGCGGGGACGGGGTGGCGGCCCGTGAGGGCGAACAGCGCGAGCGTCACGCCCGTGGAGACGAACCCGAGGTAGACGGTGCGCATGACGGAACGGTCGGCGAGCCGGCCGCCGAGGACGGTGCCGACGGTCATGCCGACGCCGAAGATCGCGAGCACGAGCGGTACCGCGGCGGACGAGAGGCCGGTGACGCGCGTGATGGTCGGCTCGACGTAGGAGTAGACGGCGAACATGCCGCCGAACCCGACCGCGGCCCCGACGAACCCGAGCCAGAGCGGACCGTTGCGCAGGGCGCCGAGCTCGCGGCGCACGCTCGAGTCCTCGTTCCCCGCGCCGGCCGGGATCAGCCACCAGAGGGCGGCGAGCGTGACGAGACCGAGCGCGCCGACCACGACGAACGCGGCGCGCCAGCCGAGCTGCTGCCCCGCGAACGTCGAGAGCGGGACGCCGACGACGTTCGCGATGGTCAGCCCGGCCATCATGGTCGCGACGGCGCGCCCCCGGCGCCCGGGGCCCGCGACGGCGGCGCCGACCGCAGCCCCGACGCCGAAGAACGCGCCGTGCGGCAGCCCCGCGAGGAACCGCCCGGCGACGAGCGTCTCGATGCTCCCGGCGGTCGCGGAGAACAGGTTGCCGAGCGTGTAGAACGCCATGAGCGCGACGAGCAGCGTCTTGCGGGGCAGGCGCGCCGCCACGACGGTGAGCAGCGGCGCCCCGACGACCACGCCCACGGCGTAGGCGGTGATGGCGTGGCCCGCCGTGGGGATGGAGACGTCGAGGTCGGTCGCGATGTCGGAGAGCAGGCCCATCGTCGCGAACTCGGTCGTGCCGATGGTGAAGCCGCCCATCGCGAGCGCGAGGAGCGCGGGCCCGGCCCCGCGCAGGCGTCCGGCGCGTGTGGGAGGGACGTCCGCGGGGGGCGCGGGCGTGGCGGTGCTGTCGGTCATCGTGTCCTCGGGGCGTCGTGGCAGGGCGGCGGTGGAGACCTCGGACCGAAACACCGGCGATCGAATCGATTCGAGGATCGTCGACGACGTCGGCGACGAGAACAGGGGCAGGCGGCCAGTCTAGGCGGGGACCGGCTCCGCGCGCACGACCCACACGTGGTCCGCGGCGCGCAGGCCGAGCTGCGCGGGCGGCGTCGGGCGCGCGCCCGACGCGGCGTCGGGACCGACGCCCGCTTCGTTACCGTCCGGCGGCGACCACACGACGGAGAGGATGCCCGCGTACTCGCGGCGCTCGCGCACCTCCACGCCCGTGTCGAGGCCGACACCGATCTCCGCGAGGTAGCGCAGGACGTCCGGGTCGGCGTCGGAGATCCGCACCACGGTCCCCCGGTCCCCCACGACGAGGTCGGCGAGCGGGACGGCGGGCGGGCGGACGACGGTCCCGTCGGCACCGGGGATCGGGTCGCCGTGCGGGTCGCGCGTCGGGTGCCCGAGGCGCGCGTCGATCCGCTCCACGAGCAGGTCGGAGACGGCGTGCTCGAGCACCTCGGCCTCGTCGTGCACCTCGTCCCAGCCGTAGCCGAGCTCGGACACGAGGTAGGTCTCGAGGAGGCGGTGGCGTCGCACCATGGCGAGCGCGAGGCTGCGCCCGCGCTCGGTGAGCGTGATCGCCCCGTAGGGCGCGTGCTCGAGGAGCCCCTGGGCGCTGAGCCGGCGGACCGTCTCCGACACCGTCGAGGCGCCGACGCCGATGCGCTCGGCGAGGAGCTTGGTCGTCACCTTCTCGTCCGACCACTCCTGGGCGGCCCAGACGACCTTGAGGTAGTCCTGGGCGACGGGCGTCAGGTCGGTCGGGTGGTCCACCCGACCACCCTAGGTCACGGGCCCGTCGAGGCCCTCAGGGGCTCGCGGGCCGGACGAGCTGGAGCCGCACCTCGACCGTGCCCTCGTCCCGCACCTGGACGGGGGCGCCGGGCGGCACCGCGATGCCGTAGTCGGAGAAGCGCACGCCGATCGCCCCCGTCGCGAGCACCCCGTCGCCCGACCGGCGGGCCTCGAGCGCCACCGTCACGGCCTCGGTCTCGTCGCGGATCGTCAGCGCACCCGACGCCTCGAGGCGCACCGGCGCCGTCGTGGACGCCAGCTCGCTCACGTCGAGCGGCGAGGTGAGCGAGAACAGCGTGGTCGGGTAGAGGTCGGTCTCGAGGGCCTGCTGGAGCTGGCGGTCCGCCACGGAGGACCCGGTGCGGAGCGTCGTCGTCTGGACCGTCACCGTCGCGGTCTGCAGCGAGCCCGACCGCACGTGGAACGCTCCCGTGACGTCCGGGGTGACGCCCAGGAGCACGGCCTCGTCCGCCGGGACGTCCAGGACGTCGGCGCGGAAGCCCGCCTCGGACCCGGCGCCGACGACCCACTCGCCGTCCACGTCGAACGGGCCGGGGACGACCGGGGCGGCCGACGCCGTCTCCTCCCCCGGCGACTGCAGGCCCAGCGGCGGCGGGGTGCGGCCCTCGCGCACCTCCGAGTACACGAACGGCGCGAGGAGCACCACGACGAGCGCGAGGACCACCGACACGACGATCCAGCGCGTGGACCTGCTCATACGGCACATCCTGCCGTGTCCGGCCGCGCGCGGCGAGGACCGACGCGCGCCGTCTCAGCCCTCGGTGGCGGGCGCGCCGTCGGTCGGCTCGTCGGCGGGGACGTCCCCGCCCTCGACGCCCTCCTCGCCGCCGTCGTCACCCGCGGGCTCCTCGACCACCGGCACGCCCGACGGCGTGGGCCAGGCGATGCGCGGCCAGACCTTGGCGGACTCGTCGGTCCCGATCTGCACCAGCTGCCAGTCGACGATGCGGCGCCGCTCGGGGTCGAAGCGGAGCACCGTCATCTCGGCCGTGCCCTTGAGCGGGCCGATCCGGAGCTGGTCCTTGACGGCCCCCGCGGTGCTGCCGCTCACGTACCGGACGCCGCCGCCCATCCGCGCCGGCCCGGAGCGGGTGTGCATGTGACCGGAGATCTGGTTCGGGACGCAGCCCGAGTCGAGCGCCTCGTTCCCCATGCGCGGCGTGTGGATCAGGAGGAGGTCGATGCCGTCGCCGTCCTCCTGCTCCGCGCACGCGACCTCGGTCAGGCGCGCGGCGTACTCCTCGGGCGTCTCCTCGCGGGGCGGCTGGCTGCCGAGGCCGAGGCGCGTCTCGAGCGGGTCGCGGTCGCCGAGGATGCGGATCCCCTCGACCTCGACGACCTTCCCGTCCAGCACGGTCTGTCCGTTGGCGCGCTCCTGCGCCGAGGTCTCGACGCTGTCGTGGTTGCCGTCGGAGACGACCATGGTCGCGCCCTTCGGCACCGCGGACGCGAACGAGTCGACGCAGAACGACTCGACCGCCGTGCCGTTCATCGTCGTGTCCCCGGCGTTGAGCACGATGGACGCGCCCGACCGCTCGGCCGCGGTCCGGATGAGCGGCGCCATGCCCGTGTTGCAGTGCAGGTCGCTCACGACCAGGAGCGTGACGAGGTCCTCCTCGGCCGCGGGCTCCGGAGCGGGCTCCTCCGTCGCCTCGGCGTCGGCCGAGCCCTCCGCGCCGGAGACCTCGCCGCCCGCGTCCTCGTCGCCGGTGCCCGACGGCGGGGCGTCGGTCGCCCCGTCCTCGTCCCCCGTGGCGCGGGTCCCCTCGGGCGACGTCGCGTCGTCGGGCGACGGCTCGTCGTCGGACGTCGCGGTGGCCGCGGGGCGCGGCGCGGTGAGGCGCTGGATGCGGTCGCGTCGGTCCCAGGCCGCGACGAGGTTGGCGTCCGCGCGCGCGTAGAAGTCCTCGTTCTCGCGGTACAGGTCGATGAGCATCGCGCCGTAGGTGTCGACGACGCCCGCGAGCCGGCCGGTGATGCGCGCGCCCTCGAGCGGCGTCCCGTCGAACACGGCGGACGCACGCTGGGACGGGCCGGTCGTCGTGCCGGGGTCGCTCGCGACGAGCGACCCGGCGACGAGGGACACGAGGACGACGCCCGCCGTGATCTCGTACGTGCGCGGCGCGACCCGCTCGGTGAGCTCGCGGCGGCGCGGCGGGCCGAGCAGCAGGTAGAGCCCCGCACCGACGGCCGCGACGACGAGGATCGCGAAGCCCGTCCGGCGCAGCGCGTCGACGACGAGGGCTCGCGCGACGGAGCCGATCGTCTCCTGCGGGCCGCCGAAGAAGCGCAGGTAGTCCTCGAGGTCCTGCGACAGGCCCTCGAGCGTGTCCGCCTGCCCGACCGCGGTGAGGTCGGCGGGGATCTCCTCGACGGTGACGTCGGCGCCGAGGCCGAGCGGCAGCGGGGAGTCGATCTGGATGGTGCCGAGCGGGCCGAGGTCGACGGTGACGAGGCCGTTGGTCGTGACCTCGTAGAGCGCCTCGTGCGGGCCGAGGCTGCGCTCCGCGGTCGCGGTCGTGACCCCCCACACGACGCACGGCACGAGCGCGAGCAGGACGGCGAGGGTCCAGCGGACCCAGCGGGGCGGGGTGCGGTGCGGACGGCTCATCACCGCCCAGCCTCCCGGATCCGGGCTCCCGTCGCCAACCGCGAGCGCCGCGCGCCCCGCCGCGAGGGTGCGGCGGGACGCGCGGTGCGTGGCGTCGTCAGGACTTCGCGCCCCGCAGCGTGACGAGCGCCACGCCCGCGGCGACGAGCATGAGCACGACCCCGATGAGCGACGTCGTGCCCACGCCGCTGCCGAACGCGGCGTGCGCGGAGTCGAGCAGCGCCTGCGCCTGCCCGGCGGGCAGGGTGGACGCGACCTGGGTGGCGCCGCCGAGCGTCTCGGCCGCGGCGACGGCGTCGGCCGCGGGGACGCCCGCCGGGACGACGACGTTCGCGTGGTACGACGCGGTGAGGATGCTCCCGAGCACGGCGGTGCCGAGGACGGCGCCGACCTCGTACGCGGTCTCGGAGATCGCGGACGCCGCGCCCGCCTTGGCGGCGGGGACGGACGACACGATGAGGTCGTTCGACACGGTCTCCGCCGCACCGACGCCGAGCGACAGGACGACGAACGCCACGACCAGCAGCAGGAGGGTGCTCTCCCCCGCGCCCGCGGCGACGACCGCGTAACCGGCCGCGGAGAACAGCAGCGCGACGGCGACGACGTGCGCGGGTCGCACCCGGCGCACGACCCGCACGACGCCCAGGCCCGCCACGATCATGACCAGCAGGCCGGGCAGGAGCGCGACACCCGCCTGCATGGGGGTGAGCCCGAGCACGAGCTGCACGTCCTGGGAGACGAAGAACAGGAACCCGACGAGCGAGAACACCGACAGCAGGTTGACGAGCACGGCGCCGCTGAACGCGCCGTGGGTGAAGAGCCGCACGTCGATCATCGGGTCGGGCCGGCGCAGCTGGCGGCGCACGAACAGCGTCCCGGCGACCAGCCCGACGACGACGCTGCCGACCGCGAGGGTGCTCACCCCGGACTTGGCGAGCATCTTGATGCCGTAGACGACGGGGGTCATGGTCGCCATGACGAGCACGATCGACAGGACGTCGATGCGGCCCGGGGCGGGATCGCGCGACTCGGGCACGAAGAACGGTGCGAGCGCGAGCAGCAGCACGAGCACCGGGACGGCGAGGAGGAAGACCGAGCCCCACCAGAAGTGCTCGAGCAGGAACCCGCCGACGATCGGGCCGAGGGCCGACCCGGCGGCGAAACCGGCCGCCCAGATCGCGATGGCCAGACGTCGCTCCTCGCGGTCGACGAAGACGTTGCGCAGGAGCGAGAGCGTCGACGGCATGAGCATCGCGCCGAAGAAGCCGAGAGCGGCGCGGGACGCGACGAGCGCGCCGGCCGTCGGCGCGTAGGCGGCGACGACCGACACGGCCGCGAACCCCACGGCCCCGACGAGGAGCAGCCGGCGGCGGCCGACGCGGTCGGCGAAGGAGCCCATCGGCACGAGCAGGCCGGCGAGCACGAGCGGGTAGATGTCGATGATCCACAGGAGCTGCGTCCCGCTGGGGCGCAGCGACTCGGAGATCTGGGGCAGCGCGAAGCTCAGCACGGTGTTGTCGATCGACACGAGCAGCACCGGGAGCATCAGCACGGCGAGCGCGAACCAGCGGCCGGCTGCGCCGCGCACGGGCCCGCGCGTCGCGGGCGCGTGCTGGGCGGCCGGGGTGGCCGTCGGGGTCGTCGTCACGGGGGTCGTCACGGCGAGAGGTCCTTCCACGTTCTGCGGGCGGTCGGGGCGGCGCGGTGGCGCCGAACTTCCAAACCGTCCAGACGGTACAGTAACGATCTCGACGCTCGCCGTCATCCCGAGGACGGTGTGACGCTGCGCACCGCCGCCGTCCGAGCGAGCGCCGCTCCGTCCGGACGGCCGGTGCGCCGTGCCCTCCCACTACCCTCGGAACCATGCCACCGCCCCCCGCCGCCCGCGCCAAGGTCCTGCGCGCGTTCGCGTCCCTCCTCGTCGAGCAGGGTGAGCGCGCCGCCACGCTCGAGGCCGTCGCCGAGCGCGCCGGGGTGTCCAAGGGCGGGCTGCTCTACCACTTCGGCTCCAAGGACGCGCTCGCCGACGGTCTCACCGAGCACCTGCGCGAGCTCACCGCCGCCGACGTCGAGACGATGCGCGCCGCGCCCGCGGGCGCCGTCGACTACCTCATCCGCACCTCGACGCTCGTCGACACCGAGTTCGAGCTCGTCTACCTCGCCGTGTCCCGGCTCGCGCAGGGGTCGTACCCGCGCGCCCGCGCCGCGCTCGACGGCGCGCACGACGCCTGGACCCGCGCCGTCCTCGACGAGGTCGGCGACCCCGTCGTCGCGCGCGCGATCGTCCTGCTCAGCGACGGGCTCTACGCGCACGCCGCGCTGAGCAGCGACGTGCTCGGCCGTGTCACGGGCGGCACGGCCGAGACCGACGACGGCGACGGCGTCCCCGAGGAGGACCTCGCCTTCCGCGGGCCCCGACCCGGCGACGACGTCGACGACCTCCTCCGGCTCCTCGACGAGCTCGTCGCGCTGCGCCGCCCGTCGACCGCCTGAGCCGGGACCGTCCCGCGACGCCGGAGGCCCGGTGGCACGCCTGTCGACGCGCCACCGGGCCTCCGGATCCCGGGGGTGCTGCCTGCCGCTACCCGCCGAACGAGAACGCCACGGAACGCTCCCGCGTGACCTGCTCACCGTCGACGTCGGCGGCGAACGAGACGTCCACCTGGCCCTCGACCGGCTCCGTCGTGCGCACGGCGAACGCCTGGTAGGCGCTCGCCCCCGCCGCGACGCGCGGGAAGTGCTTGCGCCCGAACGGCGTCACGACGCTCACGTCCGCGGTGCTGTCACCCTCGTTGAGCACGCGCACGCTGAGATAGAGCTTGCCCGCGAGCCAGCGCGGGCTCACGTCGACGGAGAAGTGCGGCCCGGGGTCGTCGGCGCACGGGTCGGCCGTCGGTGCGTCCTCCCAGACAGCCCCGTAGGACCGTGAGTACGCCCACCCGTCGACCCACGCCGACGCGCCGAGCACCAGATCGATGTCGTCGAGCCTCCACGTCTCGTCGTAGGCCGGCGAGACCGTACCGTCGCCGTGCGTGACGAACCCCGGCCAGGGCTCACGGGTGACCCACGGGTGGCCGAAGCCGGCGTCTCCGTACACGACGTCGTACCCGGTGTTCGGCCCCTCCCACGAGATGAGGAACGAGCTCTCGTCCACTCCCGCCGGGGGGTCGACGGCGATGTCGACGAACGGCTCGCCGGCCTCGCACACCGGGGTCACCGAGACGACCTCGAGCGCACACCGCGGCCGCACGACGGAGTGCCACTCGAGGAGGAGCCGTCCGTCCCCGAGACCTCGCCACTCATCCGTCGTCCCGGCGCCGCCGGGGAACTCGTACCCGGCCGCCGCCGTCGCGACGATGCCGCCGTCGCCGCGCGTGTACGAGACCTGCGCGGTGTCGAGCGGGAGGTGCACGTCCTGCGGCGTCGCCGCGCAGTCCGTCAGGGCCGGGGGCGTCTCGGGCACGACGATCTCGCCGCCCGAACCGCAGGACGAGACGCCCGACTCGTCGCGGTCGAAGGCGTCGTCCTCCGCGTCGACGACGACCTGCCACGCCTGGCCCGACCACTCGTCGAGCCGGGTGCCGAACCAGTAGGAGCCGTACCCGTCGACGATGCCCTCGGTGACGACCTCGGCGTCCACCGCGACGGTGACCGCCGAGCCGGCAGGAAAGCCGCCGAGCGAGACGTTGAGGTTCCCGCAGTACGCGTCAGCGGAGAACCAGTCGCTGGGCGGCTCTCCGCACGGCGTCGTCGTACCGCCGTCCGAGAAGTCCTCGTCGACGTCACCAGGGGCGTCGACGACGACGCTCCAGTCGTGCGCGACCGAGCCGTCGACGTCGTACCAGAGAGTGTGATGCCCGTCGAAGACGACGTCGTCGACGGTCTCGCCGTCGACGGTCGCGACGAACGCCGTACCGTCCGGGTATCCGTCGAGCGTGACGTAGAGGGACGAGCAGCCGGCTTGGACGTCCGGGACGGCGGCGGCTGCGGGGGTTGCCGTGGCGACGGAGATGCCGCCGAGGGCCAGCACCGTCCCCACGGTGCCGGCAAGGAGCTTCTTCACTCGGTTCGTGGTCCTTCACGAGGGACGGCGGACGCCGTCGGCGGAGATGTCGAGCGCATTCAACCAGACCTGGGCACGACCTGGACATCCCCGACGAACCGCCTGTGCGGCCGGGACCGGGAGCGGCCGGTGGATCAGCCGTCGTAAGCCGCTCGCAGCGGTCCCAGGTCGAGCTTGGCCTGCGTCATCATCACGTCGACGACGCGCTGGGCACGGGCGGGGTCCGGGTCCTGCAGCATCGCGAGGAACTCGACGGGGACGACCTGCCACGACAGCCCGAACCGGTCCTTGAGCCAGCCGCACTGCGACTCCTGGCCGCCGTCGGTGAGCGCCGCCCAGTACTCGTCGACCTCGGCCTGCGACTCGCACTCGACGACGAACGACACCGCCTCGGTGAACGGGAACTGCGGGCCGCCGTTGATGGCGGCGAACCGGTGCCCCGCGAGCTCGAAGTCGGCCGACACCGCCGTGCCGTCGGGCTGGCGGAACACGTCGCCGACCTCCGCGTCGGGGAAGACGCTCGCGTAGAAGGTGATGGCCTCCTCGAGGTTGCCGTCGAACCACAGGCTCGGCACGATCGCGCGCATCGTCGTCTCGCTTCGTCGGTCTCGCGGGCGGCCGGACGACCACCCACCGGTTCCGACGCGTCCCGGGGGCCGAACTCATCGCGCGCCCCTGGCCCCGCGTCGGGTGGGCGGGGACGGCGGGGACCGACCTACGCGGACGCCTTCTTCCGCGTCGTCTTCGCCGTCGTCTTCTCCTTCGAGGACGACGAGCGGCCCGAGGTCTTCTTGGCCGCGGGCTTCGAGCCCTCGTCCTTCGCGCCACCGCCCTTGGCCCGGGAACCGGAGGAGCCCTTGCCCGACGACGAGGCGGCCTTGCGGCCCGAGCCGCCCTTCGCCGTCGACCCACCGGACGACCCCGACCCGCCGGCGCGGCTGCTCTTCGAGGACGCGACGGACTTGCGCAGCGCCTCCATGAGGTCGATCACCTCGGCGCCCTCGCCCTTCTCGGGCTGCTCGCCGAACGTCTCGGCGGTGTCGAGCGCGTCGCCCTGCTCGAGCTTGGCCTCGATGAGCTGGCGGAGCTGCACCTGGTAGTCGTCCTCGTACTCCTCGGGCGTGAAGTCCGCCTCGAAGCTCGCGACGAGCTGCGCGGACATGGCGAGCTCCTTGTCCGTCACCTTCGCCTCGTCGTCGAGCGAGGGGAACGCGGCCTCGCGCACCTCGTCGGCCCACAGCAGCGTCTGGAGGACGAGCACGTCGTCGCGCACGCGCATCGCGGCGAGCCGCGTGCGCTGGCGCAGCGCGAACTTCACGATCGCCGTCCGGTCGGTCTCCTCGAGCGTGCGCCGCATGAGCACGTACGCCTTGTTGGACTTCGAGTCGGGCTCCAGGTAGTAGCTGCGGTCGAGCAGCAGCGGGTCGATCTGCTCGCTCGGCACGAACTCGACGACCTCGATCTCGCGGCTGCGCTCGGCGGGCAGCGCGGCGAAGTCCTCCTTGGTCAGCACGACCGTGCTCTCGCCGTCGTCGTAGGCCTTGTCGATGTGCTCGTACGGCACGACCTCGCCGTCGATCTCGCACACGCGCCGGTAGCGGATGCGCCCGCCGTCCTTGTCGTGCACCTGGTGCAGCGGCACGTCGTGGTCCTCCGTCGCGGAGTACACCTTGACGGGGACGTTGACGAGGCCGAACGTGACGGCGCCCTTCCAGATGGCCCTCATCCGTCCATGGTGGCGCCCCGCCCGCGAGCCCGCGAGGGGTGGCGGCACGCGGGACGGCGCCCGGGCGGCGTCCGGGAGACGTCCGCGGCCCGCCGGACGACGGCGGCGCGCGTGTGGGTGGCTCGCGGCACCATGGTCTCGTGGCGGGGACGAGGTTCGAGTTCGAGGCAGAGCTGTGGCGGTGGGAGGCGCGCACCGACAGCTGGGTGTTCGCCGCGCTGCCGGAGGACGTAAGCGACGAGATCGCGGAGCTGCCGCTCCCGCCCGCGGGTTTCGGCTCGGTCAAGGTCGAGGTGACGCTCGGGGCGCAGCGCTGGTCGACGTCGGTGTTCCCCGACGCGCAGCGCAAGACGTTCGTCGTCCCCATCAAGGCCGCGGTACGCCGCGCCGAGGGCGTCGACGTCGGCGACCGCGTGACGATCGGCGTCGAGACGCTGCTCTGACCGGCGTCAGCCGAGCAGGCCGACGTGCAGCGCGCGCAGCACGGCGCGCGTGCGGTCGCGCGTCCCCAGCTTGAGCAGCACGGTCGACACGTGGTTCTTCACGGTCCCCTCGGCGAGGAAGAGCGCGTGCGCGATCTCGCGGTTGGAGAAGCCTGCGGCGACGAGACGGAGCACCTCGAGCTCGCGGTCGGTCAGCTCCTGCACCGGGCCGGTGCCGTCGTCCAGGTCGTCGGCGGGGAAGGTCCCGGCTCGCACCGCCCGGAGGAGCCGGTCGGTGATCGACGGCTGCACGAGGGTGCCGCCGGAGGCGAGCGTGCGGACGGCGCCCGTGAGCTGATCGAGCGTCACGTCCTTGAGCAGGTACCCCCGTGCCCCTGCCCGCAGGGCGCGGAGCACGAGCGCGTCGTCGTCGAAGGTCGTGAGCACGAGGACGGGGACGTCGTGCCCGCTCTCGGCCATCGCCTCGAGCGCCCAGATGCCGTCGTGGCGCGGCATGCGCAGGTCGAGCAGGACGACGTCGGGCTCGTGCTCGCGCACGGCCGCGAGCGCCGTCATCCCGTCCTCCGCCTCGGCGACGACGGCGATGTCCGGCGCGAGCTCGAGGAGGCTGCGGATCCCCTGCCGCACGAGCGTCTGGTCGTCGACGAGCAGGACGCGCACCACGGGTTCGCTCATGCTCCGGTCACGGTCGAGCCGACCGGTCCGGGGCCGTGCGCGAGGGCCCGGCCCTCGCCCTCGACGTGGCGGCGCTCGACGACGCTCCGCCGCACGGGGTCGAGCTCGACCTCGACCCGGAACCCGTTCCGCCCGTCGATTCGGACGGTCCCGCCGGCGGCGCGGACCCGCTCCTCGATCCCCCGCAGCCCGTTGCCCGGCTCCACGCGCGCGGCGCCCCACCCGTCGTCCTGGGCGACGAGCCGCACCCGACCCTCGTCGGCGCTGACGACGACGTCGAGCACGGTCGCCTCGGCGTGCCGGATCGCGTTGGTCAGCGCCTCCTGGACCACGCGCACGAGCACGACCGTCTGGTCCTCGTCGACCGTGACGTCGTCGTCGACGGCGACTCGCACGCGCGGCACGGTCACCCGCTCGACGAGCGCGCCGAGCGACTCCTGCAGGCTGGGCGCCTGCCGCCGCAGCTCGCCGACCGTGGCCCGGACGTCGCCGAGCAGCTCACGGGCGACGTCCTTGGCCCGCAGCACGTGCTCGCGCGCCCGGCCGCCGTCCTGGTGGCTCGCCGTCTCGAGCTCGAGGGCGAGGACGGTGAGCTGGTGGCCGAGGACGTCGTGCAGCTCGCGCGCGATCCGCAGGCGCTCGTCGGAGCGCGTCGACTCGTCCCGCAGCACGGCCGCCGCGCGCAGCTCGACGTGCGCGACGGCGAGCTGCTCGCGCATGCGCCGCTCGCGCTGGAAGGCGAGCGTCGAGCCGACGCTCGCGACCTGGAGCAGCAGGTAGATCATCGCGGTGAGCAGGGCGTCGGTCGCCGAGCCGCGCAGCCCGACGGCAGCACCGACGACCACGGCGTTCACCGCGACGACGACCGCGACGACCGGCACGGGCACCACGTACACGCTCAACGCCGCGACGACGACGAGCAGGATCGGGAGCCAGCCCGCGCCGGGCGCCGTGAGCACGAGCGTCCCCACGAGCACGACCTGCGCGCCCAGCAGCGTGTACGCGCGGGGCGTGGCGAAGCCCGACCCGAGGACGATCCCGACGGTGGCCAGGACGAACACCGCGAACACCGCGAGCCAGGCCACGACGGGGAGCGTCAGGGCGTCGGGGGCGGCGATCGGGACGAGCGCCCCGATGCCGAGGATCACGACGAGCATCGCGATGCCCGCCCACACCTCCGGGTCGGTCCGTCGCATCCCCCCACCCTACGGATCCCCTAGGCGGGTGCGACGTGCCGGAAGTCATGGGTGAGGTCGGTGACGACCGGCACGCGCGGGACGGTCCGTGCGGTCCCTAGCGTCGGAGGAGGCCGGCAGGTGCAGGACGCCCCGACCGGTCGCACGGACGCAGCGGACGAGCAGGAAGGACGACATGGACGCCGTCGACGCACGGAACCTCACGAAGCACTACCGCCGCAGGGGCGGGACCACGACGGTGGTGGACGACGTCAGCCTCGTCGCCGTCGAGGGCGAGGTCCTGGGGATCCTCGGTCCCAACGGGGCGGGGAAGACGACGACGGTCGAGATGGTCGCGGGCGTGCGCCGCCCCGACCACGGGTCCGTGCGGGTGCTCGGCCTCGACCCGTTCACGGACCGTGCCGCGGTGCGTCAGGTGCTCGGGGTGCAGCTCCAGTCGGGGTTCCTACACGGCGCGCTGACGGTGCGCGAGCTCGCGCACCTCTACCGCACGTTCTACCCCGCGGGCCGCGACCCCGACGAGCTGGTCGCGACGCTGGGGCTCGAGGAGCAGCGCGACGTGCGCTACGAGCGGCTCTCGGGGGGCCAGCAGCAGCGGGTCGCGATCGTCCTCGCGCTCGTCGGGGACCCGCGCGTCGTGATCCTCGACGAGCTCACGACCGGCCTCGACCCGCAGGCCCGCCGCCAGGTGTGGGGCGTCGTCGAGGGTCTGCGCGACGGCGGCGCGACCGTGCTCCTCGTCTCGCACCTCATGGAGGAGGTCGAGCGGCTGTGCGACCGCGTGACGCTCATCGAGAGCGGTCGCGTCGTCGCGCACGACACCCCGGCGGGCCTCGTCGCGAGCGCCGGGCTGGACCAGCGCGTGCGCTTCCGCGTCGCGGAACCGCTCCCGCCCGCCCTCCTGGACCGGGTCCCCGGCGTGGACGAGGTGGCGGTCCGCGGGGAGCAGGTCGTGGTGACCGGGCACGGCGACCTGCTCCAGGAGGTGAGCACCGCGCTCGTGCGCGCAGGCGTCGTCGCGACCGAGACCCGGCTCGAGCGCGCGACGCTCGACGACGCGTTCCTCGCGCTGACCGGACGCCCGCTCACCGAGGTCCCGACGGGCGATCCCCGCGCGACGACCGCCCCGACCGAGGAGGCCGCATGACCACCACCGCGCCCGCCGTCACGACGCCGTCCGGGCGGCGCACCCCGCACCGCCCCGGGCCGCGCGCGTGGGTCGCCCTCGTCGGCGCCGAGGCCCGGATGGTCGTGCGCGACACCGCCGGTCTCGTCATGCCGTTCGGCATGCCCGTGCTGATCCTCGTCATGTACGGCGTCAGCGACGCCACGACGATAGTCCTTCCGGGTTCGGGGGGAAGGACGGCGTTCGACGTCTTCGTGATCCCGGTCGTGCTCGCGATCGTCGTCGGCATCATCGGCGTCATCAACATGCCGAGCTTCCTCGCCTACTACCGGCGGTCCGGGGTGCTCAAGCGCTTGTCCGTCACGCCCGCGTCGCCCGCCATGGTGCTCGTCGCGCAGGTCGTGGTGAGCGTCGCCCAGACCGTCGGGGGCGTCGCGCTCGCGCTCGTCGTCGCGACGGTCGCCTTCGACGCGCGGCTCCCGGCGTCCCCGGGGGTCGCGCTCGCCGTGCTCGCCCTGGCGTCGGCGGCGATGTACGCGGTCGGGATGCTCGTGGCCGCCGTCGCGCCCACCCCCAACGCCGCGCTCGCGCTCGGTCTCGTCGCGTTCTTCGCGTTCGGGGCGACCGGGGGCATGTTCGGCGACGTGTCGAACCTTCCCGAGCCGGTGGCACGGCTCGGGGAGCTGCTGCCCTTCGGCGCCGCGGTGCAGGCGCTCGGTGACGCGTGGGCAGGGCAGCCCGTCGAGGTCTCCCACCTCGTCGCGCTCGGTGGCGCGGTCGTCGTCGGCACCGTCGGCGCCGCGCGCTGGTTCCGCTGGACCTGAGCCCGCACCCCCGCCGGCCGTCGCCGCTCGCCCCCGCTGGGGTGGGCGGCGTCAGCCGTCGCGGCGGCGCTCGTGGAACGCCTCGTCCGCGACCTGCACCGTGCGCATGAAGCTCTCGACCATCTCGCGCGGAGACACGAGAGCGTCCGTCGTCTCGACGGGCTCTCCCGCGCCGTCCAGCTCGCGGACCTCGTCGTGGATGCGCTCCATGGTCGTGTCGAGCGTCGCCGCGACGTCGGCCGCGAGCTTGAGGGCGTCGGTGAGGTGCTGGGGCACGTCGCGCTGGTACTTGTAGTAGATCTTGTGCTCGAGGCTCGCCCAGAAGTCCATCGCGATGGTGCGGAGCTGGATCTCCACGACGACGTCCTCGACCCGGTCCGAGAGGAAGACCGGTACCTTCACGATGAGGTGCAGGCTCTTGTAGCCGTTGCCCTTGGGGTGCGCGATGTAGTCGCGTTCCTCCAGCACGGTGAGGTCGCGCTGGCCGACGAGCATGTCGCGCACCCGGTAGATGTCGGAGACGAAGCTGCACGTCACGCGCACGCCCGCGACGTCGAACATGTTCTCCCGGACGCCCTCCGGGGTGAGCGGGATCCCCTTGCGCTGGGCCTTGGCGAAGATCGAGTCGATCGACTTCAGGCGTGAGCCGAGGTGCTCGATGGGGTTGTAGTCGTGGATGTGCCGGAACTCGTCGCGCAGGACGGTGATCTTGGTCATCACCTCGTCGATGCCGAACTTGTACGTCATCATCAGCCGGCGGAACTCGCGCACCCGCGGACGGATCTCCCCGGACGGTGGGACGTCGTCGGTCGTCAGGTGCGTCACGGTGGTCCTCTCGGTGCGGCCTCGTCCCAGCGGTCTCCCCGGATGGTCGGACCGCCTCCTCCAGTGTGCACGGTCGGGGACGCCGGGAAGTTCCCGCGTCGGCCCGCGGACAGGGCCCTTGGTCCCTCGTCCGGACCCGTCCCGCGGGCGGCGCCGCCCCGTGCGCGCCACGATGGGCCCATGGCCACCTCATCGAGCCGCGGCGCGGGCGAGACGGTGAGCGTCGGGGGCCACCGCCTGCGGCTCACGAACCTCGACAAGGTCCTCTACCCCGCCACCGGCACGACGAAGGCCGACGTCCTCGCGTACCTCGCGGCCGTCGCCGACGTCATGCTCCCCCACTGCGCCCACCGGCCCGCGACGCGCAAGCGCTGGCCGGACGGTGTCGACGGGCAGGTGTTCTTCCAGAAGAACGCGGGGCAGGGTGTGCCGTCGTGGGTGCGCACGCGCCGCATCCAGCACAAGAGCAGCACGAACGACTACGTGCTCGTCGACGACCTGGCCACGCTGACGTGGCTCGGCCAGACGGCGTCGCTCGAGCTGCACGTGCCGCAGTGGCAGTTCGGCCGCACCGGCGTCCACCTGAACCCGGACCGGCTCGTCCTCGACCTGGACCCCGGGCCGGGGGCCGGGCTGGCCGAGTGCGCGGAGGTCGCGCGCCTGGCCCGGCAGATCCTGCAGGGCATGGGGCTCGACCCCCTGCCCGTGACGAGCGGATCCAAGGGCATCCACCTGTACGCCGCGCTCGACGGCAAGCAGGACGCCGCGGCCGTCTCCGCCGTCGCGCACGAGCTCGCGCGCTACCTCGAGGCCGAGCACCCCGACCTCGTCGTGAGCGACATGAAGAAGTCGCTGCGCGGCGGCAAGGTGCTCGTCGACTGGAGCCAGAACAACGGCAACAAGACGACCATCGCGCCGTACTCGCTGCGCGGGCGCGAGCACCCCACCGTCGCGGCGCCTCGCACGTGGGAAGAACTCGACGACCCGGACCTGCGCCACCTCGACAAGGACGAGGTCGTCGAGCGCGTGCGGACGATCGGCGACCCGCTCGCCGCCCTCACCCTCGGTCACCTCTCCGCGCTCGAGCCCACACCCGAGCGCATGGCGACGTTCGAGCGCAAGGGCGCTGCGACGTCGGGCAGCGACGACGACCCCGGGACGAGCGACGCCGAGCGGCCCGACCGCCTGCACCGCTACCGGTCGATGCGTGACGCCCAGCGCACGCCCGAGCCGGTGCCGGACGACGCACCGCCCCCGAGCGCGGGCAACAGCTTCGTCATCCAGGAGCACCACGCCCGGCGGCTGCACTGGGACTTCCGGCTCGAGCACGACGGCGTCCTCGTGAGCTGGGCGCTGCCCCGCGGCGAGCCGACGGACCCGAAGAAGAACCACCTCGCCGTCCAGACCGAGGACCACCCGCTCGCGTACGGGTCGTTCGAGGGCACGATCCCGAAGGGCGAGTACGGCGCGGGCGAGGTGACGATCTGGGACGCCGGCACGTACGACCTGGAGAAGTGGCGGGACGGCAAGGAGGTCATCGTCACCCTGCACGGAGAGCAGCACGGCACGCGCCGTCTCGCGCTCATCCACACGGGCGGCCGCGACGGCCGCGAGGACGACAACTGGCTCATCCACCTCATGGCCCCGCGCGGCGGCACCCCGGGACCGGTGTCCGCGGGAGGCCGCGACCAGGGCGAGACGAAGAAGGCGGGTGGGGCGCTCGCGCCGGGTCGTGGCGGGTCTGGCGGGAGCGCCGAGGAACGAGGCGCGGATGGTAGACCCTGCGCGAGCGCCCCACCCGCCACCCAGCCCGACCACGATCACGATCACGATCACGACGAGCCGACGCCAGCGCGGACGGACTGGCGGCCCATGCTCGCCTCGCCCGCGTCGGCCGGCGACCTGCACGACGGCGACGACTGGGCCTTCGAGATGAAGTGGGACGGGTTCCGAGCTCTGGCGCACGTGTCGCACGGCCAGGTGCGGCTCGTGAGCCGCTCGGGCAAGGACATGACGGTGACGTACCCGGAGCTGCAGGCGCTCGCCGAGCAGGTCCCGGCCGAGGCGCTGCCGGTCGTGCTGGACGGCGAGATCGTCGCGCTCGACGCGCGAGGACGGCCGAGCTTCCGGCGCCTGCAGCAGCGCGCGAACATCGCCAAGCCGGGGGACGTGGCGGCGGCCCGGCGCAAGGTCAGCGTCGACCTCATGGTGTTCGACCTCCTGGAGACCGCGGGCCGGTCGCTCGCCAAGCGCCCGTACGACGAGCGGCGCGAGATCCTCGAGGACGTGCTGGGCGACGCGCGAGCCCCGGTCCACGTGCCGCCCGCGTTCGACGGCGACCTCGACGCGGCGATGGAGACGTCGCGGCGGCTCGGCCTGGAGGGGGTCGTCGCGAAGCGGCGCGACGGCACGTACTCGTCGGGCCGCCGCTCGGCGCTGTGGCTCAAGCTCAAGCACGCGCAGTCGCAGGAGGTCGTCGTCGTGGGATGGCGCCCGGGGCACGGCGACCGGACGCACCTCGTCGGGTCGCTCCTGCTCGCGGTGCCCGACGGCGACCGGCTGGTCTACGTGGGGCGCGTCGGGTCGGGCTTCACGGACGCGGAGCGGCGCGACCTCGTCGCCGAGCTCGGCCGGATCGAGCGCACGACGCCGCCCGCGACGGGCGTCCCGCGCGACGACGCGCGCGACGCGCGCTGGGTGTCGCCGCGCCGGGTCGCCGAGGTCGTCTACGCCGAGTGGACGGGGCCCGGCGAGGGCGAGGGCGACGACATCCCGTTCGGCAAGCTGCGGCACCCCGTGTGGAAGGGGTGGCGACGCGACAAGGCGCCGGCCGACGTCGTGCGCGAGGAGCCCGCGACGCTCGACCGCTGACGGCCGGGTGGCGGACCGTTGACGCCGGCTCTCGCCCCCGGGACCGTTGCTGCGTCGAGGTTCCTCGGCTCCCCTCCGACGCAGGACGGTGACCATGACCGACACGTCCTCCGCACCTCCCGCCCCCGAGCGCCCGCCCCGGCTCCCGCCGCGCTGGTTCGTCCGCACGGCGTGGGTCGTGCACCGCGCGTACTACCGGGTCACGGGGCACCGGCGCGGCCTGTGGCGCCCGCAGCCCGCGAAGTGGGGCACGCTCCTGCTCCGCACGGTCGGGCGACGCACCGGCCGCGAGCACGACGTCATCGTCGGCTACGTCGTGGACGGCCCGAACCTCGTCACGCTCGCGATGAACGGCTGGGCCGCGCCCGCGCCCGCGTGGTGGCTCAACCTCCAGGCGCACCCCGACACGACCGTCGAGCTGCACGGCGAGACGCGCGCGGTCCACGGTCGCGCGGCCGAGGGGGCGGAGCGCGCCCGGCTCTGGGAGCGGTGGCGCACGTTCGACCATGCGCTGGACGGCTTCGCCGCACGGCGCCCGACCGAGACGGCGGTCGTCGTGCTGGAGCCCCGGGCTGTGGAGGCGTCGGCCGACGACCGCGCGTGAGCCGGGCGCACCACCGACGCGTCCTCCCGGGCCGTCGTCCGGTCCTCGGCGAGCCCGGACGACGGTTCGGGTCCGCGAGGGGCACTCCGACGCAATTGGTATACCATTTTGCCATGGCTCCCCTCCCCGCTCCCGGTGGCGCCGCGCCCCGGCGCCGTCGCGCGCGCCGCACCCGGCACGTCGCCGCAGCGTGGGCGACGGCCGCCGTCGTCGCGCTGCTCGCCGCCTGCACCCCCGGCGCCGCAGGCGACACCGCCTCGTCCGCTCCCGTGCCGAGCCCCGACGTCACGTCCCCCACCCCGACCCCTGCGCCCGACCCGTCGGACGAGCCCGCCGTCCCCGAGGAGCCGGTGGGGGTGCCCGCGCGCTACCTGCTCGCGACAGAGGCCGAGTCCGACGGGCTCGCCGTCGTCGACCCGACGATCCGCGAGGGCAGCGCCGTCGTCGACCGCATCGAGGTCGGCGCAGCGCCGTGGGGCGTCGCCGTGCACGCCCCGACGATGCGCGCGTACGTCTCGACCGCCCAGGGCGTCGCCGTCGTCGACCTCGCCACGCGCGAGCGCATCGACCTGATCCCCTACCGGGACACGCCCGCCCGGGTCGGGTTCGGCGAGTACCGCCGCGGGGGCATGGGCATCGCGGTGTCGCCCGACGGCACCCGGGTCTACGTGGCCGTCCACCGCGGTGACTCGTCCACGCTCGAGACGATCGACGTCGCCGCGCGCGAGGTCCTCGCGAGCACGCCCGTGGGCCTGCGGCCGTTCGACGTGCTCGTCGCGGCCGACGGCAGCGAGGTCTACACGGTCGACCACGACCAGTTCTCGGTGCACGTCGTCGACACCACGACGTTCGTGGCGCGGCGCATCGAGGTCGCCCCCTTCGGGACCGAGGGTGGGCTCGCGTCGTTCGAGAAGCCGCACTACGCCGTGCTCGACGACGACGGGTCGCTCCTCCTCCCCTACCAGGGACGCGTCCTGGTCCGTCTGGACCCGGCCACCGGCACGACGACGACCGTGCCGTCCGCGGCCGACAGCCACCAGCACGGCGTCGCCCGCACGCCCGACGGCCGCGTCGTCGTCGTGGGCAACGGCCCGTTCGGCAACGCCGCGGGCGGGCCGAACGTGACGGTGCTCGACCCCGCGACCGGGGCCGAGCAGGTCGCGCCGCTGACGCGCCGGCACGAGACCGCGACCACGTGGACCGACCCTGCGACGGGGGCCCTCCGCGCCGTGCTCGCCGGCGGCTACACCCAGGCCGAGGCGTGGGACGGCGCGACCGTCGTCGACCTCGCCACCCTCGCCACGTACGAGATCCAGATCCCCGGACGGCCCCAGGTCGTCGTCCCGCTCCCGGAAGGACCCGCCGCATGACCAGCCCGAGCAGCCCCCAGACCGTCACCGTCCTGCGCGACGTCCGCCCTTGGGGCGGCGAGCGCGTCGACCTGCACGTCGCCGACGGGCACATCGCCGCCGTGACGCCGCACGACCCGGCTACGCCCGCGCCGTCGGGCACAGGGACCGAGGACGGCGTCGTGGACGGTCGGGGCCTGCTCGCACTGCCCGGCCTCGTCAACGCGCACGCGCACGTCGACAAGAGCTGGTGGGGCAAGCCGTGGGTCAGCTACGGCGGCGAGGCGACGACCCAGGGGCGCATCGCGCACGAGCGCGCGCACCGCGACGAGCTCGGGATCCCCGGCGTCGACGTCACGCTCGCCGTGCTGCGCGAGTTCGTCCGCCACGGCACGACGGCGATCCGCACCCACGTGGACGTCGACCTCGGCCTGGGCCTGCGCGGCATCGAGGTCGTGCGCGAGGCGCTCGCCGCGCTCGGCGGCGCCGTGCACGCCGAGATCGTCGCGTTCCCCCAGGACGGCGTGCTGCGTCGCCCGGGCGTGCTCGACCTGCTCGACGCGGCCGCCGCCGCGGGGGCCGAGCACGTCGGCGGGCTCGACCCCGCGTCGATCGACCGCGACCCGGTCGGCCAGCTCGACGGGCTCTTCGCGATCGCCGAGCGCCGCGGCGTCGGGATCGACGTGCACCTCCACGACGGCGGCGACCTCGGCGCGTTCCAGGTCGAGCTCATGATCGACCGCACGCTGCGCGCGGGGCTCCAGGGCAAGGTCAACGTCGCGCACGGCTTCGCGGTCGGCGACGTCCCGGCGTCGCGCCAGGCGGACCTCGTCGCCGCGATGGGCGAGGCCGGCATCACCATGACGACGGTCGCGCCGATCGGCGCCGCGCCCCTGCCCGTGCACGCGCTGCGCGCCGCGGGCGTCGCCGTCGGGCTCGGCACGGACGGCATCCGCGACCTGTGGTCCCCCTACGGGACCGGCGACCTCCTCGCCCTCACGACGCAGCTCGCGCGCCTGTCCCGGTTCCGGTACGACGAGGAGCTCGTCACCGCAGCACGCGTCGCGACCTCCGACGCCGCGCGGTTCGTCGGCCGCGACGTGCACGACCTCGTCGTGGGGGCGCCCGCGGACGTCGTGCTCGTGGACGCCGAGAACGTGCCCGACGCCGTCGTGCGCGCCCCGCGCCGCGCGCTCGTCGTCGCCGGCGGCCGGGTCGTCGCGCGCGACGGCGACGTGCTCGTCTGAGCCCTCCCCGGGGCGGTCCGTCGCCCGGCCGCGACGCGTGCGCGGCCGGGCGATGAGTTCATGAGGCACCGGTCGTCTACCCCACGACACACGTACCGGGCGAACCGCCCACGACGCCGGAGGCGCACCCATGAGCACGCAGATCTTCGTCAACCTGCCCGTCAAGGACCTCGACGCCGCCAAGGCGTTCTACACGGCCCTCGGGTACTCGGTGAACGAGCAGTTCACGGACGAGAACGCGTCCTCGATCGTCCTCAGCGACACGATCTACGTCATGCTCCTCACCGAGGAGTTCGCGACGCGGTTCACGAACAAGGCGATCGCCGACGCGACCGCCACGACCGAGGTCATCAACGCGCTGAGCGTCGGCACGCGCGAGGAGGTCGACCGCCTCGCCGACGCCGCGTTCGCCGCCGGCGCGACCCCGGTGAAGGACCCCCAGGAGGAGGGCGGGTTCATGTACTCCCGCAGCTTCGCCGACCTCGACGGCCACCAGTGGGAGGTCCTCTTCATGGACCCGACCGCGTTCGAGGGCTGACGCACCGCTCGAGGGAGAGCCTCCCGGCTCGAGGGAGAACCCCGCGTGTCCTCCCTCGAGACCGGAGGCTCGACCTCGTGCCGGTCGGCCTCGGGAATCGGGCGGGCGCGCGCGCCGTTGCCGCCATCATGCGAGCCATCACCTACTCCCGCTACGGCGGCCCCGACGTCCTCGAGACGACCGACCTCCCGACCCCCAAGGTCGGGCCCGACTCCGTGCTCGTGCGCGTGCGCGCCGCGAGCGTCAACCCGGTGGACTGGAAGGTCCGCGAGGGGTACCTCGACCAGATCATGGACGCCGTCTTCCCGGTCGTCCCCGGCTGGGACGTCGCGGGCGTCGTCGAGCGCGTCGGGCTCGACACCCCGGAGCTCCAGGTGGGCGACGAGGTGTACGGGTACGTGCGCAAGGACGTCGTCGGCGGCGAGGTGTCGGGCGGGACGTTCGCCGAGCTCGTCGCGGCCCCGGTCCGCACGCTCGCGCGCAAGCCCGCGGCGTGGTCGTTCGAGGAGGCCGCCGCCGTCCCGCTCGCGGGTCTGACGGCGTACCAGACGATCCGGCGCGCGGGCGTCGCCGCCGGGCAGACCGTCCTCGTGCACGCCGCGGCCGGCGGCGTCGGGTCGTTCGCCGCGCAGATCGCCCGGGCGCTCGGCGCGCGCGTGATCGGCACGGCGTCCGAGCGCAACCACGACTTCCTGCGCTCGCTCGGCGCCGAGCCGGTCACGTACGGCGACGGGCTCGCGGACCGCGTCCGGGCGCTCGCGCCCGAGGGCGTCGACGTCGTCCTCGACTACGTGGGCGGCGACGCGCTCGACACCGTGCCCCAGGTGCTGCGCGACGGCGGCACGGTCGCCTCGATCGTCGACGCCCGCGCGCGCGACGAGCTCGGCGGGCACTACGTCTGGGTGCGCCCCGACGCGGCCGACCTTGCGGAGCTCGCGCGCCTCGGCGAGGAGGGCGTCCTACGTCCGGAGGTCGCGGAGGTGTTCGACCTCGCCGACGCCGCCGACGCGCACCGCGCGAGCCAGTCCGGCCACGTGCGCGGCAAGGTCGTCGTCCGGGTCTGAACCCCGCGAGATCGACGCCGTCAGGCGTCCGGCAGCTCGCGCAGCGGCGACGTGAGGTCGCCGCCCGCGTCCCCCGTGTTCACGGTCCCCCGGCGCTCGACGAGCACCGCGGAGGTCTCGACGTCGGCCCGCGGGCGGTGCTCGACGCCGCGTGGCACGACGAACAGGTCGTGCGGCCCCAGCACGACCGCACGCTCGACGCCGTCCTCGCGCAGGTCGATCGTCAGCTCGCCCGCGAGCACGAGGAACAGCTCGTCGGTCTCGGGGTGGTCGTGCCAGACGAACTCGCCCAGCACCTTGACCACCTTGACGTCCTCGTCGTCGAGGCTCGCGACCCGGTGCGGCTGCCAGTGCCCGTCGAACGCGTCGAGGGCGGCGAAGAGGTTGCGCACGTCGGTCATGTGCCCACCCTGCCACTCCCCCCGCGCAGCGCGAGATCGACCCGCACGTCCGAGATCGACCTTCAGAGGGTCGACGTCGGAGCTCTCGGGTCGATCTCGCGGGTGGGCGGTGCCACGCTGGCACCATGAGCAGCACCGACGCCGCACGTCCGGGGGGCGCGTTCGGCCCCGAGGTCTACGCCGCCCGCCGCGAGCGCGCGGCTGCGCACGCCCGTGAGGCCGGCCTCGCGGGGCTGCTCGTCTCGCCCGGCCCGGACCTCGCCTACTTCACCGGCTACGCGCCGCCGGACACCGAGCGCCTCACGCTGCTCGTCCTCCCCACGGGCGAGCCGGGCGCACGGACCGGCGCGTCCGTCGTCGTGCCGCTGCTCGAGCGGGGCGACCTGGCCTCGGCCCCGGGCGCGGACGGGCTCGACGTCGTGACCTGGCGGGACGGCGACGACGAGCACGCCGCCGCCGCGCGGCTCCTCGACGGGACCGGCACCTACGCCGTCTCGGACTCGACGTGGGCCCTGCACGTGCTCGGTCTCCAGCGAGCCCTCCCGGACGCGCGGTTCACCGCGTTCACCGACGCCGTCCCGACGCTGCGCGCCGTCAAGGACGCGCAGGAGGTCGAGCGCCTCGCCGCGGCAGGCGCCGCCGCCGACGCGGCGTTCACCCAGGTCCGCGAGGTCGCGTTCGCGGGCCGGCGCGAGCGGGACGTCGCCGCCGACCTCGACCGGTTCCTGCGCGAGCACGGGCACGAGCAGGTCGACTTCACGCTCGTGTGCGCCGGCCCGAACGGCGCCGACCCGCACCACGACGCGGGCGACCGGGTCATCGAGCCGGGCGACCTCGTCGTGCTCGACTTCGGCGGGCTGCGCCACGGGTACGGCTCCGACACGACGCGCACGGTCCTCGTCGAGGGCGGCACCGACGACGCCCTGGCAGCACAGCAGCGCGAGGTCTACGACGTCGTCCGCCGCGCCCAGCAGGCGGGGGTCGACGCGGTGCGTCCGGGCGCGACGTGCCAGGACGTCGACCGCGCCGCGCGCGCCGTCATCACCGACGCGGGCTACGGCGAGTTCTTCGTGCACCGCACGGGGCACGGCATCGGCACCACGACCCACGAGCCGCCGTACATGGTCGAGGGCGAGGACCGGCCGATCGAGCCCGGCATGTGCTTCTCCGTCGAGCCGGGCGTCTACCTGCCCGGCCGCTTCGGCGTGCGGATCGAGGACATCGTCGTCGCGTTCCCGCCCGACGTGCCCGACGGCGCACGCCGCCTCAACACCTCGACGCACGACCTCCAGACCGTCCGGTGAGAGACCCGGCGCGCTGGCCCGCCTACAACGCGGCCCAGCGCGGGCGGCCCGTGCGTGACCTGTGCCGCCGGGTCCTCGACCTCGCGGGTCCGGGCGACCGGCGCCTCGCGCTCGACCTGGGCTGCGGGGCGGGCGTCGAGACGGCCGCGATGCTCGACGCCGGGTGGCGCGTCGTCGCGCTCGACCCGGCCCCGGGGACGGGAGACCTGGTGCGCGACGCCGTCCGGCCGGGCGACCGCACCCGGCTCGCCGTGCACGAGGCCGGCTTCGCAGACGTCTCCACCCTGGTCGACCCCGCGTCCGTAGGCCTCGTTCATGCGAGCTACTCGCTCCCGCACGTGCCCCGCCCGGCGTTCGACGACGCCTGGTGGCAGGTCCGCAGCGCACTCTCCCCGGGCGGGTGGCTCGCCGTCGACCTGTTCGGCGACCGCGACTCGTGGGCGGGCGCACCGGACGAGACCTTCCTGACCCGCGCCGAGGTGGGCGGCCTGCTCGCCGGGCTGGACGTCGTCGTGCTCGACGAGGTCGAGGAGGACGGCGAGGCGTTCAGCGGGCCCAAGCACTGGCACACGTACGCCGTGGTCGCCCGCGCACCCGGCTGAGCCCGCGTCGCTCAGCCGAGCGCGTCCGCGGTCGCGCGCACCTTCTCGTTGCGGATGCCGACCCAGCTCAGCGCGCCGCCGAGGACGAGCAGCGCGGCGGTGACGACGAGCGAGCGGTGGAAGCCATCGAGGTCGAGCACGCCGCCGACGATCACGCCCGCGAACGCGATGACGACGAGCCCTGCGACGCGGGACACCGCGTTGTTGACCGCCGAGCCGATGCCGGCGTCGGCCGCGGGGATCGAGCCGAGGATGGCGGACGTGAGGGGCGCGACGGTCATCGCAAGGCCGAGGCCGAAGAGCACGAGGCCGGGCAGGACCTGGGTGACGTAGACGGCGTCGTCGGTCGTCGTGAGCAGGAGCAGGTAGCCGGCCCCGCCGACGAGCGGCCCGACCGTCATGAACAGGCGCGGACCGTACCGGCCCGCGAGCGCCCCGAACCGCGTGGACAGCGCGAGGAGCACGAGGGTCACCGGGAGCTGCGCGAGCCCGGCGGCGGTCGCGCTGTACCCGCCGACCTGCTGGAGGAACAGCGTGACGACGAACCCGCCGAAGTAGAGCGCCCCGTAGATGGCGGCGGTCGCGAGGTTGCCCCAGGCGAAGTTGCGCACGCGGAACAGGCGCGGCGGGAGCATGGGGTCGGGGGCGCGCCGCTCCCACCAGACGAACACCACGAGGCACGCGACGCCGACGACGCACGGCCCCCACACCACCGGGCTCGCCCACCCGAACCGCCCCTGCTCGATGAGCGCGAACACGGTGCCCGCGAGCCCGACGGCGGCGAGCGTCGCCCCGGCGACGTCGATGTGCCGTCGCCCGTCTGGGCCACCCGCGGCGCCCGGCTCCTCCGCCGCCGACCGCGGCACGCCGCGCAGCAGCCACAGCGTCACCGCGACGGGGAGCACGTTGATCCAGAACACCCAGCGCCACGAGATGGTGTCGATGAGGATCCCGCCGAGCAGCGGCCCCACGAGCGACGCCGTGCTGGTCCACGCGGTCCAGGAGCCGATCGCGCGGGACTGCCGCTCGCCGTCGAACGTCGAGATGATCATGGCGAGCGAGCTGGGCACGAGCAGGGCGCCCGCGACGCCCTGGAGCCCGCGCGCCACCACGAGGAAGAGCCCGTCGGGGGCGAGCGCGCACGCGACCGACGTCACCGCGAAGCCGACGAGGCCGATCGCCATGACGCGGCGCCGGCCGTGGACGTCGGACAGCGAGCCCGCCAGGAGGATGAGCGCGCCGAGCGTGATCATGTAGGCGTCGACGACCCACTGCTGCAGCGCCAGACCCGTGACCGGGCCGGTGGTCAGCTCGGCGGAGATCGCGGGCAGCGCGACGTTGACCACCGAGCCGTCCAGGAACGACACGAACGACGCGAGGACCGCGACCACCAGCACCCGCTGCTGCACCGTCACCGACCCACCGTACGACTCCGCTCTCATGCCGTCCCGACCGAGCGGGGCGGCACGGCGTGACGCGTGGGGAGCAGCTGGCGACCGCTCGACACCATACCTAGAGGTAGGTATGGTACGGAGCATGACGACGACCACCGCCCGCGCGCGCCTCGTCGCCGCCGCGCAGGAGCTGTTCTGGGCCCAGGGCGTCGGCGCGACCAGCCCGCGCGAGGTCCTCGCCGCGAGCGGCGTGGGCCAGGGCAGCCTCTACCACCACTTCCCCACCAAGCACGACCTCGCGGCGGCCGCCGTGCACGCCACGACGACGGCCGGCCTCGACGCCGCGCACCGCGACCTCGACGCGGGCGGATCGGCCGTCGAACGCCTCGTCCGCTACCTCGAGCGGCCGCGGCCCGCGCTCGCCGGCTGCAAGGTCGGGCGGCTCGTGAGCGACCAGGCCGTCATGGACGACGCCACGCTGGCGGCGGAAGTCCGGGCCTACTTCCGCGGGCTCGTCGACCTGGCCGCCGCCGTCCTGGCGGACGACGGGGTGCCCGACGACGCCGCCCGCGACCGCGCGCTCGCGGCCGTCGCCGTCGTGCAGGGCGGGTACGTCCTCGCGCGCGCCCTCGACGACCCCGACGCGATGACCGCGGCGGCCCGCGGGTTCGTCGCGCTCCTGGACCCTCGACCCGCCGACCCGCCGGAGGACGCATGACTGCCGCACCCGACCGCCCGTCCCTGCGCGAGCGCCTGCGCGCGCTGCCGGTGCTCGGCGCCGAGCTCCCCGGCCTCGACGTCGACGCGGCGCCCGACGAGCCGAGCACGCTCTTCGTCGAGTGGCTCGAGGAGGCGATCGACGCCGGCCTGCCGGCACCGCACGCCGCGACCCTCTCGACCGCCGACGCGAGCGGCCGGGTCGACGCCCGGACGCTGATCCTCAAGGACGTCGACGGCGACGGCTGGCTCTTCGCCACCCGCGCCGACTCGCCCAAGGGCCTGGCGCTCGCGCAAAACCCGAACGCCGCGCTGACGTTCTTCTGGCGCGAGCTCGGCCGCCAGGTGCGGGTGCGCGGTCCGGTGGTCCCGCTCGGCCCCGACGCGTCCGCCGCCGACTTCCGCGCCCGCTCCGACTTCTCCCGTGCGACCGCGCTCGCCGGGCCGCAGAGCGCCCCGCTCGCGTCGCGGGACGCCTACCGGACCGCGTGGGACGCGGCGCTCGCGCGGGTCCGCGCCGAGCCCGACGTCGTCCTCGACGCCTGGACGGCGTACGCGCTGGAGCCCACGAGCGTCGAGTTCTGGGCGTCCTCGCCCGAGGGCCAGACCCGACTCCGCTACACCGCACGACCCGACGCCGGAACCGACGAACGCCTCCCCTGGACGAAGGAGCTCCTGTGGCCCTGACCGGAACCAGCCCGCTCGCCCTCCCCGACGTCGAGGACGTGCGCCACGACGCCCGGTCCGCGCTCGCCGCCGTCACCGCCGCGACGCGCGCCCTCGACGACGACGCCCTCGCCGGCTCCTCGGACCTCCCCGGCTGGTCGCGCAGCCACGTGCTCGCGCACGTCACGGCGATCGGCGAGGCGATGGCCCGCCAGGCGGAGCGCGCCGCGCGCGACGAGCTCGTCGAGGTGTACGACGGCGGAGCCGCCGGCCGCGAGGCCGGCATCCAGGCGGGTGCCCGCCGGTCCGTCGCCGAGCACGTCGCCGCGCTCGAGTCGCTCGCCGAGCGCCTCGACGCCGCGTGGCCCGCTCCCGGGTCGTCCGGGTGGGACGCCCCCGTGACCTACCGCGACGGGACCGTCGCCGACGCGCTCGTCGCATGGTGGCGCGAGTCCCGCATCCACGCCGTGGACCTCGACGCCGGGATCGGCCTCGACACCTGGCCGCGCGCGCTCGGCCTCCACCTCCTCGACTTCCTCGGGGTCCGCCTCACGGACGACGTCGTGGTCGAGGTCGCGAGCGAGCCCACCGCGCTCGGGGTGGGTCCGGGCGGCCTTCGCCTCGCCGCCGAACCCGGGGTCTCTCCCGACTCGGAGACTCCCGTGGGGAGCGACCCCGGGTTCGACGCGCGAGCCGGTGTCGTCGTCCGGGGTCGCCTCACCGACGTCGCCGCCTGGCTCGCGGGCCGCGCCCCCGACGCCGAACCCCTCGCCTTCCGCTCCGGCGAACGGGTCACCCTCCCCGACATCGGCCCCTGGCCCTCCCCGTACTCGCCGCCGCGGTAGACCCGCGGTGCGGTTCGGCGCGTGGTCTGGTCTCGGGCACGAGCCGAACCCGCCGCTCAGCCGTCGACGCTTCTGAGCACTCCGCGGCCTTGCTCTACCTCGGCGGACGGGGCCCCGGGGTGTGGGTGAGACGTCCGGCCTGTGCCGGTCGGGACGTTCGTCCCGGGAAAGTGTGACGCACGCCCGTGATGGAACGCACACTTAGTGCACTCTTTCACAAGCGTAGAATCGGAGCGTGTCGAGTCGAGCGAGCAACCCCGCAAGCAGCGCAGACCAGATCGACGTAGCACTCATCGGCGGTGGCATCATGAGCGCCACGCTGGGAGCCCTCCTCAAGGTCCTGGAACCCTCCTGGACCGTGCGCATCTACGAGCGTCTGGACGCCGTGGCGCAGGAGTCGTCGAACCCGTGGAACAACGCCGGGACCGGCCATGCCGCCCTGTGCGAGCTGAACTACACGCCGGAGAAGGCGGACGGCTCGATCGACATCACCAAGGCGGTGAAGATCAACGAGCAGTTCGAGGTGTCGCGCGAGTTCTGGCACCACCTGCTGACGACGGGCGCGCTCCCGCAGCCCGCGAGCTTCATCTCCCGCACGCCGCACATGACCTTCGTGCGCGGCGCGAAGAACGTCGACTACCTGCGCCGCCGGTTCGAGACGCTGCGCCAGCACCCGCTGTTCAGCGAGCTCGAGTTCAGCGACGACCCCGCCGTGATCGCCGAGTGGGCCCCGCTCCTCGTCGCCGAGCGCGACGGTGACGAGCCGGTCGCGGCGACGCGCGCGACGAGCGGCACGGACGTCGACTTTGGCGCCCTCACGCAGCAGCTCGTCGACCACCTCGTCTCGCAGGGCACGCAGCTCTACCTCGAGCACGAGGTCAAGAACCTCAAGAAGACGAAGGACGGTCGCTGGCGCCTGACGGTCAAGGACCGTTCGTGGAACGCCCCGAAGCGCCGCTCCACGGTCGAGGCCCGGTTCGTGTTCGTCGGCGCCGGAGGCGGCGCCCTGCCGCTGCTCCAGGCCGCGGGCATCCCGGAGGCCAAGGGCTACGGCGGCTTCCCCATCAGCGGCGAGTTCCTGCGCACCGACAGCCCCGAGTTCGTCGCGCAGCACCAGGCCAAGGTCTACGGCAAGGCAGACGTCGGCTCGCCGCCCATGTCCGTCCCGCACCTGGACACGCGCGTCGTCGACGGCAAGACGTACCTGATGTTCGGCCCGTACGCGGGGTTCAGCCCCAAGTTCCTCAAGAAGGGCAAGTACCTGGGCCTGCTCACGTCGCTGCGCCTGCACAACATCGGCTCGATGCTCGGCGCCGGGCTCAAGAACATGGACCTCACCCAGTACCTGGTGGGCCAGCTCCTGGCGAGCCCGGAGACCAAGTTCACCGCCCTCCAGGCCTTCATGCCGACGGCGCACCCCAAGGACTGGGAGACGATCACCGCGGGCCAGCGCGTCCAGGTGATCAAGAAGGACGAGGACGGCAAGGGTGTCCTGGAGTTCGGCACCGAGGTCATCGCCGCGGGCGACGGCTCCATCGCGGGCCTGCTCGGCGCCTCTCCGGGCGCGTCGACCGCGGTCCCCGCGATGATCGACCTGCTGGAGCGCTGCTTCCCCGCCCGCTTCACCAAGTGGCGCCCCGAGCTCGCGACGATGATCCCGAGCCTCGGCCACGCCCCTTGGGAGGCCGAGGAGCTCGAGGGTCTCGACCAGCTCACCGGCGGCGCGGACGTCGACGCGGTCGGCTCGCGCGCCTGACCTCGACCTGACGTCCCTCCCCCGACGACGGCCCGGACCTCCACGAGGTCCGGGCCGTCGCGTCTCTCTCGCCGCGTCTCGGTCGTCGCATCTCTGTCGCGGCGTCTCTGCAGCCGCCTCCCTGCCGTCCTGGCCGTCTCGCGTCCGCCGTCGTGCGTCCGCCGGCGTGCGTCCGCCGCGGGCACCGACCAGGTCAGCGCGGGAGCGGCACGCGCCGCGCCGCGCTCGGCGGACGCCGGGACGACGTCGGCGGCTCAGGGAGCGTCGCCGGCGCCGGGAGCGCACCCCGGACGCCGTCGCGCACGGCGGGGTTCGGGACGACGCGTCGCAGCACGAGCTCGGCCGCGACCTCGTGCGGGTCGACGGGCGCGCCCGACGCACCCTGCGCGCCTTGCGCCTCCGGGCGGGAGGCCGCTGCCCGCAGGTCGGCGTCGAGGCGCTCCGCGTCCCGGTCCCACCGCTCGCCCTGGACCGCCCGGTCGCCCCACGCGCCGGCACCCGGCCATGCGCCGTCGGACCCCGCGGGGAACCACGGCCACGCGCGGTCCTCGCGCCGCACCGCGAGCGCCCCGACGGTCGGGCCGACGACGAGGAGAAGAACCATCACACCCCAGAAGATGTCCATGCCCCCACCCTTCCGCCGGGCGGCACCGCCGACGAGTGGCAGGACTGACACCTCTCGACAAGATCCCGCCACGGGCGTAGCGTGCCGTGCATGGTGCACTCCGTCGCGACCGTCGTGTGCGACGGCCTGGCCCCGTTCGAGTTCGGCGTCGTGTGCGAGGTGTTCGGCCTCGACCGCAGCGAGGACGGCGTCCCGCCGTTCGACTTCCGCGTGTGCGGTCCGGTCGCCGGGTCGCCCGTCCGCACCTCGGTCGGCGCGCAGGTCGTCCCCGACCACGGGCTCGACGCGACGGACGACGCCGACCTCCTCATCGTCCCGGCGATCCGCATCGGCTCGCACTACCCGCCCGAGGTGCTGGACGCGGTCCGGCGCGCGTCCGAGCGCGGCGCGCTGCTGCTGAGCGTGTGCTCGGGGGTCTTCCTCCTCGCCGCGGCCGGGGTGATCGAGGGCCGGCGGGTCACGACCCACTGGATGCACGCCGACGAGCTGCGCCGCCGGTACCCGAGCCTCGACATCGACCCGGACGTCCTGTTCGTCGACGACGGCAACCTCGTCACGAGCGCCGGGACCGCCGCGGGGATCGACGCGTGCCTGCACCTCGTGCGGCGCGAGCTCGGGGCCAAGGCCGCGAACACGATCGCGCGGCGCATGGTCGTGCCGCCCCAGCGCGAGGGCGGGCAGCGGCAGTTCATCGAGCGCCCGGTCCCCGAGTGCGCGGAGGACTCGTTCGCCGAGCTGCTGGAGTGGATGACCGAGCACCTCGACGAGCCGCTCACGGTGCGGGACCTGGCGCTCCGGGCCCACACCTCGGAGCGCACGTTCGCGCGCTCGTTCGTCGCCCAGACGGGCACGACGCCGCTCGCGTGGCTCACGTCGCAGCGCGTGGGGCACGCGCAGTCCCTCCTCGAGGAGTCGACGCTGGACCTCGAGGAGGTCGCGCGGCGCTGCGGGTTCGGGTCGGCGGCGCTCCTGCGCCACCACTTCCGGCGCGCGGTCGGCATCACGCCCACGGAGTACCGCCAGACTTTCCGCTTCGCCGCCTGACCTCGCCGCGCCGGTCGGCTCCTTCGCGAGTCCTTCACCTGCCCTGCGTGTGCGAGCAACCTACGGTCCCGTAGGGTAGAGCCATCTGCACCACGAGCACCCGCTCACCTCCGCGGCTGGGAAGTCGACACCGACACCCCGCGAGGACACATGACCTCTGCCGCAGTGCGCCCGGGCTTCCGGGCCACCCGCCCCCGCACCGACGAGCCGGGCGCCGTCACCAGCACGTACAGCGCGCTGTCGCGCACCGTGCGCGACGCCGGTCTGCTCCACCGGACGCACGGCTACTACCTGTGGACCCTCGCCGTGCTGACGCTCGCGCTCGGCGGCGCCGTCGCCGGGTTCGTCCTCCTGGGCGACTCGTGGTTCCAGCTCCTGATCGCCGGCGCGCTCGGCCTGATCTTCACCCAGTTCGCGTTCGTCGCCCACGAGGCGTCGCACCGGCAGGTCTTCGCGTCGGGCCCCGCGAACGACCGCCTGGGGCGCATCCTCGCGAACGGCGTGGTGGGGATCAGCCACTCGTGGTGGATGAACAAGCACACGCGCCACCACGCGAACCCCAACCAGCGCGGCAAGGACCCGGACATCGCGCCCGACGTCGTCGTGTTCCTCGACGACGACGCCGCGGCCGCCAAGGGGCTCAACGCGCTCATCAACCGGTACCAGGGCTGGCTGTTCTTCCCGCTGCTCACGCTCGAGGGACTCAACCTGCACGTCCAGGCGTACCGCTCGCTCCTCGCGGGCGGCCGCACGCGCGGCAACCTCCGCGACCGGGTCCGTGAGCTCGTCATCCTCACGCTGCGCCTGTCGCTCTACGTGGGGGCGATCTTCTGGTTCCTGCCGCTCGGCATGGCGTTCGCGTTCCTCGGCGTGCAGCTCGCCGTGTTCGGGGTCTACATGGGGGCGTCGTTCGCGCCCAACCACAAGGGCATGGCGATCATCCCCGAGAACACCAAGATCGACTTCCTGTCCAAGCAGGTCCTCACGTCGCGGAACATCCGCGGCGGCTGGTGGATGAACGTCCTCATGGGCGGGCTCAACTTCCAGATCGAGCACCACCTCTTCCCGAGCATGCCGCGCCCGCACCTCGCGCGGGCGCGCGAGATCGTGCGCGAGCACTGCGCGAACCTCGGCCTGCCCTACACGGAGACGAGCCTCGTGCAGTCCTACGGCATCGTCGTGCGGTATCTCAACCGCGTCGGCCTCTCGGCGCGCGACCCGTTCGACTGCCCGATGTTCCGCCAGCTCCGCAAGGTCTGACGGGGCCGCGGCGCGCCGTCGGGTCCCGCGGGCCCGACGACGCGCGAGCCGGTCAGGCCGACGCCGCGTGCCCGTGCCGCCAGTACCCGACGAAGTCGACGTGCGTCTTGGGGACGCCGCGGTCGTTGACGAGGTGGCGGCGCACCCCGGTCGCGAGGGTCGACTCCCCGACCGCGTACGCGTAGACGGGACCGGACGGCAGGTCGGCCGACCGCACCGCCTCGAGCGCCAGCGCGCCGGGCAGGAGCGCGTGCGGGTCGGTGCCCTCAGGAGCGGAGTCCTCCCGCACGACCCAGCGCAGCTCGACCCCGGCCGGGACGCGGAAGTCCTGCGCGTCCGCCGCCTCGGGAATCTCGACGATCGCGAGGCCGCGCGCGTCGTCGGGCAGCGACTCGCAGATGCCCGCGACCGCGGGCAGCCCGGTCTCGTCGGCGACGACGAGGGTCCAGTCGTGCGGGACGCGCGGGTTGTACCCCACCCCCTGGTCGAGCACGCCGACACGGTCCCCCGCCTGGGCGGACAGCGCGAACGAGGACGCGGGCCCGGCGTCGCCATGCACGACGAAGTCCACGTCGATCTCGCGCAGATCGGGCCGCGCGGCGCGCACCGTGTAGTTGCGGACCCAGGGCCGGCGCGCCTTGGGTGTCGCGAGGTACTGGACGTACCACATGCCCGAGGTCCGGGTAGGCAGGCGCAGGGAGTCCTGGTCGTCGCGGGCGAGGAACATCCGGAACCACTGGTCGAAGCCCATGGGCGTGAAGAGGTCCATGTCCTCGCCGCCGAGGGTCACCCGCACGACGTTCGGGCTCACCCGCTTGCTGCCCACCACGCTCAGCGTGACGACGTGCGCGTCGGCGGGCTTGACCATCGTGAAGGTGGCCACCAGCGGCTCCTCGGGGTGCGGCCCGGGCCTCCCGGGCGGACGACGGCCCCGCGACCACGGCGACCCGTAGCAAGGTTAGCCTCACCTATGGGTCGCCGTCGATGTGGTCGATCCCACACCCCCCGCGGCGCTCCCCCGGCCGGAGACGCCGCGCGCCGCTGTCATGCTCGACGCGTGGAGCTCCCCGTCGCCTGGTCCGTCGTCCTGCTCGTCGCCGCCGCGTGGAACCTGCTCATCTGGCCGCGCTTCCTCCAGCGCATCGCCAAGGACCCGCGCTCGCGCGACGCCGACGGCCGCGCGACCCGCTTCCTCACCGTCCACGTCGTGCTCATCACGGTCTCGCTCGTGCTGGCCGCCGCGGTGGGGGCGCTCGGCGTCCTCACGCTCGTCTGAGCCCGGCGAGCCGCTCCGGGTTCCGGAAGAGCAGGACGCGCACGACGCGCTCGCCGTCGTACTCGACGGACGCCGCCATCGCCGGCACCCCGTCCCGGGTCCACACGCCGCCCAGCGCGCCGTTGACGAACGCCGGCTCGAACGCCATCGCGGTCGTCTCGGGCTTCGCCGAGAGGCCCACGAGCATCCGTGCCACCTTGTCCGCGCCCATGACCGGGCGCAGCGCCGCGCGCGCCTTGCCGCCGCCGTCGCTCACCACGACGACGTCCGGCGCGAGGACCTCGACGAGCGCGGTCGTGTCGCCCGTGGCGCACGCGGCCATGAACCGCTCGACGGCGGCGCGCTGCGCGTCGTCGGGCGGCGTGAACCGCGGGCGACGCGCCCGCACGTGCTCGCGCGCGCGGTGCGCGGTCTGGCGCACGGCCGCAGGCGAGCGGTCGAGGCCCTCGGCGATCTCGTCGTACGGGACGTCGAACACCTCGCGCAGCACGAACACGGCGCGCTCGAGCGGGCTCAGCGTCTCCAGCACGACGAGCAGCGCCATCGAGACGTCCTCCGCGCGCTCGACCTGCAGCGCGGCGTCCGGCATCGTGAGGAGCGGGTCGGGCAGCCACGATCCCACGTACGTCTCGCGCCGCGTCCGCAGCGTGCGCAGCCGGTCGAGCGCGAGCCGGGTCGTCACGCGCACGAGGTAGGCGCGCGGGTCCAGGACGTCGGACCGGTCCGCCGACGACCACCGCAGCCACGCCTCCTGGACCACGTCCTCGGCGTCGGCCGCGGAGCCCGTCATCTCGTACGCGACCGTGAAGAGGAGCCGGCGGTGCACGGCGAACGGCGCGAGGGCCGGGCCGGGTCCGCGAAGGTCCGCGACGTCGTCGGGCAGCCGGTGCTCTGGGCGGTCGCTCACCCGGCCAGCCTGCCCGCCGTGCCCTCCGCACGCAGCCCGCCGCCGAGCGGGACCTCGCACCGGTCGCTGAAGCCCTGGCTGGACAGGCCGAGGGCCGCGTTGATCCGGCTGCGCAGGTTCTCCAGCGCGACGACGGCGGTGAGCTCGACGAACGCGGGCTCGCCCAGGTCGTCGACCAGCGCGGCCGCGAGCTCGTCCGTCACCGTCGGCGGGGTCGCGGTGGCCGCCTCGGCGTACTCGAGCACGCGCCGCTCGACGGCGGTGTACACGTCGCTCTCGCGCCACGCGGGCACGTCGTGGAGCTTGCGGGGGTCGACGTCCCCGTGCTCCGACTCCCAGTAGCCGAAGTCGACGCACCACGAGCAGCCGATCCGCACCGCGGACGCCATGACCGCGAGCGCGGACAGCGTCGGGTCGAGCGTCCGCCACCGCGCGACGCCGGCCTCGAGGACGCAGTACGTCGTCGCGACGCGCGGGTGGTGCCCGACGGCGGCGAGCGGCTCGAGCACGGCGCCGTACCGGCGTCGCGAGAGCGCCGCGAGCGTGCGGTTGAGCAGGGTCCGGGGTGGGTCGAGCGAGATGCGGGCCACGAGGGTCTCCTTCCGTCAGCCGGCGCGGTGCGCGCCGGTCGAGCGCGGGGTCGACCATCCAGACGCGCGCCACGGGCCGCGCGTGACACGCCCGCGCGTGACCTGCGTCACGGCCGGTGGGCGCGCTTCTCGTTGCCCCGGCGGTAGTTCCCCGTCGCCCGGGCGAGCAGGAGCTGCACCTCGCCCTCGTCGTCGCGCGCCTCGGCCCGCTCCAGGGCCGCGACGAGCCGGTCGGCCGCCGCCCCCGCGACGGTGACGACGACGCGACCGCCACGTGCGACCCGGACGCGACCGTCCTTGGTCACCTGGTGGTCGAACGGGTCGGGAAACGGGTCGGGGGGCGTGCGGTCGCTCGTCATTCCGCCACGCTAGGGCGCGTCGGACGGCACGCGCACGGCCTTTTGCCCGGCGCGCGGCGGCACGAGGTTCGCGAGCGGCGAGTAGCGCGGCACCCAGCGCGCGAGGGCCGCCGCGGACCCCGCGCCGAGGAGCGACGTCGCCCAGACGCCCGCCGCGAGCGACCCCAGCGCGGCACCCGCCGAGAGCACGAGGGGGCCGAGCGCGTCGCCGGTGTCCTGGAAGAGCCGCCACACGCTGAGGAAGGTCGGGCGCACGGCCGCCGGGGCGACGTCGGCCCCGAGCGTCATGACGATGCCCGACCCCATCCCGTTGCCGATCCCGAGCACGGCCGCGACGACGGTCACCGCGCCCACCGTGTGGGCGAGGGGCAGGAGCGCGAGGCCGACGGCCATGGTGAGCATCGACGGCACGGCGACCCACAGTCGCCCGAACCGGTCCATGACCTTGCCCGCCGGGTAGAACAGCAGCATGTCGAGCGCGCCGGAGACGCCGAAGACCAACGACGTCACCTCCGCGTCCAGCCCGAGGTGCTCGCCCCAGAGCGGGATGACGGTCTGGCGCGCCCCGCGGACCGCGCTCACGAGGAGGATCGCGACGCCGAGCGTCGCGAAGAGACGCCGGTGCTCGCGCGCGACGGCGGCGATCGTGACGCGTGGTCCGCCCGCCGCACGGCCAGCCCGGGAGCGGGCCCGACCGTCGCGCTCGCTCGCGTCCGGGCGCACGACGGCGAGCACCGCCACCGCGGCGAGCGCCGCCCCCGCCCCGAGCCAGTAGGCGCCCCGCACGTCCGTCGCCGCGATGACCGCGGCCCCGGCGAACGGGCCGAGGAACAGGCCGATACGGTGCACGCCCGCGAGCGTGGACAGGACGCGAGCTCGCCGCAGGGGCGGGGTGATCTCCGTGAGGTACGCCTGCCGGGCGAGGTTGAAGACGGCGGTCGACGCCCCGAGCGCGAGCACGCCCGCGGCGAGGCCCCCCAGGCTCGGCGTGAGCGCGATCGTCGTGAAGGCGGATGCTGCGACGCCGCCCGCGAGGAGCATCGCCGCGCGGTCTCCGAGCCGCTGGGCGAGGGCTCCGGCCGGGAGGTCGAACAGGATCTTGCCGATCGGGACGAGCGCGGCGACGAGCCCGGCGACCGTGAGGCTCGCGCCGCGCCCGGTCGCGGTGACCGCGACCACGGGCAGCATCGCGCCGACGCCGATCTCGAGGACGAGCGTCGGGACGAACGCGCCGAGGACGACGCTGCGGAGCGGGAAGAGCGGCGCGTCGGTGCCCGCCGGGGCGGTCACCGCACCTCCGCCGCGACCTCGACGCCCACCGGCTCGCCGTCGGGTCGCGCCACCTCCACCCCGCGGCACGCGGGAGCGTCGGCGAGGAGCTCGAGGAGCTGGGGCGCGGCGGACGCGGTGCTGTCCCAGCGCCCGGTCACGACCGACACGACCCAGCTCGGCGCGCCGCCCTCCGGCAGCGCGAGCGTGACGAGGCGCTCGGCCTGCGGCTTCGCGGCGACGTGGCGGGGCACGAGCGCGATGCCGAGGCCGCGGTCGACGAGCTCGAGGAGCGTGTGCACGTCGTTGACCGAGCAGCGCACGCGCCGGTGGACGCCGTGCGCCGCGCACGTCGCGTCGTTGACGGGACGCGCGCCCCACGAGGGGTCGAAGTCGACGAACTCCTGGCCGGAGAGGTCGGCCCAGTCGACCCGGCCGCGCGCGGCGAGCGGGTGCTCGGGCGCGCACACGAGCACGAGCGGCTCGCTCCCCAGGACCGTCTGGGACAGCGACCCCAGGTGCTCGGTGGTCGCGACGAACGCGACGTCGAGGTCGCCCTCGCGCACGCGCGCGAGCAGGTCGTGGGAGCCCGCCTGGACGAAGTGGATCTCGACCTGGGGGTAGCGACGGTGGAAGCGTTCGAGCAGCGCGGTGACGTCGAGGACGCCGAGGCACTGCTCGGAGCCGACGCGCAGCGAGCCGGACAGGGCGCGCGTCGCTCGGACGACGGCGTCGCGACCGGCGGCCGCCTGCGCGAGCATGGAGCGTGCGTGGGGCAGCAGCGCCAGGCCCGCCTCGGTGGGCTCGACGCGGCGCGTCGTGCGCGTGAACAGGCTCGCGCCCAGCTCCTCCTCGAGGCTGCGGACCGCGGCGGACAGGCCCGACTGGGAGACCCCGACGAGCTGGGCGGCCCGGGTGAACTGGCGCTCGTCCGCGAGCGCGACGAGGTACTCCATCTGACGAAGATCCATTGACCACTCGCACTTCTCGATATGACAACTACTAGTTGTTGGACTTCTAGGTTATCGCTTCCTAGGCTCGAGCAGTCCCGGTCGGTCGTCTCGCACCGCCCGGCCTCCCGCCTCGCGGGCGGGCGACGTCCCTTCTACCTCTGACCCGTGAGGAAGTCCCCCATGCAGCAGCGCAGTCTCGGATCCCGGACGGTCTCCGCGATCGGTCTCGGCGGCATGCCGATGTCGATCGAGGGTCGCCCGGACGAGGCCCGGTCCGTCGCGACGATCCACGCCGCGCTCGACGCGGGCGTCACGCTGATCGACACGGCCGACGCCTACCACCTGCACGCCGACGAGGTCGGGCACAACGAGGAGCTCATCGCGCGCGCCCTGCGCTCCTCCGGCGCCGACACGTCCGGCGTCCTCGTCGCGACCAAGGGCGGTCACCTGCGCCCCGGCGACGGCACCTGGACCCGCGACGGCGACCCGGCCTACCTCAAGCGGGCCGCGAAGGAGTCCGCGCGCCGGCTCGGGGTCGACGCGATCGGCCTCTACCAGTTCCACCGCCCCGACCCGGCCGTCCCGTACGCCGACTCGGTCGGTGCGCTCGTCGAGCTGCTCGACGAGGGCGTGATCGAGCAGGCGGGGATCTCCAACGCCGACGTCGCGCAGATCGACCTCGCGCACGAGCTCCTCGGCGGCCGCCTCGCGTCGGTGCAGAACCAGTTCTCGCCCCGCTTCCGGTCCAGCCAGGGCGAGCTCGAGCACTGCGCGGCGCTCGGCGTCGCGTTCCTGCCCTGGAGCCCGCTGGGCGGCATCACGAACGCCGCCGAGCTCGGCGCGCGCCACGCCGTCTTCCAGGAGGTCGCCGACGCGCACGGCGTGAGCGTCTACCAGGTGACGCTCGCGTGGGAGCTCGCGCTCGCGCCCGTCGTGATCCCCATCCCCGGTGCCTCGCGGCCGGAGTCGATCCAGGACTCCGCCGCCGCCGCCGACCTCGTCCTGACCCCGGAGGAGGTCACGCGGCTCTCCGCCGCGTGACGACCCGCCGGAACCCGCCCACCCCCGCGAAGGAGCTCCACCGATGAAGACCTTCACCCTGCCCGGCACCGACCTCGTCGTGCCGAACGTCGTCCTCGGCCTCATGCGCATCCAGGAGAAGACCGACGACGAGGTCCGCACCCTCGTGCGCACGGCCCGCGACGCCGGCATCACGTTCCTCGACCACGCCGACGTCTACGGCACGGACCTGCACGGCTGCGAGCGCCGCTTCGCCGAGGCGCTCGACCTCTCCCCCGCCGAGCGCGCGGAGTGGGTGATCCAGTCCAAGGCCGGGATCGTGCGCGAGGGCCCGTACTTCGACTTCTCCTACGAGCACCTCGTCGCGTCCGTCGAGGGCTCGCTCGACGCGCTGCGGACGGACTACCTCGACGTCCTCCTGCTGCACCGGCCCGACGCCCTCGTCGAGCCCGAGGAGGTCGCGCGCGCGTTCTCCGACCTGCACGCCGCCGGCAAGGTGCGCGCGTTCGGGGTGTCCAACCACACGCCGGGCCAGATCGAGCTGCTGCGCCGGTACGTGGAGCAGCCGATCGTCGCGAACCAGCTCCAGCTCTCGATCACGCACGCGCCCGTCGTCGCGCAGGGCGTCGCGGCGAACATGCAGGGCCTCGACCAGTCGGTCAGCCGCGACGGCGGGATCCTCGACTACTGCCGCCTGCACGACATCACGGTCCAGGCGTGGTCGCCGTTCCAGGCGGGGTTCTTCACCGGCGTGTTCCTCGGCTCGGAGAAGTACCCCGAGCTCAACGCCGTGATCGACCGGCTCGCGGCACGGTACGACGTGCCGCCCATCGCGATCGCGACCGCCTGGATCACGCGGCACCCGGCACGGATGCAGGTCGTGCTCGGGACCACGAACCCGGAGCGCGTCGCAGGCGCGGCCCTCGGCTCCGACGTGCCGCTCACGCGCGCCGAGTGGTACGAGCTGTTCCGCGCCGCGGGCTACACCGTCCCCTGACGGTCGTGCGACGGCGAGCGCCCCGGACCCCCGTGCCGAAGGTCACGCACGGGCCGTCCGGGGCGCCCCGTACGGCGGTCTAGGCTCGTGCCGTGGCAACCTTCTCGGCAGTGACCCGGCAGCACATCCTCCAGGCGATCGCGGACTGGGACGACCGGGGCCGGGACGCGTTCCTCGGGGTCTACGGGTTCGCCGCGACCCCGGGCACGCCCCTCCTCCACGAGGACCGGGCGTACGACGCCCAGGCGATCCTCGGCGTCGCACACCGGTACGCGACCGGTCGCGTGGCGACGGCCGAGGAGTTCCGCAACAGCCCCGTCGGCGTCGCCGACCTGCTCCGCAAGCGTGGGTTCGACGTCCCCGGCGCCGCCCCGGCGGCGCCGGCGCCCACGCGTCGGACCGCGGCGAAGGCCCCGACCGCTCCCCGCACGCCGCGGCGCACGACGACGACCCGCGCGTCCGAGCCCGAGAAGCCGCCGGCCGTGTGCCCCACGTGCTTCACGGTCCTGCCCGCGACGGGCATCTGCGACGACTGCGGCTGACCGGGTCTCCCGAACGCACGACGAAGGGGCGCTGTCCTGTCGGACGGCGCCCCTTCGTCGTACGTTCGCTGCGGTACCGGTCAGTTGACCTCGGACGGGTGCGCGCTCACGCGACCCGAGCCGTCACCGGTGTCGAGGGCGTCGATCGCGGCGACCTCGTCGGCCGTGAGCTCGAAGCCGAAGAGGTCGAAGTTCTCCGCCATGCGCTCCTTGCGCGACGACTTGGGAAACACGATGAAGCCGCGCTGCAGGTGCCAGCGCAGGACCGCCTGCGCGGGCGTCACGCCGTGGGCGGTCGCGGCGTCGACGACGGCCTGCCGCTCGAACAGCGGGTACTTGCCCTGGCCGAGCGGGCCCCACGCCTCGATCTTCGTGCCGTGCGCGTCCGCCCACGCGAGCACGTCGCGCTGCTGGTACGCCGGGTGCAGCTCGATCTGGTCGACGGCGGGGACGACGCCCGTGTCCGCGACGATCCGGTCGAGGTGCTCCGGCAGGTGGTTCGAGACGCCGATCGAGCGCGCCAGGCCGGCGTCGCGGATCTCGACGAGCTTGGCCCAGGCGTTCGTGTACTGGTCCTGGGCGGGCGCCGGCCAGTGCGTGAGGTAGAGGTCGACGAACTCGAGGCCGAGCTTGTCGAGGCTCTCGCGGATCGCGTCGTGCGGCTGCTCGCCGGACTGGCGGTCGTTCCAGAGCTTGGTCGTGACGAAGAGCTCGTCGCGCGGGACGCCGCTCTTCGCGATCGCGGCGCCGACACCCTCCTCGTTACGGTAGATGGCGGCCGTGTCGATGTGGCGGTAGCCGACCTCGAGGGCGTCGCTCACGGCCTTCTCGGCCTCGTCCGGCGGTACGAGGAAGACGCCGAAGCCGAGCTGGGGGATGGTGTGCCCGGAGTTGAGCGTCACGGTCGGGACAGTGGGAGCGGTCATGCCCTCCAGCGTAGGAACCGGGTGTCCGGCCGTCCAACGACTGCCGGTCGTGCGACTCAGCGCTCCCGCTCATGAGTCCCTGACCTGCTGCGCGAGATCCGGGCTGGACTTTGTAGATCACGGTTTGGTTACATGGGCGCGGTCCTGACCACGAACGAACCGGAGCGCACCATGTCCCGAGGCCGCCACAGCGCCGCCCCCGCAGCGCCCGCGCGCTCGTTCCGGCTCCCTGCGCTGCCCCTCCCGACGCTCCCGGCGCGCGCGCTCAAGCTCCCGGCGATCGCGCTCGTCGGGCTGCTCGGCGCAGGTGTCGTCGGTGCGGGACCTCAGCCCGCCGAGGGCAACCCCGACCTCGCGCCGCTGAGCGTCGAGCCGACCGCAGGGGCGACCGTGGAGCGCGGGACCGGCGCTGCCAGCCGCTCGTCCGAGCGCGTCGCTCCCCCGGCGGCGACCCAGGAGTCGCCGCTCGTCGAGACCGCGGCGACGATCACCGTGGTCCCCGCCGCCGAGGTCGCCCCGCCGGCCCCGGTCGTCCCCGTCGCCACCGGCCAGCTCTGGACCACCGACGCCGTCAACGTCCGCACCGGGCCGTCGGCCGACGCCGGGCGCGTCGCGACCGCCGCGTTCGCCACCGCCGTCGACGTCACCGGCACGACCGAGGGCGAGTGGAGCCAGGTCGTCTGGGACGGCGCGGCAGCCTGGATCAAGTCCAGCTTCCTCGCGGACTCGCAGCCGGAGGCGCCGGCGGCGACCGCCGCGAGCGGCGGGTCGGGCGCGAGCGGGATCTCCGACGCCGCGTGCTCGGTGAGCTCCGGGATCGAGTCGTCGCTCCGGTCCAACGCCCGCGCGGTCTACCGGGCGGTGTGCGCGATCTTCCCGCAGGTGACCTCCTACGGCGGGATCCGGCCGGGCGACAGCGGCGACCACGGCACGGGCCGCGCCCTGGACATCATGATCACGGGCGAGACGGGCTGGGAGATCGCCCGCTACCTCCAGGCCAACGCCGGGGCGCTCGGGATCACCTACCTCATCTACCAGCAGCAGATCTGGATGGCCGGAGACCCCGCGAGCGCGTGGTCCGGCATGGAGGACCGCGGCGGCACGACCGCGAACCACTTCGACCACGTGCACGTCAGCACGTCGTAGGTCCACGACCGCCCGGTCACGGCACGCCGTTGGAGAACAGCCTCCTGCCCAGGGCGTCCACGTCCGACCCGTCACGGGTCAGCCCCACGTAGCCGCTGCGCTCGACGACGAAGACGTCGGACGGGGCCGCGGCTGTCAGCCGCGACACCCAGGAACGCTCGTGGCGGTAGACGACCACCTGGACGCCGTCGGAGACCAGCCGCAGCACCACGTCGACGAGCCCGGGGTGCGCGGGCAGCGGAGCAGGACCGTCCTCGTCGGCGTACCCGGCGTCCTCGGGGCCTGACCCGCCCGAGAGCTTGAGCGACCGCAGGTGCGGCACGTGCGTGAGGAACCCCCCGTCGGCGCCGTCGAGGCTCAGCGACAGCCGCTCGACGGCAGTGTGCCGCAGCACCGAGAGGTCCGCGCCCGCGGTCGCGCCGACCAGGTGCAGCTCGGTGAGCGCGGGCAGCTGCACCAGCGCCTCGAGCCCCGTGAGCCCTCCGCCGACGACGCTCACGTGGAGCCGCCGGAGGTCGGTGCACTCCGCCAGCGGCGCGAGGTCGGCGGGCCCGGTGAGGACCGCACCGAGTCCCGTGAGCCCTGGCACCGCACCGATGCCCTCGATCGTCGAGCACGCGCCGAGCTGGAGCACGGCACGCGCCGGACGGAACATCGTCGCGGAGAAGGTGCGCCGGTCGAACCTCCCCCACGCGCGGTGCAGCTCCGCTAGCTCCGCGTCGGGGTAGCTGTCGCGTGCGTACCCGGCGAGCACGTCGAGCGCCGCCGGGGTGGCCAAGGTCCCCAGCGCCCGGAGCGCGACCCGGCGCTCGGCCGCTCGCTGCCCCGGGCGCGCGGCGAACCACCGCGGGTCGGCACCGGGGTGCGCGGCGACCCAGGCCGCCACCTGCGCCACCTTCTCCGGGAGCGCGGGGACGTCGTCCCCGGCGGACGCAGGCGGCGAGGCGGGGGGAGCAGATGACGCAGGAGCGGACCCTGACGTCGCCGCGTGCTTCGCGACCGCCCGGCGGATCGACGCGACCTTCGGGGCGCCCCGCTCGGCCGCCTCGGCCGGGAGCCGGTCGAGGACGGTCACGTCCGCCCGGGCCGCGAGCGCGAGGAGCGCCCAGAGCGCCCGCGCGTCGAGCGCACCTGCGAGGCTCGACGCGGCGAGGCCGTCGGCCGCCCCGAGGTCCGGGTCCTCGAACACCCGCAGGGCAGCGCGCTCCAGCGCGGGATCGCTCGGGAGCCGCGAGGCGCCCCTGACCGCGTTGGGCTGGTTCGAGTACCGGTCGAACCGGGCCAGCAGCTGCTCCGCGCGCGCCGCGCCCACGGCACCAGAGAGCACGGCGAGGACGTCGGTCGGACCCGACATGTGGGACTCCGTTCACTGCACAGGGGTCAGGACGGCACCGGGGCTGCGACGGCGCCGACACCGCGAGCGGTGTCCTCGCGACCCTATCGGTCCCGTCCGAGGCCCGGGCGTTCGCCCGTCCGCGACGCCGTCGCGCACCCCCCGCTCACGCGCGGTTCAGCCATCTGGTGGTTCGTCACGGGCCTCCGTCAGCGAGGGACCGCCCGTCCATCGCTCCTCGATCACGGCCAGGAACGCGCTCCACACGTCGCGTTGCGCCGGGGCGAGCGCGCCGGCCTGCATCTGCTCGATCAGCGCCATGACGGGGTGCTCGTCGTCAGCGGGCGTGAACCCCGCGGCCTCCACGACCGTGTCCGCGAAGCTCACCATCTGTGCGACGAGCCGATCCACGGTCGCCGCATCGACGTGGGCCTGCGCTTCGAGCTGCTCGAACTCGGGGTACCAGGTCGCGACCTGCTCGGCCAGTCCGTCGCCGTGCAGCACGTCGAGCACCGCGGTGGCGGTGTCGGCGTCGACTCCGCCGGTCGCGGTGACCAGCGTCCAGACGTCGTGGTCGAGCTGTTGGGTCGCCGTCGGCTGCTCGGCGTTGCTGAACCGTCCGGTCTGGACCGAGAGTCTGCGCAGATCGGCAAGAGCCCTCCGTTGCGCGGCGATGCGTTCGGCCTGCTCCTCCAGCTCGTGGTCGAGGTCGGCCAAGAGACGATCCAGGTTCGTGGTGTCGTGCTCGAGGACGCTCCCGATCTTGCGCAGGGGCATTCCGCTCCCGGAAAGCTGCCGAATACGGAGCACCCTGACGAGATCGCCTGGGCCGTAACGCCGGTACCCGTTCGGGTCACGCGGCGCCTCGGGCAGCAGCCCGACCTTGTGGTAGTGCCGCAGGGCACGGGGAGTCGTCCCGGCAAGCTTCGCCAGATCGTGGCTGCGCAGCACCACCTCGCCATCAGTCCCGTCGCCTGGCGCCCTCCCTTCTGCGGTCATCTCGTCACCGCGGAGGGCGACGGTCGAAACGTCCGCAGGAGAGCCTCGGGGTCGTCGACGTACAGCTGCACCTCGGTGGCACGGAAGTCCGCCGGGAGGTGCTTCCTCGGCACGGGGGCTGACGCGGCGACCGGGTCCGCGAATCGGACGAGCACGTTCGTGCTCTGGAACTGCGTGAGGACCAGTCGCCCGCCCTCGATGACTGGTTGCGTGTGTGCGTGGTTGACGTGCGCAGTGACGGCGACGACGTTGGTCAAGGGCGTCGTGAGGACCACGTGACGCCCCCAGCGCATCTGGAGCGTCTCGTCGGTGACGAGATGCGGGTGCACGATGCGGGACGCGAAGTACCCGCAGACGAACAGCACTCCCCAGACCGTGAGGACGAGCATGACGAGCCGTAGCCACACCCAGGGCACCAGGAGGTGCGCGACCACCAGCTCCACGATGCTCACACCGATCATCACCGCAGGGAACGCCATCGTCCCTCGGGTGTAGCCGAACCAGGCGGCCCCCGGAGGAACCTTGCGCTTCCGGCGGGCGGCGAGCACCAGACTCCCGAACGCCCTGAGCTCGGCGACGGCAGGACGCAGCAGCGGCTCCTCGGCCACGAGCCTGTCGAGCACCCCCGTCTCGGACGTTCCGTCCTCGCGGCCACGACGCCGGAAGCGCAGCACCGAGACCGTCACGAGCGCGATGACCATCGGCAGCTCGATCATCAGGAACAGGCGCAGAGCCGTGCCGCCGCTGACCGCGCCGACGCGGTTCAGCACCAGCAACGTGAGAACGACCACGATCGTGAGCACGGCTTGCGCCCGATGTGTCGCTCTCCACCAGTCCCGTCTCTGCGCCACGCGTCCAGTCTCAACTATGACGCTGCGTCGTAGTCAAGATCCCGCCGAGAGCCGACCGCCTGCGGCGCCGGGACCCGCAGGGCGTCGTCGGACCGGTCATGGCTGGCGGCGGAACGACGAAGGCCACGTCCGATCCCTGTGCGGGATCTGACGTGGCCTTCGACCGTTGACGGGTGGAGCTGAGGGGACTCGAACCCCTGACCCCCTGCATGCCATGCAGGTGCGCTACCAGCTGCGCCACAGCCCCGTGGATCTGCGAAGATCCTGGTCAAACACTGGATGAACACTCCCCCGACCGGTTTCCCGTCCTGCGGAGCGTCGCTAGTCTACGCAGAAACCGGCTCCAGATTCCAATCCGGTCCCGCGTTCCACTCGTCGAGCGGGAACCCGGCGCCGACGTTGTGCGCCACGAGGCGCCACGCGGGCGTCGCGGCGGGGGCGGAGCGGTGCAGGTGGGACCAGTGGACGTTGTGCAGGCCGGAGATCCCGCGCCAGCCCTCGGGGTCCAGCCCGAGCAGCGCGGTGACGGCGAGCGTGATCGCGGCGCCGTGGGACACGACGACGAGCGTGTCGTCGTGCTCCAGGGCCTCGACGTGCTCGGTGACGGCCTCCACGAGGCGCGCCGCGACGGCGGCCTTGGTCTCGGCGCCCGCGCGCGTGGGCTCCTCGCCCCGGCGCCACGCCGCGTACTCCTCGGGCCACCGCTCGGCGATCTCCGGGCCCGTGAGCCCCTCCCACTCCCCGAAGCCGCGCTCGCGCAGTCGAGGGTCGAGCTGGACGTCCGCGCCGATCGCGCCCGCGTACGCGCGCGCGGTGTCGGTGGCGCGCACGAGGTCCGACGCCACGACGCGCGTCGCGCGGTGCGCGCTCGCGAGCGCCTTCGCGCCGTGCTCGGCCTGCCACTGCCCGACGCCGTCGAGCGGGATGTCGACCTGGCCCTGCAGGCGCATCGTGGCGTTGTACGCCGTCCGGCCGTGGCGCAGGAGGACGAGCGTGCCGGCGCTCACGCCAGGGGCTCCCCCGAGAGGCGGATGGCGCCGTCGCCGCGGGTCGTGTCGTCGGCATCGTCGGCCGCGCCGTCGCCGCCGCGCGCGTCCTCGGGGAGCTCGACGACGGGGCAGTCCTTCCACAGGCGCTCGAGCGCGTAGTAGACGCGGTCCTCCGAGTGCTGCACGTGCACGACGACGTCGCCGAAGTCGACGAGGACCCAGCGGGCCTCCTGCTTGCCCTCGCGGCGGATCGGCTTGGACCCCGCCTTGAACATCGCCTCCTCGACCGCGTCGACGATCGCCGAGACCTGGCGCTCGCTCGACCCGGACGCGATGAGGAACACGTCGGTGAGGACGAGCTGCTCGCTCACGTCGAGCGCGATGATCTCCTCGGCCTTGCGGTCGGACGCCGCCCGCGCCGCGATGACGGCGAGCTCTACGGCTCGTTCGGTGGCAGTCACGTGTCTCCGTTCGTGGTGCGGCCGCTCAGCGGCCGGTGTCGAGGGTGCCGGGGTCGTCCCACGTCGGCACGACGGTCGCCGAGGCGCTCGTGTCCTCGGTGGCGAGACCCGGGTCGTCGCGCGAGACGAGCGTCCACACGAGCAGGCCGAGGACGAACGCCACGGCGACGAGGATGAGGTAGTGCAGCCACGTGTACGAGGGACCGCGCGGCTCGTCGTCGAGGTCGTCGTCCGCCTCGTCGTCGATCTCGTCGGCGCGGCCGCGCACCCGGGGGAAGAGGTCGTCGGACGAGCCGCCCGCGGCGGCGGGTGCCGCGGCCGCCGTCTCGCGCACGCCGCCGAACGGAGACGCGGGCCCGCGGCCCGCGCCCGCCGGCTCGGGCGCCGACCCGGACGTGATCGCCGACCACGGGAGCGCGGCCCCCGGTGCCTCGGCAGGCGCGGCCGCAGCGGGCGGAGCCGCGGGTCGCGTGGCGGCCGGCGTGCGCTCGGGCGCGGGCGCCGCGGTCGCGCCCCACGGCGACGGGGCGGGTGCGGGAGCCGGCGTGGCGGGGGGCGCGGCAGGTGCTGCCGCGGGGGCCGAGAAGGCAGACAGCCGCTGCGGCTGGGCAGGCGGCGCCTCGGGCGCTCCGACCCGGCCGACCGGTGCGGCACCGAACCCACCCACGGGGGCGGACGGCGTCGCGGGACGGACGGGGCCGGTGGCACCCGGCGCGGCGGGCCGCGGCGTGCCCGCGGGCGGGCGGGAGCTCGTGCGCGTCGGCACCACGGGCGTCGGAGCCGGCGGGCGGATGGCGACCCGCTCCGCGGTCTCCTGGACCGGGGTGAGGCGGCCCGTCTCGTCGAGGCCCCGCATGCCGCCCGAGGCGGCCGGAGGACGGACGACGGACGGCTGCGACGGGTAGTCCGTCGGGCCGGTCGTCTCGCGCAGGGTGCGGCGCGACGGCGGCGGTGTCGCCGGAGCGGCGGGCCGCGCCGGGGCAGGCTGCTGCCACCCGCCGGCGCCGGGCGCCGGGGCGGGTGGAGGCGTGCCGGGCTGCGCGGACCGCTCGGCCGCGGCCGCCTGCTCGCGCTCGCGCATCTCGCGCCGCGTGAGGGGGCGGACGGGCTGCATGTTGCTGCCGTTGTCACTCATCGTGCTGACCTCGATACAAACCGTGCTTGGCGATGTACTGGACCACGCCGTCCGGAACCAGGTACCACACCGGCTGGCCCGCCTCCGCACGCCGACGGCAGTCCGTCGACGAGATGGCGAGGGCCGGGACCTCGAGCGTGGTGACCACGCCCGGCGGCAGACCCTCGACGCTCAGGCTGTGGCCCGGGCGGGAGACAGCCACGAAGTGTGCCATCTTCCACAGCTCGTCGGCATCCTTCCAGGTCAGGATCTGCTCGATCGCGTCCGCACCCGTGATGAAGAACAGCTCTGCGTCCGGTCGCGCGGCCCGCAGGTCGCGCAGCGTGTCGACCGTGTAGGTCAGTCCCGGCCGGTCGACGTCGACCCGGCTCACCGTGAACCGCGGGTTCGAGGCGGTCGCGATGACCGTCATGAGGTACCGGTGCTCGGCCGGGCTGACGCTCTGGTGCTGCTTGAACGACGGCTTGCCCGTGGGGACGAACACGACCTCGTCGAGGTCGAACCGCGCCGCGGCCTCGCTCGCCGCGACGAGGTGGCCGTGGTGGATGGGGTCGAACGTGCCACCCATCACCCCCAGTCGGGGACGGCGCGGGCTCATCGGGACGTCATCGGTCGCGGGCGCTTCCGTCGTTCGCTACCGGTCAGTGCCGCGTGCCGACGCTGCGGAACGCGTAGGTCACGAGCAGCAGGGCCACGAGCCCGCCGAACCCGAGCAGCCCGTAGGCGAGCGGCGGGATGGGCAGGTGCGACGCGGCCTCGGCGCCTTCCTCGGCGGCCAGCACGACGGCAGAGATCACGACGTCCTCCTCGAAGGTCGTCCCCGGGGCGGACGGTGTCGTGCCGCGGTCCGGGGTGGTGCGGTGGAACGGTACGCCCGCCGGGACCGGCCCGACGGCGGACCGGACGGGCTCCGGTCGCCGACCAGTCTCTCACGACCGCCCGGCGGCCCGGTCCGGCAGGTATCAGGTACTTGCCGACGAAGCACGCGTCACGGACGAACGTGACCGTCGCCGTGCACGACCCATTTCGTCGTCGTGAGCTCGGCCAGGCCCATGGGACCGCGCGCGTGGAGCTTCTGCGTCGAGATGCCGATCTCCGCACCGAGGCCGAACTGGCCGCCGTCGGTGAAGCGCGTCGAGGCGTTGACCATGATGGCGGCGGAGTCGAGCTCGGCGACGAACCGCTCCGAGGACGCGAGGTCGCGCGTGACGATCGCCTCGGTGTGCCCGGACGTCCACGTGCGGACGTGCTCGATCGCGGCGTCGAGGTCGTCGACGACGCGCACGGCGATCTCCGGCGCGAGGTACTCGGTCGCCCAGTCCTCGTCGGTGGCCGCGAGCACCTCGGTGCCCTCGGGCGCGAGACCGGCCGTGCGGTCGTCGCCGTGCAGGACGACGCCCGCCGCGGCGAGCGCCGCGAGGGCGGCGGGCAGGAAGTCGGGTGCGGCGTCCGCGTGGACCAGAAGGGTCTCGGCGGCGTTGCACACGCCCACGCGCTGGGTCTTGGCGTTGAGCAGGATCTCGAGCGCCATGGCGCGGTCGGCGCTCGCGTCGACGTACACGTGGACGTTGCCGACGCCGGTCTCGATGACGGGCACGGTCGACTCGCGCACCACCGTGCGGATGAGGGCGGCCCCGCCGCGCGGCACCAGCACGTCGACGAGCCCGCGCGCGTGCATGAGCGCGACGGCGCCCGGACGCCCGTGGCGGTCGATCGACTGCACGAGGTCGCCGGGCAGCCCCTGCGCCTCGAGCGCGCGGGCGAGCACGCCCACGATCACCTCGTTCGAGCTCGCCGCCGCGGACCCGCCGCGCAGGATCACGGCGTTGCCGCTCTTCAGCGCGAGCCCCGCGGCGTCGACCGTCACGTTCGGCCGCGCCTCGTAGATCATGCCGACCACGCCCATGGGCACGCGCAGCTGGCGCAGGCGCAGCCCGTTCGGCAGCGTCGAGCCGCGCACGACCTCCCCCACCGGGTCCGGCAGGCCGGCGAGCGCCCGCAGCGCGTCGGCGATCGCGACGATGCGCGGGCCGTCGAGCGCGAGCCGGTCGAGCAGGCCCTCGCTCATGCCGTTCGCGCGCTCGCGCGCGAGGTCGACCGCGTTCGCGGCCACGATCTCGTCCGTCGCCGCGACGAGCGCGTCGGCGAGTGCGAGGAGGGCGGCGTCCTTGGTCGCGCGCGTGGCGGTGGCCAGCGTGCGCGAGGCGACCTTGGCGCGGCGCGCGACGTCCTCGACGGCCGTCGCGACGTCGGTCCCGGTGCCGGCTGCGGCCGGACCGGCGGGCTGGGGCTCGGTGGCGCCCGCGACGACGGGCGCGTCCTCGGTGGTGGTCATGGACCGAGCCTACGTCGGTCGGCCTCGCGCCGGGGGCGCCGTCCGACGGCCGGTCAGCGGGCCCGCTTGCGCACCAGGACCAGGTCGTCGCGGTGCACGACCTCGCGGTCGTAGCCCTCGCCCAGCGCGGCGCGCAGCTCGCCCGTAGACCGACCGAGGAGGTCGGGGATGTCGCGGGACTCGAACGCGACGAGCCCGCGGGCGACCACGCGCCCGTCCGACGTCACGAGCTCGACCGGGTCCCCGGCGTCGAACTCCCCCTCGACGGCCGTGACGCCCGCGGGCAGGAGCGAAGCGCGCCCGCCCTGCACGGCCTTCACGGCGCCGTCGTCGAGGACGAGCCGGCCCCGCGTGCGCGCGGCGTGCGCGAGCCAGAGGCGCCTGCGCGTCGTCCGCTTGCCGGTCGCGGCGAACCACGTCCCGACGGCGTCGCCCGCGAGCGCGGCGGCGGCGTTCTGCGCCTTCGTGAGCACCACGGGGATGCCCGTGCCGGTCGCGATGGAGACGGACTCGAGCTTGGTGAGCATGCCGCCCGTCCCGACCGCGCTCCCCCGGCCCGTGACCTCGACACCCTCGATGTCGGCGGGAGAACGCACCTCGGCGATCCGGCGCGTGCCGGGGCGCGACGGCGGGCCGTCGTACAGGCCGTCGACGTCGGTGAGCAGCACCATCGCGTCGGCCCGCACGAGGTGGGAGACGAGCGCGGCGAGGCGGTCGTTGTCGCCGAACCGGATCTCGTCGGTCGCGACGGCGTCGTTCTCGTTGACGATGGGCACGACGCCGAGGTCGAGCAGCCGCTCGAGCGAGCGCTGGGCGTTGCGGTAGTGCCCGCGGCGCACGGTGTCCTCCGCGGTGAGCAGCACCTGTCCGACGCGCAGCCCGTGCCCCGCGAACGCCTCCGTGTAGCGGGCGACGAGCATGCCCTGGCCGACCGAGGCGGTCGCCTGCGCCGTCGCGAGGTCGCGCGGCCGGCTCGCGAGCCCCAGGGGCCCGATGCCGGCGGCGATCGCGCCGGACGTGACCAGGACGACCTGGCCGCCCGCCGCGCGTCGCGCCGCGAGGACGTCGACGAGCGCCCGCAGGGCCGTGAGGTCGAGGTGACCGTCCGCGCCGGTGAGCGAGGACGAGCCGATCTTCACCACCACGCGGTGGGCGGAGGCGATCTCGGAGCGGGAGGACAGCGCGTTCACGCGTCCCATCATCGCCGCCGGACGGTCGCGGGCGCGCAGGATTTCACGGACCAGGACCCCGCCAGGGCGTGCGCGTTGTCGGGCCGGGCGAGCAGTCGGCCGTACGCGGGGTCGTGC
>NZ_JBHJYJ010000021.1:54209-57351 GCF_042269845.1 Cellulosimicrobium sp. NPDC055967 | reverse complement strand
TCCGCGTGAAGCGGCCCGGCGGGCGCGGCGGTCGGCCCAGGACGCGGCCAGAGCGGGTGCGGGCGGACAAGGGCTACGCCTCGGCCGCGAACCGCGAGCGGCTGCGTGGGCGGGGCATCGCGGCGACGATCCCGGACAAGAAGGACCACCGCGCGAACCGCCTGGCGAAGGGCTCCAAAGGTGGTCGCCCACCGAAGGTCGACTACGAGGACTACAAGGCCCGCCACGCGGTGGAGTGCATGTTCAACCGCCTCAAACGCCACCGGGCCGTCGCGACCCGATATGACAAGCTCCAGCTCCGCTACGAGGCGACCGTCAAGGTCGCCGCGCTCGACGACTGGATCACCGCCGTCGTCCGGGCGGGCCAGGCGCTGGCATCCTGACCGGTGTGAACAACTCGCTGCCGTCCTGGCTGTCCAAGCGGCCGCCGTGCTACGCCGATACCGAGGACGGCGACTACGTCCAGGACCCCGGCCACGTCGAGATCCTGGGCATGCTCGCGGACCTGAACGCCACGACCAACACGTTCTTCGTGATCTACCCCGACGACGAGGACATCGACTGGTCGATCTCGGTCCACACCCGCCCCGGAGCACTCGGCGGCTACGAGATCGAGCACCGCGACGCCGCCACCGGCGAGCACACCACGACCGAGGCAGACCACACCACCATCACGAGCCACCTCCTGGACTGGATCAGCCACCGCTGACCACTTCCGAAACAGGCCCTAGAGGTCGGCGACCTGCGCGGCGCCGTCGGTCGCGATCTGCTCGAAGACACGCTGGTCCGCGGCGAACTGCGTGCCCGGGACGGGCCGGTGGACGACGATCTCCGTGATGCCGACCTCGGCGTAGCCGCGCGCCGCCTCGACGAACGCGTCGACCGACTCCAGCGCCCGGTCGGGCGTGAAGCCGGTGAGCAGGATCCGCTCGACCGACGCGGGGTCCCGCCCGGCGTCGGCGCACGCGCCCTCGAGCCGCTCGACCTGGTCGCGGACCGCCGCCCGCGACCGTGCCGGGGTCGCGTCGTCGCCCAGGCGGCCGTCGCCCGTCGTCACCCACGCCTGCCCGTAGCGCGCAGCGAGCCGCAGCCCGCGCGGACCCGTCGCGGCGATCGCGAACGGCACGCGCGGGGACTGGACCGGACCGGGGATGGTCCGCGCCTCGTGCGCGCGGTAGTGGCCCTCGTCGTGCGTCACCGCGGGCTCGGTGAGCAGGCGGTCCAGGAGGACCGTGAAGTCGCGCAGACGGTCCGCCCGCTCCCGTGCGGACCACGGCTCGCCGCCGAGGACCGTCGCGTCGAAGCCCGTCGTGCCCGCGCCGAGACCGACGGTGACCCGCCCGCCCGAGAGGTCGTCGAGCGTCATGACGTCCTTCGCGAACGTCACCGGTTCCCGGAAGTTCGGCGACGACACGAGCGTGCCCAGACGCACCCGCTCCGTCACGCCCGCCGCCGCGGCGAGCGTCGGGACCGCGCCGAACCACGGCCCGTCGCGGAACGTCCGCCACGACAGGTGGTCGTACGTGTAGGCGGCGTGGAACCCGAGGTCGTCGGCCTCGTGCCACACCTCCCGGCCCTCGCGCCACGGGTATATCGGCAGGATCACGGTGCTCACGCGCATGGCCGCCAGCCTATGGTGGGGGAGTGATCCAGCACACCGTCGCCTTCCGCCTCGTCCACCCTGTCGGCAGCGCCGAGGAGGCCGAGTTCCTCGGCACCGCGCGCCGCACGCTCACCGCGATCCCGGGGGTGCGGGACTTCACGGTCTCGCGCCAGGTGAGCGCCAAGAGCCCGCTGGCGTTCCAGTTCTCCATGGTGTTCGACGACGACGCCGCGTACGCCGCGTACGACGCCCACCCGGACCACCGTGGGTTCGTCGCCGACCGCTGGGTCCCCGAGGTCGCGGAGTTCCAGGAGCTCGACCTCGTCCCGCTCGCCGACTGACCGCACCGCCGCCCGGTGCCTTCGCCGAGGTAGAACGTCACGCCGCGAGGTAGAGCTCTGCGCGTTCTACCTCGCGACTGGACGTTCTACCTCGCGGGACGCGGTCTCCTGCGGGCGGGGGCAGTCACCCGGTGTGGCAGGGTGACGGCATGACCCAGATCGACCTGCGCATCTTCACCGAGCCCCAGCAGGGCGCCTCCTACGACGACCTCCTCGCGGTCGCGAAGGCCACCGAGGACCTCGGTTTCGACGCCTTCTTCCGTTCCGACCACTACCTCGTCATGGGCGACGGCGACGGGCTGCCCGGCCCGACCGACGCGTGGACGACGCTCGCCGGTCTGGCCCGCGAGACGAGCCGCATCCGGCTCGGCACGCTCGTGTCGTCGGCGACGTTCCGCCACCCCGGCGTGCTGGCGATCCAGGTCGCGCAGGTCGACCAGATGTCGGGTGGCCGGGTCGAGCTCGGTCTCGGTGCGGGCTGGTACTCCCGTGAGCACGAGGCGTACGGCATCCCGTTCCCGGAGAAGCGGTTCGGGATCCTCGAGGAGCAGCTCGCGGTGATCACCGGGCTGTGGGAGACGCCCGTCGGCGAGACGTTCTCGTTCAGCGGCGAGCACTACACGCTCACGGACTCCCCGGCCCTGCCGAAGCCCGCGCAGGAGCGCGTCCCGGTGATCGTCGGCGGCCACGGGCCCCGGCGCACCCCGGCGCTCGCGGCCCGGTACGCGAGCGAGTTCAACGCGGCGTTCCCCGACCCGGGCGTCCTGCCCGAGCGGTTCGAGAACGTGCGCGCCGCGTGCCTCGACGCCGACCGTGACCCCGACTCGCTCGTGTACTCCGCCGCGTTCGTCGTCGCGGTGGGCAAGGACGAGGCGGAGTTCCGCCGCCGGGCCGAGGCGATCGGCCGCGAGCCCGACGAGGTGCGGCGCAACGGCCTGGCCGGGACGGTCTCCGAGGTCGCGGACAAGGTCGCGGCCGCCGCCGAGCAGGGCGCCACCCGGTTCTACCTCCAGGTGCTCGACCTGCACGACCTCGACCACCTCGACCTCATCGCGAGCGAGGTCGTGCCGCAGCTTCCCTGACGCCCACACCCGCGTCGCGGCGGGCGGGCCGGCGCGGCGCGGGGGGGGGGGGGGCCCCACCAGCGCGGCGGGCGGGGCGCGGGGGGGGGTGGCGCAGGCGGGGGGGGGGGGCCCGG
>NZ_JBHJYJ010000021.1:19538-54199 GCF_042269845.1 Cellulosimicrobium sp. NPDC055967 | reverse complement strand
GCGCCCCGCGCCCCCCCCCCCCCCGCGCCCGCCGCGGGGCGGGGGGGGGGGGGGGCCCCCCGCGCCCCCCCCCCCCCCCCCCGCGGCGCGGGGCCCCCCCCCCCCCCCCCGGGGAGGGGTGCGGCCCCACCAGCGCGGCTGGCGTCGACCGGGCGGTGGTCGCTCAGCCGGCGGTGGTCGGCCCGTAGACGGTGGCCTGGAAGCTGCCGCCGACGACCAGGTCGACGCGTGCACAGGTGACGCTCTCGTCCGGCACGCTCGTCGTCGGGAACGGGCCGTCGACCGCCGTCAGGGCGTCGTCGGCGACGACCCGGGCCTCGTCGAGCGAGACGCACCGGTCGGTGATCCCGCTCCTCAGCGCTGCCACGATCCCGGCGACCAGCGGGTCCTCCAGGATCCCGTCCGAGCCCGTCGTCCCCCCGACGACGATCGCGCGCCCGCCGACGTCGACCGCCACCTCCGCGCAGACCTGCGCCTCGCCCACCGGCTCGGGCAGCGCGTCCCGCTCTTCGACGGACCAGTCGTCCAGGCCGAGCCGGTCGAGCTCGTCCTCGGCCCAGGCGACACCCTCGGCGACGGTGCGGCACGTGCTCGCCCCGCCGTCGACCCGGTCGGTCACGCTCTGCTGCAGCTCGACCACGGCGGGGTCCACCGCCGAGCGGCCCTCGAGCCGCTCGACGCCGTCGGGCACCTGGTCGGCCGGGGCGACGTACGTCTGGCCGTCCCAGGCGAAGGCCACCGGGTCCTCGATCGGCGGCAGGCCCTGCTCCGCGAGGAGCGTGGTGCAGTCCGCGTACGGGTCGCCGGTGAGCCAGGGCCCGGCCGCGTCGACGTCGAGCCCGTCGGCGACGTCGGGGCTCCAGGCGCTCACGCAGGTGACCCCCTCGCCCGACGAGCCGCGGAACGCCTGGACCGCCGCGTACGCGACGCCGCCGCCCGCGAGCACGGTGGCCAGTCCGAGCGCGACCGCGCCGCGGCGCCCGAGCCGTCGACGACGTGACGGGGGTGCGGCGGGTGCGGTGGTCGCCGTATCGAGCGTGGTGGTCATGAGGATCTCCTCGCGCAGGGCGGCGAACGCCGCCTCGTCCACGGCACCGAGACCCGCACGCCGGGCCGGGTCTACGCTGCGCAGCTGCATCATCGGGTCCGTCATCGTGCCTCCTCGGTTCCGGGGCGGGGTCGTCCCCACCCGGTGACCACGTGTCCGGTCGGGTCGTCCCGTTTCCGCTGCGGCGCTGACGCCGGTGCGCCGGGTGCGCCGGGCGCCACGAGTCCGTCGAGCTGCTCGGCCAGCCGCCGGCGCGCCCGGTGCAGGCGCACCCGGACCGCGGCGCGCGAGATGCCGAGCACCAGGGCGATCTCGTCGCGCGCGAGCTCTTCCCACGCGACGAGGCGCAGCAGCTCCTGGTCGTCGGGGCCGAGCAGCGCGAGCGCGCGCTCGACGTCGCTCACCTCGCCGGTCGGCGGCGGGACCGCTTCCGCGACCTCGGCGCGGAGCCTGTCGGCGAGGGCGAGCCGGCGCCGCGCGCCCCGGTGGAGGTTGGCCAGGACCCGGCGTGCGACGCCGAACATCCACGGTCGCGCGTCGTCCCCGACCGGGACGTCGTCGATGCGTCGCCAGGCGACGAGGAACGCCTCGGCGACGACGTCGGCGGCGTCGGACGGGTCGGCCACGCGTCGCACCGCGTAGGCGAGCAGGGGACGGTGCGTGGCCTCGAACAGGGCGGTGAACCGGGCCGCGCGGTCCTCGTCCGGCGGTGGGGCCGACGGGGTCCGCTCGGGCGGGCGGTCAGGGGCGGGCATCCGGGGTCCTCTCGACCGGGCGACGTGGACGACCGTCTCATGTCCGGTGCTCGCCGGTGCGTTACACCCTCCCGGTGCGGTAGCGGTGACCGTCCCTCGGTGCGTGGCGGCGCGATCTCTGTGGACGGCCGGCTCGCCCTCCGGGGCGTCCACCCGTCGGACGTGCGGAGCGTCGGCGCCGTGAATTCTCCGTTTCCGTCCGTGAACGGTGCGTTTCCGGGCCGTGCGGACCGCCGCTCGGGTGAGCGTTCACCGCGTGGGGCGGGACGGCGTCGGGCGGGGACGGGAGCGGCGCCGCGCCAACGATCCGGGCCGCGAGGACGGTGCAGCGCCGGGTCTCGACCGGTCCGTTCACATTCGCTGCCACGCGCCGAGGCGGTGGCGGCCACCGCTCGCGCGACCCGTGACAACGACCGCCTCGTACCGCTACCTTCGGCGCAGACGACGAGGTGGCCCGCTCCGAGCGGGCCACCTCGATCCGTCTCCGGGCACCTCCGCGCGAGGGCGCCTGGCAGGGGGCTCGACAGAAGTGCCACGCACGCACTCACGACGCCGACGACGTCGCCGCACCCGGGCTCGGGAGCCGGCCGGCATCTGCCCGCCGACTCCCCCGTCCACTGCCCGACCCCCGGGGTCCTGCACGGGACCCGTCGAGAGCCGAGGACCCGCGATGGCCGTATCCGAGTTCGACCGCCTGGTCGTCACCCCGCGCCGCACGCAGCACGTGCGGCCCGCCCCGTTCGGCCCGCGGGCCAACGCCGACCGTCCGACCGGCCCGCCGCGCGACGAGAACTCCGCCGCGCGCTCGCCGTCGCTCGTCATGATCATGCTGCTCGCGACGCTCGGCGTCGTCGCGTACGCGGTGTTCCTGCTCAACCCCGCGAACCGCGGCGACACGCTGCCCTACGTCATGGTCATCACGGCCGAGACGGTGCTCGTCGCCCAGGCGCTGCTGGCGATGTGGACCGTGCTGTCGAGCGGGCACGACCCGCGCGGGTTCTCGTTCCACCACGCCAAGGACCGCCTGTTCGACGTCCCCGAGATCATCCGGGACGGCGCCGAGGACGACCCGACGCGCTGGAACCTCTACCTCCACGACCGCCCCGTCGCCGTCGACGTCCTCATCACGACCTACGGCGAGGACCTCGACACCATCGCGCGCACGGTCCGCGCCGCCGTCGCGCTGCGCGGCACGCACCGCACGTGGGTGCTCGACGACGGCCGGTCCGACGACGTGCGCGACCTCGCCGCCCAGCTCGGCGCACGCTACGTGCGGCGCCTGTCGAGCAACGGCGCGAAGGCCGGCAACGTCAACCACGCGCTCGCCATCGCCAAGGGCGACTTCTTCGTCATCCTCGACGCCGACTTCGTCGCGAGGCCGGAGCTCCTCGTCGAGACCGTGCCGTTCTTCGTCAAGGACGACGTCGCGTTCGTCCAGACCCCCCAGACGTACGGGAACCTCGACAACCTCATCTCGCGCGGCGCCGGGTACATGCAGGCCGTCTTCTACCGGTTCGTGCAGCCCGGCCGGAACCGGTTCAACGCCGCGTTCTGCGTCGGCACCAACGTCATCTTCCGCCGTGCCGCGATCGACGACATCGGCGGCATGCACACCGACTCCAAGTCGGAGGACGTGTGGACGTCGCTCATGCTCCACGAGCGCGGGTGGCGCACGATCTACATCCCCACGACGCTCGCCGTCGGCGACACCCCCGAGACCGTCGAGGCGTACACCAAGCAGCAGCTGCGCTGGGCGACCGGCGGGTTCGAGATCCTGCTCCAGCACAACCCGCTCAGCCCGCGCCGCACCCTCACGCTCGACCAGCGGCTCCAGTACACCGTCACCGCGACGCACTACCTCGCGGGCATCGCGCCGCTCGTGCTGCTGCTCGTGCCGCCGCTCCAGATCTACCTCGACCTCACACCCATGAACCTCACCATCTCGTGGGGCACGTGGCTGCTCTACTACGCGGGGTTCTACGTCCTCCAGATCGCCATCGCGTTCTTCACGCTCGGGTCGTTCCGGTGGGAGGTGCTCATGCTCGCGTCCGTGTCGTTCCCGATCTACACCAAGGCTATGTGGAACGCGCTGACGGGCAAGGAGCAGGCGTGGCACGTGACCGGGAGCAAGGGAAAGGTCTCCTCGCCGTTCAACTACATGATCCCGCAGGTGCTGTTCTTCGCGTTCCTGCTCGTGACGTCGGTGGTGGGGGTCTGGAAGGAGTGGGGCGACCCGATGCCGAGCCTCGCGCTCGCGTGGAACGTCACCAACACTCTGATCCTCGGGGCGTTCGTCGTGACGGCTGGGCGTGAGTCGCGTGCTTCGCGGCGTGCTGTGCGTTCCGTCCGGCGGCGGGGAGGGGAGGCCGCGCCGGGTCTACCATCCGGCACCTCGTCCCTCGGCGCCTCCCGCCAGACCCGCCCCGACCCGGCGCGGCCTCCCCTCCCCGCCGCCTCGAGGTCGAGTCACCCGGCGTCGTCCGCACTCCCCGCCGCCACGCTGTCGTCTCACCTCGAGACGCACGGTCCCCTCGGAGGTGTCGCATGACCTGGTCGAACCGGTTCCGCCTCGTGGGCGGGCTGCTCGTGGTGGTGCTCGTGTGCGCGGCGCTCACGCTCGTGATGAACCGGCGCCTCGGGCAGGCGACGAGCACGACGGCCACCATCCGGGCGGAGGTGCTCGACGTCGGCAGCGACTACGCGGGGACCGTCACCGCGGCGGAGGTCGCCGAGGGGGACGAGGTCGCCGCGGGCGACCCCCTGTTCACCGTGAGCAGCCTGACGCTCCAGCACGACATCGCGCTCGGGCTCGTCAGCGCGGACACGTCCGCGTACCAGGTGGCGCCCGACGGGACGATCACGCTCGTCGCTCCCTACGACGCCGTCGTCACCCACGTCGCGGCCCGCGAGGGCGGGTTCGTCCAGGCGGGAGAGGTCGTCGCGTCGCTCGAGCGGGAGGGGTCGCTGTTCGTCGACGCCCGTCTGACGCTCGACCCGAGCGACTTCGCACGCGTCCGCCAGGGCGCGGAGGTCACGGTGGTCCTGCCGAACCAGGCGGAGGTCGCGGGCGAGGTCGCGTCGGTCGCGGTGCAGAACACCGCCAACCAGGCGGAGGCCACGATCGAGGTGACGAGCGACGCGCTCGTGCGCGGGGCCGAGCACGGCCTCGTCGCGTCGGGCACGCCCGTCACGGCGAGCATCGAGCTGCACGACGACGGCCCGCTCGCCGGGGTCGACGAGTCGTTCGGCGAGTTCCTCCGCAAGGTGGGGCTGTGACGCCCCGCCGGGGTCGACCCGTGCGTCACGAGATCGACCTCCCGAAGGTCGATCTGGGACGCTCGGGCCGATCTCGGGGCCGGGTGGTCGCGGCGGTGCTCGCATCGGCAGCGCTCGTCACCGGGTGCGGGCTGCTCGAGACGGACGTGTCGCCCGGGGCGACGGGGCCGCCCGGGGCGGGCTCCGCCGTCGGGCACCCCGCCGCTGACCTGACCGGCACCGTCCCCGACGTCGACCTGTCGATCCTGCCGCAGGAGTCGGTCGCTCCGATGCCCACAGCCCGGCTCGCGGACGGCCTGGTCCCGCCGACCAACCGCTGGTTCTCCGGGCTGGCGTTCGGCGACGAGCCGCTTCCGGTGTTCCCCGTGCCGCTCGCGTTCGGCGTGACCGACGGCGGGTTCGCGTTCGGCCTGCCCGACGTCGAGGTCACCGAGCAGTCGATCCTCGGCCCGTTCGTGCCGCGGGTCGGCGTGGACGTCGGGGCGGAGTCGGTCGAGGTCACCGCCTACGACACCGCATCCGTCACCCTCGACCTGCTCGACGACGCAGGCTCCGTCCTGGGGACGGTGGCCCTCGTCGAGGGGTCGCCCGTCCTGCGGTACACCGCGGCGACGGACCGGACCGCGGCGCTCACCGTCGCGTTCGACGCGGCGGAGGACGGGCTCGTCACGACCGAGGCGGGCGGACGCGAGTACGTGCTGGTCGGGGCGGAGGGCGCGCTGTCCGACGACGGTCGTTCGCTCGACCTCGCCGCGGGCGACTCCGTCGCGTGGTTCCCCGTGCCCGACGGCGCCCCGGACGGTGCCGTCGCGGCGCTCGCCGAGACGGCCGCGCACCCCGTCACGGGCACGACCCTCGCGTACGGCGTGGCCGACGACGCCGCCACCACGGCGATCACCTACGAGACCGGAGGTGACGAGCCCGGGCCGGGGACCGTCGTCGTGCGGCTGCCGCACCAGCGCGAGAGCGACGGCGCGTCGTGCGGCCTGGGCACCTACGCGACCGTGCTCGGGACGGTCGACGTGTGCACGGCGAGCACGCTCGCCTGGTCGAGTCCCGCCGTCGAACCCGCCGGGGCGCTCGACCTCTCCGGGCTGGGCGAGGACGAGACGACGGAGCTCGCCCAGCAGGTGCGGGCCGACGCCGCGGCGCTCGAGGCGGGGTCTCTCGAGGTGCCGTCGGACACGTACTTCGGGGGCAAGGCGCTCGCGCGCGACGCGAACCTGCTCGTGCTCGCCGAACAGCTCGGGCTCGACGACGTCGCGGCTCCGCTGCGCGACGACCTCTCGGCCGCGCTGCGCGAGTGGGCCGAGCCCGCGGGGTGCGCGGGACGCGACGCGCGCTGCTTCGTCTACGACCCCGAGGTGCGCAGCGTCGTCGGGCGGACGCCGTCGTTCGGCTCGGACGAGCTCAACGACCACCACTTCCACTACGGGTACTTCCTCTACGCCGCGGGCGTCGTCGCAGCCGACGACCCGGCGCTCGCGGCGGACCTCGCGCCCGTGCTCGACCTGCTCGCCGCGGACGTCGCGTCCGGCGCGGGCGACGAGGACTTCCCGGCGCTGCGCGCGTTCGACGCGTACGCCGGCCACTCGTGGGCGTCGGGGTACGCGCCCTTCGCGGACGGGAACAACCAGGAGTCCGCGTCCGAGGCGGTGTCCGCGTGGAACGGGCTGGCGCTGTGGGCGCAGGCGTCGGGGAATGCGGCGCTCGAGGCGCAGGCGCGCTGGCTGCTGTCCGCCGAGGCGACGTCGGCGCGCGCGTACTGGACCGACTTCGACCGCGACGACCCGGCGATCGACGGGTTCGGGCACACCGTGACGTCGCTCGTGTGGGGCGGGAAGCGCGACTGGGCCACGTGGTTCAGCGCCGAGCCGAGCGCGATGCTCGGCATCCTCGTGCTGCCGATGCAGCCCGTCGCCGGGTACCTCGGGGGCGACCCGGAGCGCATCCGGGCCAACATCGACGAGGCGCTCGCCGGCCCGCGCGACGACCCGGCGACGTGGGACGTGCTGTTCGGCGACCAGCTCCTCATGTACGCGGCGCTCGCGGGCCCGGACGACGCCGCGGCCGCCCTGGACGTCGCCCGCACCCTCCCGGAGGAACGCATCGACGACGGCAACACCCGCAGCTACCTCCTCGCGTGGCTCCTGGTGCACGCCGCGGCGTAGGACCATCGACGCCGAACCCGGGGTCGTTCCTCACCGGACCGCTCGCGCGAGGAGGAACCCCGGGTTCGGCACTGGCACTACCCTGCTCCGGGGGTCTTCACACGAACTTCACGGACGGGAGAGACATGAGCGCCATCGGGTGGCGGTTGCACGGGAACGGGAAGACGGTCGCGCCGGGGGACGTCGTCGACCCCGACGAGCGGCTGACCTGGCCGCGGACCATCGGGATCGGTATGCAGCACGTCGTCGCCATGTTCGGCGCGACGTTCCTCGTGCCGCTGCTCACCGGGTTCTCGCCCGCGACGACGCTGTTCTTCTCCGCGATCGGTACCGTCGGGTTCCTGCTCATCACCGGCAACCGCCTGCCGAGCTACCTCGGGTCGAGCTTCGCGTTCATCGCCCCGATCGGCGCCGCGACCGCGTCGCAGGGCCAGTCGGTGGCCGTCGGCGGCATCCTCGTCACCGGCCTCGTGCTCGCCGCTGTCGGCCTGCTCGTGCACGTCGCGGGCGCGCGGTGGATCGACATCGTCATGCCGCCGATCGTCACCGGCACGATCGTCGCGCTCATCGGCCTCAACCTCGCCCCCGCGGCGTGGGGGAACTTCCAGCAGGCGCCGGTCACGGCCGTCGTCACGCTGGCCGCGATCATCCTCGTCAGCGTCCTGTTCAAGGGGATCATCGGGCGCCTCTCGATCCTCGTCGGCGTGATCGTCGGCTACGTCGTGGCCGTGATCCAAGGGGAGGTGTCGTTCGACGCGGTGCGCCAGGCCGACTGGATCGGGCTCCCCGAGTTCGTCACGCCCACGTTCGACGTCGCCGTGCTCGGCCTGTTCGTCCCGGTCGTGCTCGTGCTCATCGCGGAGAACGTCGGGCACGTGAAGTCGGTCGCGGCGATGACCGGCAAGAACCTCGACGACCTCACCGGGCGCGCGCTCCTCGCGGACGGCGTCGCGACGACGCTCGCGGGCGTCGGCGGCGGGTCGGGCACCACGACGTACGCCGAGAACATCGGCGTCATGGCCGCGACGCGCGTCTACTCGACCGCGGCCTACTGGGTCGCGGCGGCGACCGCGCTCGTGCTCTCGCTCTCGCCGAAGTTCGGCGCGCTCATCGCGACCATCCCCGCCGGCGTCCTGGGCGGGGCGGCGACGATGCTCTACGGCATGATCGGCATCCTCGGTGCGCGCATCTGGGTGCAGAACAAGGTCGACTTCTCCAACCCCGTCAACCTCACGACCGCCGCCGTGCCGCTCGTCATCGGCATCGCCAACTTCACCTGGGCCGTCGGCGACCTGACGTTCGAGGGCATCGCGCTCGGCACCGCCGCGGCGCTCGTGATCTACCACCTCATGCGGAACATCGCGCGGTGGCGCGGCACGACCCAGGAGCCCGCCAGCCCGGCGTCGGCCCCCGGCGGCGACGAGCCGATCGTCCACGACACGATCGAGGACGCCCGCTGACGAACGGTCCGCGCTGATGCCGAACCCGGGATCTCTCCCCAACTGAAGCCTTCGCTGGGGAGTGGTCCCGGGTTCGGCGTCCTGGCGTCACGCGGCACGACGGCGTCCCGTCGACAGGAGCGCGCGGTGGACCGTGGTCGCGGCGCGGCCCGGCACGCGCGTGTCGGCGGAGGTGAACCGAAGCACCGCTGCGACGTCGGCGGTCACGAGGTCGTTGTGCCGTTCCCGGTCGGCGAAGGCCGCGCTCGGCGTGTCGTGGAACTCCGCGCCGTCGGCCTCGGCGACGACCCAGCGGCCGTCGTCGAGCAGCCATCCCAGGTCGCCGCGTCGCTCCCGCCCGCTCGACCCGACCAACGGGACCTGGAGCGTGTCCGGCGGGACGCCGCCATCGAGGCAGTCGAGCCGTACCCAGGTCTCCAACGGTGACTCCGCACGACAGTCCGCGAGCTCCCACCACGAGTGCGTCCGCGCGACACCCCGACGACCACGGGCGTGGTCGTGCGCGCGGTCGAGACCTTCGGTCGACACCAGCCCGAGATGGAGAGCCGAGTCCATGACCGACACGGCCCAGGGCCGGTCGAGCTCGGGCACCGCCTGGGCCAGAGCCCACTCGGGGGCCGCGACGTACCGGTCGCCCACCCGCACGACCGTCATCCCGTCGTCGAACATGCGCAGGCGGATGCCGTCGCGGGACTCGAGCCCGCGAGCACCGGGCAACGTCGCCTGCGGGACGACGCGTGAGGGCAGGCCGGCAACGCCGAGCAACGCGAGCGCGCACGGTCCGACGGCGATCGCCTCGGGGCCGAAGGCGAGCAGCGCTGCCCAGGCAGCACGGCGGCGTCGGGAGTCAGGCGGCCGGGTGGGCGGGGGTGTCGGGTCGAGGTCGTACACGCCGGCGGTGATCCGTGCCCATGACCCCGAGCGGACGAGGCGGGTCAGCACGTTCGGGCCGATCCCGGCGTCGAGGCACTGCCTCGTGCAGATGAGCGACTCCTGCTGGGCGGCGACGGCGCGGATGGCTTGCGGTACCGGAGAACGAGGCGGCATGGGTCGCATCCCAGCGCACCTGGCGTCGTCGGAGGAGCCCACCGGACGGCCCTGTGGACGGAACCCTCGAACGAAGGGACTGTGGAAACCGGCGAGGCAGGTTCCGCCTCGCGGGGGAGTGTCGACCCCTGGATCGCTCCTCAGACGCGCGCGGCGGTGGGGAGAGACCCAGGGTTCGGCGCCAACACGGGATCTCTCCCCAGGACGAGCCGCACGTGAGGAGCGATCCCAGGTTCGGCGGGGGCCGGGTCAGAGGCGGAGGCCCAGGACCAGGCCCTCCGGGACGTCGAGGCGCGTGAAGCCGAGGTGCTCGTAGAAGCCGATCGCGGAGACGTTGTCCTCTGCGACGCCGAGGTGGACGCCCTTGACCTCGGCGGCGCGCAGGGCGTCGAACAGCGCGTCCATCAGCCGGCGGCCGTTGCCGCCGCCCTGCGCGGCGGGCAGCAGGTCGACGTGGAGGTGCGCGGGGTAGTCGCGGAGCACGGACGGGTCGGTGCGGTGCGGACGGTGGATCTGGCGGACCAGCGCCTCGTCGCGCGAGCCCTCCGGGAAGCTGCCGAGGGGGTACCTCTCGCGCAGCGGGGGCCACCACTCCCGCTCGGACCGTGCCTCGAACGCGGTGGTGTCGCGCGCCCCCAGCACGTAGCCCGCGGCCACGCCGTCGACCTCGACGACGAACGCGAGCGACGGCTCGAGGGCGAGGTACGCCCCGAGGTAGACCTCGCCGAGCAGTCTCGGGTCGGTGTACAGCGCGGTCGCGTCCGCGCCGGACGCGCCGGTCCGCAGGCAGATCTCGTAGAGGCGGTCGACCTCGTCGGGGTCGGTGGTCCGGGCGGGCCGGAGGGGCAGGGTGCTCATGGGTACCGTTCGGCGGTCGTGAGGGCTCGGCGGGCGCCGGGCGAAGGACGTGCTCAGCCCTCCGCGGGCGGCACGGGCAGCGGCTGGGGGGTGATCTCCTCGATCGCGACGCACCCGGTGCGGCTCTCGAGCGGTACGTCGCCGGACAGGCCGACGAGCTCGGGGTCCACGACGTCCTCGAAGTCGGCGCCCACGTAGAGGTCGACGGTGGCGTCCTCGCGCGCGTCGAGCACGAGGCCGGGGTCGTCGTAGTGCGCGGCGAGCGTGTACGCCTGCGCGAGGCCGGCGGCCCCGAAGTGGATCTGCGTCTGCGCCATGACGTCCGACTTCCCGTCGCCGTCCAGGTCCGGCGCGTTGCCCGTGGAGATCACCGCGAAGCCGCGCGACGTGAGGAGGTCCTCGTTCAGGCGACCCAGGGGGGCGTCCTTGCCGGACGCGTTGTAGACGTTGACCTGGACGTCGCCGGTCGCCACGGGGAGGGTGCCCTCGGGGAGGCAGGGGACCTCGACGTGCGCGAGGTCGTCGACCGCCTCGGGTGACGACAGCGGCCGGTCGAACGGTGCCTCGATCGCCCCCGTGTACACGGCCAGCGCGCCGAGCCCGACGACGGCGAGCGCGGCGATGAGCAGCCCGAACACGACGGCCTGGCGCTCGTGCATGCGTCGGCGCCGCTCGGTGCGCGCGGTGTCGGGGCGGGTGGTCACGCCAGAAACCTACCGGACCCCGCGCTCATCGCACGGTCAGGACGCGGGCGTGCAGGATGGCGCGCTGCTGGAGCGCGGCCCGCACGGCGCGGTGCAGCCCGTCCTCGAGGTAGAGGACGCCCTCGTACTCGACGACGTGCGCGAAGAGGTCGCCGAAGAACGTCGAGTCCTCGGCGAGGAGCGCGTCGAGGTCGAGCGTGCGCTTGGTGGTGACGAGCTCGTCGAGGCGCACCTGACGCGGGGGCACCTCGGCCCAGTCGCGGGCGGTCACCCGGCCGTGGTCCGGGTAGGGGCGCCCGTCGCCGACGGCCTTGAAGATCATGCGGGACATCCTAGAGGCCCGACGGCGGCCCACGCCCAGGTCGTCGGGGTGTCGGTCACGCGGTCGTCACGATCTCCCCACGAGGAGCACCCGCGTCCTTCGCGTCGGCGAGCACCGTACTGACCGTCGGGCGAGCCCGCAGACGTGTCCACCGGCCCGGGCAGCGGCCGAGGTGCAGCTCGTCAGGAGCCTCGGCGCCGGCTACCGGTTCGAGGAGTGACCCGCCGCGTCGTCGACGAGGCGCGCCAGCTCGCGCACCACCGCACCCGGCAGCGCGGGCGGGAACAGCAGCGCCCGCTGCAGCTCGCCCGCGCGCCAGCCGTCGCACGCGAGCGCGGCGAGCACGAGCGACGACGGCGCGCCCTCCTCGCGCCACGCGCGCAGCACGAGCGCGTGCACCTCGTGCTGCCCCTCCGGGACGTCGTCGCGCGCGACCCCGCCCAGCGCGTACAGGCGCAGGAGTGCCGCGGCCTTGCGCGAGTCGTCCAGCGCCGCGACCGACGCGGCCACCGCCGCGCGCGACGGGTCGAGGCGCAGCGGCGAGAGGTCGTCGAACCCGGACTGCAGCACCTCGAGCGCGACGTCGTCGACCAGCGTCTCCGCGTCGCCGAACATCGCCAGCAGCGTGGACTCGCTGCGGTCGCAGCGGCGTGCGACCGCAGCGAGCGTGAGGTTCTCGACGCCCTCCTCGAGCGCGACCCGCAGGACGGCGTCCACGAGCGGGCGCTCGTCGTCGCGGAACGGGTCCTCGTCGAGGTCCACGTCGCGGAAGACGACGGCGCTCGCGGGCGGACGCACGTCCGCGTACCGGGAGAGGTCGCCGAGCAGGTCCTCCCACTCGGCCTCCGTGAGCGCGTACGCGTCCTGGTAGAGACCGAGCCACGTCCCCTCGAGCGCGAGCGCCGCGACCCACGTGCGCGGGTCGGGGACGCCCGACGCGCCGTCCGGCCCCCGGCTCGGCTCCTGGGTGGGGATCGCGGCGACCCACTCGTGCAGGGTGGCCCTGGCCGAGCGCGTCGCGTCGCTCTGGTCGGGCGTGGACATGACCGTCACCTCCGTGGTCGGGCACAGTGGACCGAGCCTAGCCGGACGCCCCGACGCCGACGCGAGGTAGAGCCCCGGTCCGCCGAGGTAGAGGCGTGGTCAGGGGCACGGGTCGACCAGACCTCCACCTCGCGTTACCAGGGCTCTACCTCGTGGTGCCGGGGCTCTGCCGCGGCGTCAGGGGCGGGGGACGTCGCGGCGGCGGAAGCCCGCCAGGCCCAGCGCGACGAGCGCGACGGCGAGGAGCGTGAGCCAGACGAACGGCCACGGCTCGACGTCTGCGCCCGGGAGCTGGGGGACGTGCCAGAACGGGGAGACCCCGCTGGCCCACGACGGCAGGTCGAGCAGGGCGCCGAACATCGTCACGACGAACGAGTACGCGAGGAGCGCCCAGGCGAGCGACGCGAGGACCGGGCGCGACCCGAACGCGGCGACGGCGACGCCCGTGACGACCGCGATCGCCGGGAGGTACGCGAACGACGCGGCGAGGTAGTCGCCGAGCCCGAAGGCGTCCTCCCCGACGCTCAGCGCGCCGAGCCACAGCCCGAGCGCGCTCACGACGAGCAGCACCGACGTCCCGAGCAGCGTCACGACGAGCTGGCCGCCGAGCCACCGCACGCGCCCGACCCCGGTCGCGAGCACGGGCTCGAGCCGCCCCGCCGTCTCCTCGCCGCGGGCCCGCTGGGCCGACGCGACGGCGAACCCGCCCGCGCCGAGCCCGAGGAACAGGGCCATGACGGCGACGAACCCGCCCACGAGGTCGGTGGCGTCGCCCAGCATCTGCGCGATCTCGGGGTTGTCGGCGACCATGTCGCCCACGGAGTCGACGAACGTCCCGCACGCGAGCGCGGTGACGCCCACCCCGACGCCCCACGCGAGCACGGACGCGCGCTGCTGGCGCCACGCGAGGGCGAGCGGGCTCGCGAGCCACCCGGCGGCGACGGGGCGCCCCGCGCGGGGCGGGACCAGGCCGGCACCCAGGTCGCGCCGCGCGGCGAGCGCCGCGCCCAGGGCGAGGAGCAGCACGACGAGCGCGACCGACAGGCCGAGCGGCCACCAGCGCAGGTCGACGAACGCGCGGATCTGCTGCGCCCAGCCGATGGGGGAGAGCCACGAGACCCAGCTCCCGTGCTCCTCCTGGACGTCGCCGACCGCGCGCAGCAGGAACGCGACGCCGAGCACGGCGAGCGCGAGGCCGCTCGCGGCGCGCGCGTGCTCGGTCACCTGGCTCGTCACGACCGCGACGGCGGCGAACACGAGGCCCGTGACGCCCACCGCGGCGCCGAGCGCGAACGAGTCGACGGCCGCGAGCCCGGTCGCGACGAGGACGGCCCCCGTCGCGAGCGCGATGGCGGCGTTCGCGACGAGCGCGGCGACGAACGCGGCGGTCGCGGGGGCGTGGCGCCCGACGACCCCGGCCCGCACGAGCTCGGCCCGGCCCGTCTCCTCCTCGGCGCGCGTGTGCCGCACGACGAGCGAGATGCTCATGATCGCGACGGCGACCATGACGGTGAGCGCCATCTCGTTCGCGATCATCGCGCCGAGCGTGTAGTCCTCGATCCCGTACTGGGGCCCGGACAGCATGATGCCCGCGGGGCTGGACACGAGCGCCGCGCGCGCCTGGCGGTCGGCCGCGGTCGGGTAGAGCGTGTCCAGCGCGACGGCCGCGTACCCGAAGAGGAGCGCGATCGACGCCGTCCACACGGGGATGCGGACGCGGTCGCGCCGCAGGACGAAGCGCAGCAGCGTGGTCCAGCCGGTGGCCGCGCGGCCCCGCCGGTGCGGCTCGGGCGCGACGGCGGCGGCGCGCCGCCCGCGTGGTGGTGCGGCCGTGCGGGCGGTCCCGGGGGCGCTCACAGCGCGCCCGCCCCGTCGAGCACGGCGAGCTCGTCGCCGTAGTGGCGCAGGAACAGCTCCTCGAGCGAGGGCGGGTTCACCGTGACGGAGCGCAGGCCGAGGTCGGTGAGCGCGCGCAGCACGGCCTCGACGCGGTCGTTGTCGACGTCGAACCGCGCCCGCGTGCCGTCCGCGCCGGGCTCCACGACGAGGTCGTGCACGCCGTCGAGCGCGTCGAGCGCCGCCGGGTCGTGCCCGGTCACGGCGGTGACCGACGAGCGCGTGAGGTGCCGGAGCTCGGAGAGCGTCCCGGACTGCACCGTGCGTCCCGCGCGGATGATCGTCACCGTGTCGCACAGCTTCTCGACCTCGGCCAGGATGTGGCTCGAGAGCAGGACGGACCGGCCCTCGGCGGTCACCTCGCGCACGCACTGCGTGAACACGGACTCCATGAGGGGGTCGAGGCCCGACGTGGGCTCGTCGAGGACGAGCAGCTCGACGTCGGACGCGAACGCCGCGACGAGCGCCACCTTCTGCCGGTTCCCCTTGGAGTAGGTGCGCGCCTTCTTGGACGGGTCCAGCTCGAAGCGGTCGAGCAGCAGCTTCTTGCGCTGCGGGTCGACGCTCCCGCGCAGGCGGGTGAGCAGGTCGATCGCCTCGCCGCCGGTGAGGTTGGGCCACAGGCTCACGTCGCCCGGCACGTAGGCGAGGCGCCGGTGGAGGTCGACGGCGTCGTGCCAGGGGTCGCTGCCGAGCAGCCGCGCGCTGCCGGAGTCGGGCCGCAGCAGCCCGAGCAGCACGCGGATGGTGGTCGACTTGCCCGCGCCGTTCGGTCCGAGGAACCCGGCGACCTCGCCCGCGCGGACGGTGAGGTCGAGGCCGTCGAGCGCCTGCACGTGACCGAAGGCCTTGCGCAGGTCGTGCACCTCGACGGCGGGGGTCGTGCTCGTCATCGCGTCTCCTCCTGGTGGGTGGTGTGCTGCAGGTAGGCGTCGAGCAGGGTCGTCTCGACGAAGAGTCCTTCGGTGAAGACCTCGAGCGCGGGGAGCATCACGCGCTCGACGTACTCGCGCAGGTCGGCCTCGGGGTCGCGCGGCTCGGTCCGCTCGCGCAGCGCCCCGTCGACGAGCAGGGACCCGAGGGAGAGGGAGACGAGGTAGCGCGCGCGGGCCGCCTCGTCGCGGCTCGGGCGGATCACGCCCGCGGCGACGCCCGACGCCATGTACTCGAGCGTGACCTGCGTGAGGTGCTCGACGAACGACCGCGCGAGGTCCCCGCCCGCCTGGAGGCTGCGCAGCGTGTACTCGAACACGGGCGCGTAGTCCTCGATCCCGGCGAGCTGCGCGAACAGTCCCATCGGGCCCGCCGCGGGGTCCTGCGGCGAGATGGCGTCGGTCTTGGCGGCGCGCACCGCGTCGAACACGTAGTCGTCGCACGCGCGGCGCAGCCCGTCCTTGGAGCCGAAGTGGTGCACGACGAGCGCGGCGCTCACGCCCGCGTCGGCGGCGATGGTGCGCAGCGGCGCGCCGAACCCGTCGCGCGCGAAGCGCGAGATGGCGGCGTCCCGGATGCGGGCGCGGGTCGTGAGGTCGTCGGTGCCCGACGGCGCGGGGCGGCCGCGGTCGGTCGGCGAAGGCTGGTCTGAACGCACGTTCAATAGACTAAACACCCGTTCAACGGGTGTCCACCCGCGAGGGAGCGCTCTGTCGGCCCGTGGCCCTTGACGTGGGTGGCGGGGGCCGGTTGAGTGGAGGCCACGACGCGATGGGAGCGCTTCCATCGCTCGTCCCGCACCCCGTGTCGATCGAAGGAGATCCGCATGAGACGTCGTGCCGTCCTGTCCACCGTCGCTGCCCTCGCGCTCGCGAGCCCCCTGCTCGCCGCCGCCGGCAGCGCCGGCGCCGCCCCCGTCCCGACCCCCGCCGCCGCCCCGGCTGCGGCCGTCCCCGCGGCGGACGACGCCGTCGGGCCGGAGACCCGCCTCTACGTAGACCCGTTCTCCACGACCCTCCAGGCCGCCGCCTCGCTCACCGGGCAGGCCCGCGCCGACGCCCAGCTCCTCGGGTCCTTCCCGTCGGCCTCGTGGTTCACCGGCGGCGCACCCGACGAGGTGCGCGACGACGTCGCGTCCGTCGTCCGGGCGGCCGCGGCCGACGGGTCGGTGCCGACCGTCGTCGTCTACAACCTGCCGTTCCGCGACTGCGCGCAGTACTCCGCGGGCGGCGCCGCGGACACGGCCGCCTACACGGCGTGGGTGGACGCCCTCGCCGAGGGGATCGGCGACGACCCGGCGATCGTGATCCTCGAGCCGGACGGGCTCGGGATCATCCCCTGGTACACCGACATCAACGGCAACCCCGAGTGGTGCCGGCCTGCCGAGCTCGACCCGGAGACCGCCGCGGCGGACCGGTTCGTCCAGCTCAACCACGCCGTCGACGCGCTCACCGCGCTGCCCGGCACGTCCGTCTACCTCGACGGGACGCACTCCGGGTGGCTCGGGGTCGGCGACATCACCGACCGCCTGATCAAGGCGGGCGTCGAGCGCGCCGACGGCGTGTTCGTCAACGCGTCGAACTACGTCGAGACCGAGCGCCTCGTGAAGTACGGGACGTGGATCAGCGACTGCGTGCACCTGTCGGTGAACAGCTGGTGGGAGCCCGCGTGGTGCGCGAGCCAGTACTACCCGGCGAACCCGGACGACGTCTCGACGTGGGGGCTCACCGACGCCGCGTACGCCCAGGCGTACGTCGACACGGGCGTCGTGCGCGACCCCGCGGCGCAGCCGCACGTCGTCGTCGACACGAGCCGCAACGGCCAGGGGCCGTGGACGGCGCCGGCCGGCGTCTACGCCGACCCCGAGGTGTGGTGCAACCCGCCCGACCGCGGGCTCGGCGAGCGACCCACGACGGACACCGGCGACCCGTTCGTCGACGCGTACCTGTGGATCAAGGTGCCGGGAGAGTCCGACGGCAAGTGCTACCGGGGCACCGGCGGCCCGCTCGACCCGGCCCGCGGCATCGAGGACCCCGCCGCGGGGCAGTGGTTCGTCGAGCAGGCCGCGGAGCTCCTCGCGCTCGCCGTGCCGCCCGTCGAGCGCCCGACCTGCGAGGTCGCGTACACCGTCCACGGGACGTGGCAGGGCAAGAAGGGCAGCGGCTTCATCGCCCAGGTCGAGCTCCGCAACACCGGCACGGCGCCGCTCGACGGGTGGGAGCTGCGCTGGACCCCCGACGGGGACCAGCGGCTCACCGACGTGTGGGGCGCGCAGGCCAGCCGGGACGGCGCCGCCGTCACCGCGCACAGCCTGTCGTGGAACGCGACCGTGCGGCCCGGCGCGACCGCGACCTTCGGCTTCGTCGCGTCGGGCGCGCCGGGTGCCGACCCGCAGCTCGTGACCCTCGGGGGGCGCCCGTGCCACGTCGTCTGACCCCTCGCCGCGGGGCCCCGCGCGACGCGCGTCGCGGAGATCACGGGCACTGGGGACGAGAGACCCCTGCCGTTCCGGGCCAGACACCCGTAGGCTGGGGGTAGCCGTCGGCGGCACCGCCGGCGCCACGTCCCGGCGCGTCGGACCGTCGGGACGTCGAGAGGCCCGTCGCACTCGTGCGACGGGCCTTTTCGGTCCTGGCGTCCGGGCGTGGTGCGACGGACGACGACGAAGGGCCCGCCGCGAGTGCGGCGGGCCCTTCGGTCTGCGGAGGATGGGGGATTCGAACCCCCGAGGGCTGTTAACCCAACACGCTTTCCAAGCGTGCGCCATAGGCCACTAGGCGAATCCTCCTGGTGCGACGGCCGACGCGCACGGGGCGCACCGACAGCAGCGCAACGAGGATACCGGACGGCGGCGCCCGGGCCGAATCGCCCCGCGCCCGACCGGGTTTCGGGTGGGGCGCCGACCTGGGCTAGGGTGGGCGCAGACCCCTCGTGCGGCATCATCTCGCCGAACTCCCCCAGGGCCGGAAGGCAGCAAGGGTAGGTGAGCTCTGGTGGGTGTGCGGGGGGTCCTTTGCTGTCTCCGGCCGGGACCCGGCTCGCCGTCACGCCGTCGCGGGTGTGGCGCAGATCTCTCTGACCGAGAGCGAGACGGGTGCCACGGCGGCGCCTGGCGCCCGGTATCTCCCGGTTCCTCCCGACGAATTCTCGCCATGCGACCAATTTCGCGTCCATATGATGGACGATCCGGCCCGGAGATTGGCGCGCGGGGCGTCGGCGTGCTCATGATGTCGGCATGATCCGGAACCACGTCGCCACCACGACCCCGAGCGCAGCGTCCTGCGCCGGCACGTCGTGCTGTCGTGGCGTGCGCACCGGGCGAATGTGCGGCTGCTGACGCCGTCGTGACCCGCAGGGAGACCTGCGCCGCACCTGCCGCGTCGTCCTGACGACGCCGCCCCCGCTCGCCGCGTGGCTGATGGCCCGCCGGAAGCACCCAGAACCCCACCCCTCGCAGGGCCGTCCCTGCACCCCGGCCGTGCCGGTCGCCACCCGTGACCGACGCCGCCGCCACCGGAAGGAACCCCCATGTCGTTCTCGACCACCCGCAAGCGTCTGACCTGGACCGCGATCGCCGCGACGGCCGCCCTCACCCTCACCGCCTGCGGCGGTGGTGACGACACCTCGGGCGGCGTCGCGAGCGGCGACGCCGCGGACCCGATCCGCGTCGGCGTCGTCGGTGCGTCCGACGACAAGTGGGCCGTGTTCCAGGAGCAGGCCGAGGCCGAGGGCATCGAGATCGAGCTCGTCGACCTCCAGGACTACACGCAGGCGAACCCGGCGGTGACGCAGGGGGAGCTCGACGTCAACCAGTTCCAGCACCTGCAGTTCCTCGCGGGCTACAACGTCGACGCGGGCGAGGACCTGACGCCGATCGGCGCGACCGCGGTCTACCCCCTCGGCCTGTACTCCTCCAAGCACACGTCGCTCGAGGAGATCCCCGACGGCGGCCAGGTCGCCGTGCCGAACGACCCGACGAACCTCGCCCGCTCGCTCCTCGTGCTGCAGGAGGCCGGGCTGGTCGAGCTCAAGGACGGCGGGAGCTCGCTCTCGACCGAGATCGACGTGCTCCCGACCTCCAAGGTGACGGTGACGCCGGTCGCGGCGGAGCAGACGCCCATCCAGCTCCAGTCCGTCGACGCGTCGATCATCAACAACGACTTCGTCGAGGATGCGGGCCTCACGCCCGAGGACGCGCTCTTCCAGGACGACCCCGACTCCGACGCCGCCAAGCCCTACATCAACGTCTGGGTCGCGCGGGCGGAGGACAAGGACGACGAGACGCTGCTCAAGCTCGTCGCGATCTCCCACTCGCCGGAGGTCGTCGAGGCGGAGAAGAAGGCCTCGGGCGGCACCGCCGTCATCAAGGAGAACTCGCCCGCCGAGCTCCAGGAGATCCTCGCCGGCATCGAGGACGACATCCGCAACTCCTGATGCCGTCGCTGCGAGGGCGGGCGCGCACGTCGCGTCCGCCCTCGCGCGCCGTCGTGCCCGGGGGAGGACGATGGCAGGCGAGCGGCACACCCCGACAGGCGGCCCCGACGACCCACCTGGTGACCCCAGGCGCACAGGCGGCCCCGGCCCGGAGGCCCGGCCTCCGACGAGAGGAACCGACGTGACCGACGTCCCCCACGACGAGGGCGGTGACGTGCAGCCCGCGATCGAGCTGCGCCACGTGAGCAAGACGTTCGGCGAGGGCGACGCCGTCGTGCACGCCGTCGACGACGTCTCGCTGAGCATCCGCCGCGGCGAGATCTTCGGCGTCATCGGCTACTCGGGCGCCGGGAAGTCGACGCTCGTGCGGCTCGTCAACGCGCTCGAGACGGTGACGAGCGGCGAGGTCGTCGTCGACGGCCAGGTGATCACCGGCCTGTCCGAGCGCCGCGTGCGCGAGGTGCGCTCGCGCATCGGCATGGTGTTCCAGCAGTTCAACCTGCTGTCGTCCCGGACGGTCGCCGGGAACGTGGCCTACCCGCTCAAGGTGGCCGGCTGGCCGCGCGAGAAGCGGGCCGCGCGCGTCGCGGAGCTCCTCGCGTTCGTCGGCCTCGCCGACAAGGCGAAGGCGTACCCGCGCCAGCTCTCGGGCGGGCAGAAGCAGCGCGTCGGCATCGCCCGCGCGCTCGCGGCGCAGCCCACGATCCTCCTCGCCGACGAGGCGACGTCCGCGCTCGACCCCGAGACGACGCGCGAGGTCCTCGCGCTCCTGCGGCGCGTCAACGCCGAGCTCGGCATCACGATCGTCGTCATCACGCACGAGATGGAGGTCGTGCGCTCGACGTGCCACCGCGTCGCGGTGATGGAGCACGGCAAGGTCGTCGAGACGGGCGACGTGTACGACGTCTTCTCCGCGCCGAGCGCCGACGCCGCGCAGCGGTTCGTCGGCACCGCGCTGCACGACCGCCCGTCGCGCGAGACGCTCGCCCGCCTGCGCGAGCGGCACCCGGGCCGGCTCGTCACGGTCGGAGTACGGGAGGGCGCGCACACCGGGTCGGACCTGTTCCGCCTGCTGCGCGAGCACGACGTCGACGGGTCCGTCGTCTACGGCGGCATCTCCGAGGTGGGGGAGCGCCCGTTCGGGTCGCTGACCGTCGAGCTCGACGCCCCGGAGGACCGCATCGCCCCGTTCCTCCTCGCGCTCGCCGAGCGCGCCGACGTCGTGGACCTGGGGACCGCGGCCCAGCCCCTCGACGACCCGCGCGTCGCGCGGCTCGACGCCGACCCGGGCGGCGGGGACGCGCCCGACGACGCGGGCGGCGACCTGGGCGACCCGTACGGGTCCGACCGCGAGACCCTCTTCCGCCACGGCAACCTCGGAGGACGCTGATGAACGGGGACTGGGAGCTCCTGTGGCCGAAGCTGGTCGAGTCGTTCGGGCAGACCCTCCAGATGGTGTCGGTCGCCCTGCTCACGGGCGGGCTCGCGGGCCTCGCGCTCGGCATCGCGCTCTACGTGACCCGGCGCGGCAACCTGCTGGAGAACCGCTGGGTCTTCGGCGTGCTCAACGTGCTCGTGAACATCGTCCGGCCCATCCCGTTCATCATCTTCGTCACGCTGCTCGGCCCCGTGACGCTGCAGGTGGTCGGGACGACGCTCGGCACCGAGGCGTTCATCTTCCCGCTGTCCGTCATGACGGCGTTCGGCACGAGCCGCATCGTCGAGCAGAACCTCGTGGGGATCGACCCGGGCGTCGTCGAGGCGGCGCGGGCGATGGGCGCGTCGTCGTGGCGCATCATCGCGACGGTCCTCGTCCCCGAGGCGCTCGCACCCCTCATCCTCGGGTACACGTTCCTGTTCATCGCGGTGCTCGACATGTCGGCGATCGCCGGGCTCATCGGGGGCGGAGGCCTGGGCGACTTCGCCCTCCGGTTCGGCTACCAGCGCTACAACTGGGGCGTCGTCATCGTCACGGTCCTCATCATGATCGCGATCGTCCAGCTCGCCCAGCTCCTGGGCAACTGGCTGGCCCGCAAGGCGCTGCACCGCTGACCCCCCCCGCCGAGATCGACCCGTACGTCCCCAGATCGACCTCCTGAGGGTCGATCTCGGACGTTCAGGTCGATCTCGCGGCGCTCCGCGTCGACGACGGCGGAGCGGCCTCGTGCCTGTGGGACGCGGCGTCTAGAGTGACGGGGGTGAGCACCGCCCTGTACCGCCGCTACCGGCCCGAGACCTTCGCCGAGGTGATCGGCCAGGACCACGTGACCGCGCCGCTCATGCAGGCGCTGCGCAGCGGTCGGGTGAACCACGCCTACCTCTTCTCCGGCCCGCGCGGCTGCGGCAAGACGACGAGCGCGCGCATCCTCGCGCGCACGCTCAACTGCGCGCAGAACACCCCGGACAACCCGCTCGACACCCCGTGCGGCGTCTGCCCCTCGTGCGTCGAGCTCGCGCGCGGCGGCCCGGGCAGCCTCGACGTCGTCGAGATCGACGCGGCGTCGCACAACGGCGTCGACGACGCCCGCGAGCTCCGCGAGCGCGCCGCGTTCGCCCCGGCGCGCGACCGGTACAAGATCTTCATCCTCGACGAGGCGCACATGGTGACGCCGCAGGGGTTCAACGCGCTGCTCAAGCTCGTCGAGGAGCCGCCCGAGCACGTGAAGTTCGTCTTCGCGACGACGGAGCCGGACAAGGTCATCGGCACCATCCGCTCGCGCACGCACCACTACCCCTTCCGCCTCGTCCCGCCGGACGTGCTCGGGCCCTACCTCGAGGAGCTGTGCGCCGCGGAGGGCGTGACGATCGGCGGCGGCGTCGTCCCGCTCGTCACGCGCGCCGGGGGCGGTTCCGTGCGCGACTCGCTGTCCGTCATGGACCAGCTCATCGCGGGCGCCCAGGACGGCGCCGTGGAGTACGAGCGCGCCGTCGCGCTCCTGGGCTTCACGCACGCGACGCTGCTCGACGACGTCGTGGACGCGCTCGCCGCGCGCGACGGCGCGAGCATCTTCCGCGTCGTGGACCACGTCATCGCCACCGGGCACGAGCCCCGGCGCTTCGTCGAGGACGTCCTGGAACGCCTGCGCGACCTCATCGTCATCGCCGTCTCCGGCGACGAGGCGCAGGCCGTGCTGCGCGACCAGCCCGCCGACCAGCTCGCCCGCATGCGGGCCCAGGCGCAGAACCTCGGCGTCGCCGAGCTCTCGCGCGCGGCCGACCTCGTCAACGCGGCGCTCACCGAGATGACGGGCGCCACCTCGCCGCGACTGCACCTCGAGCTCCTCATGGCGCGGCTGCTCCTGCCCGGGGCCGACGACGGCGCGGCCGGGTTCGCGGCACGCCTCGACCGGCTCGAGCGCGGCGGGCTGGGCACGGTCGCCGTCGCGCCGGCAGCCGTCTCGCCCGGGGCGGGGACGCCCGCCGGCGCCGCGGCCCCGGTGCCCGACGGCGCGGGGCCGGCTCCCGCCGCGGCCGCACCGGCGTCCGGTCTCACCGGCGCAGCCGCCGTGCGCGCCGCCCTGCGCCCCACCCGGTCGACCCCGTCCGCCCCCGCCGTGCAGCCGTCGGCCGGTGCCGCTGCGCCGACCGACGCGCGCCCGTCAACCGAGCCCCGCGCCGCGGCCGTCCCGGCGAGGACCGTCGAGGACGAGCGGGCCTCGGCACCGGCACTCGGCGCCCCGTCGGCACCGGACACCCCGCCCGTACCGCGCGAGGGCGGCGTTCCGTCGGGCATGACCGAGCCCGCGCCCACGGTCGCCGCGCCGCCCGCCCTGCCCACGTCGCCGTCGACCGCGGAGCCCAGCGGCGCCCCGGCGCAGGCGGTGCCGCCGGTCGAGCAGACCGGTACCGCGCGTCGGACCGGCCCGGTCGAGCCGACCGGTCCGGCGGAGCAGGACCACGCGGACGCCGATGCAGTGACGCACGAAGACGCCGCGTCGCCGACGCGCGAGGAGGCGGCGCCGCCCGTGCGTGCCGAGGCGTCCCCCGCAGGGCTGGCAGCAGGCCGTCCGGCGCAGCCGACGGCGAGCGCCCCGTCCGGCGCCGCGAGCCCGGCGTTCACGACCGAGGAGCTCCGGCGGCGCTGGCCCGAGGTGCTGGAGAACCTGCGGGCGAATCCCGTCACGTGGTCGCTGGTCGGCCCGAACGCGCAGGTCGCGGAGCTCGGCCAGGGCGTGCTCTTCCTCGCCTTCCCGTCGCCGGGCCTCGCGCGCACCTTCTCCTCGTCGCGGCACGTCCATGCGGTGCAGGACGTCGTGTATCAGACCCTCGGGCTCCAGGTGCGGGTCGAGGCGCGGCTGGACGAGGGCGGGGCGGCCGGCGCCGGGCGCACCTCGGCACAGGACCCTGCGGCCCCGGCACCCACGGGCCCCGGTCAGGGGCCGGCAGCGCCCGGCCCCGGCGGGACCGGTCGTGAGACCGGCTCCGGAGGGGGCAGCGCGTCCGTGCCACTCGCGACGGTCGGCGCGCCGGGCGGGACCGTGGCGTCCGGCACGGCTGCCTCCCCGACCGCGCTCGCGACGGGCGCGTCCGCGCCGCGCGGCGCCGTCGCGTTGCAGGAGCGACCGGTCGAGACGGACGTCGCCGGCGGCGACGCGGACCCCGGACCGGTGGTCGACGCCGCGGACGAGGCCTGGCTCGCCGGAGCCTCGTCGCCGTCGCCGTCGCCGTCGCCCGAGCCTCGGCTCGACGCCGCCGACGAGGCGTGGCTCGCGGGGGCGCCTGCCGAGCCACCGGCCGATCTCGACGACGGCCCCGAGCCGGAGCCTGTTCTCGACCGCGCCCCGGAGACGCGCGCGGCGCCCGGCGCGCAGACTCCGGCCGCCCGGGCACCGGTCTCGCCCGTGAGCCCTGCACCGGCCACTCCCGCGCTGCCGCCGCGTCCGGAGGCACCCGGCCGCACGGCGTCGGTCGCTCCGGTGGACGCGTCGGGAGCCCCGCTGCGCGGGGTCTCCGCCGCACGCGCGGCCATCGCAGCGGCCACGACGGCCCGCGTCGCCCGACCCGCTGAGGCGCCCGCCCGGCGGGACGCGCCGTCGACGGTCGACCCGATGGACGACCTCCCGTCCGCGGACGACCCCGACATCGTCTCGACCGGTCTGGTCGGGACGGCGCTCGTCGTGAGCCTGCTCGACGGCAAGATCATCGAGGAGATCCAGGACCAGGGCGTCTGACCGTGAGCACGTCGGGACAGGGCGGCCGTCGGTCATGACGGCGGCGGGCCGGGCCCGCGCTGTGGGCCGCGCCCCGTAGGCTGGGGGCGTGTACGAAGGCGCTGTCCAGGACCTGATCGACGAGCTCGGCCGACTCCCCGGCGTCGGGCCCAAGAGCGCGCAGCGCATCGCGTTCCACCTGCTCGCCGCCGACGCCGTCGACGTGCGGCGGCTCGCCGACGCGCTCACCGAGGTGAAGGCGCGCGTGCGCTTCTGCGAGACGTGCGGCAACGTCGCGGAGTCCGAGCAGTGCCGCACCTGCGCGGACCCGCGCCGCTCGCCCGAGGTGATCTGCGTCGTCGAGGAGCCCAAGGACGTGGTCGCGATCGAGCGCACGCGCGAGTTCCGTGGGCGGTACCACGTGCTCGGCGGCGCGATCAACCCGATCGAGAACGTCGGTCCGGGCGACCTGCGGATCGCCGAACTCATGGCGCGCCTCGCCGACGGCCAGGTGACCGAGGTGATCCTCGCGACCGACCCGAACGTCGAGGGCGAGGCCACGGCCACGTACCTCGCGCGCATGCTGGGGCCCATGGGCCTGCGCGTGACCCGCCTCGCGTCCGGGCTGCCGGTCGGGGGAGACTTGGAGTACGCGGACGAGGTGACGCTCGGCCGGGCGTTCGAGGGCCGACGCCTCGTCGGCGGCTGACGAGAAGGGTGGCGAGCATGGGGGAGATCGAGAACGACCCCGACCTGCGGGAGATCGCCGAGGGCATGGCCGCGCAGGCGCGCGCGTTCCTCACCACCGCGACCCAGGTCGCGTCCGGGGCCGCGCCCGGGGCCGTGCTGCCCCTGCTGCTGCTCGCCCTGTCCGACGCGCTCGCCGCGGGCGCGCGCCTCGGGGCCATGGGCGACGTCGTCCCGGTCGAGCGCTTCGAGCCCGACGCCGGCCGCGACACCGACGTGGACCCGCTGCGGACGGCGCTCTCCCAGCTCTTCGACGGGTTCGACGACTACGCCGAGATCACCGACCCGCTCGTGGGCGCCGAGGTCGGCGCCGCGTCCCTGTCGGGAGACCTCGCGTGCGTCGCGGAGTGCCTCGCCAAGGGCCTCCAGCACTACGACGGCGGCCGCGAGCTCGAGGGCCTGTGGTGGTGGCAGTTCTCCTACGTCTCGCTCTGGGGGGAGCGCGCCGCGAGCGCGCTGCGCGTGCTGCAGCTCGCGCTCGCGCACCTGCGCCTCGACGTCGAGGACGACGTCGCGGCCGAGGCCGAGTACGACGCCCTCCAGTCCTGACGCACGTCGCGGTTCGAAGCCTGTCCGGCGGACCGGATGCGCACGGCCGGGACGCAGGACCACCGACCGAGGCGCTGTGGTACCACTAGGGGGTGCTGCCCGCCTTCTCCCTCCCGGTCTCCGGCGGGCTCGAGATCGACGGCCTGACCGTCCTCCTGCTCGTGCTCGCCGCCCTGACGGCGGGGTGGATCGACGCCGTCGTCGGCGGCGGGGGTCTGGTCCAGCTGCCCGCGCTGCTCCTCGTGCCCGGCATCAGCCCGGTCCAGGCGCTCGCGACGAACAAGCTCGCGAGCATCATGGGCACCTCGGTGAGCGCCGCGACGTACTACCGGCGGGTGGGCCCCGACCTCCGGACGGCCGGACCGATGGCGCTCGCGGCGCTGGTCGGTGCCATCGGTGGCGCCGCCCTCGCGTCGCGCATCCCCGCCGAGCTGTTCAAGCCGATCATCCTCGTGGTGCTCGTCGGGGTCGCGGCCTACACGATCGCGAAGCCGAAGCTGGGGCACACGACGAACCTGCGCTGGGAGGGCAACGGCCACCGCTGGGCCGCGGCCGGGATCGGCCTCGTCATCGGCACGTACGACGGCCTGCTGGGCCCGGGCACGGGGACGTTCTTCGTCATCGCGCTCGTGAGCATCCTCGGGTACGCGTTCCTGCCGGCGTCGGCGCTCGCGAAGATCGCGAACTTCGCGACGAACGCGGGCGCGCTGATCTTCTTCGTCCCCTACGGCGCGGTGCTGTGGGGCCTGGGCCTGCTCATGGGTGCGGCGAACCTGCTCGGCGCGTACGTCGGGGCGCGCATGGCCGTGGCCAAGGGCAGCGCGTTCGTCCGCGTCGTGTTCGTCGTCGTGGTGGGGGCGCTCATCCTCAAGCTCGGCTACGACGTCGTCACCGACCTGGGCTCCTGACGCCACGCTGACCAGCGCGGACACGCGCCTGGTGTCATGTGGTGTCGCGATGTTGTCGCGAGGGGTTGCTATGACACCACGAATGGTGCCATGATGGCGTCATGGACCTCACCCCGTATGTCGACGACCTCCAGAACCGCCTCGCCGCCGCCGCGGACGCCGCGGGGGACGACGGCCGCCGGCTCGCCGAGCGGCTGACCGCACCGCTCGACGCGGCCGTGCGGCTCGTCCTGCTCGACGCGCTCTCGGACGCGGCGGGCGAGATCTCCGCGGAGCTCGCGCCCGGCTCGGTCGACGTGCGGCTGCGGGGCGGCGCCCCGGAGTTCGTGGTCGCCGCCCCGGCCCCCGCGGCCCCGGCCACGGCACCCGGCGCGCCGGCGTACGGCGTCGCCCCGGCCCCGGACGCGCTCCCCGGCGTGGCGGTCGCCGACGTCGAGTCCGGCGCCACGACCCGCACGACCCTGCGCCTGCCCGACCACCTCAAGACGCAGGCCGAGACCGCCGCCGCCCGCGACGGCGTCTCCGTCAACACGTGGCTCGTGCGCGCGGTCGCCGCGGCGCTCGAGCAGTCCACCGGGCGCCCGGCCGCGCAGGCCCGCCCGCAGCCGCGCGGCTCCGCCCGCGTCACCGGCTGGGTGCGCTGACCCTCCGGTCCGCACGCCCGCCTCTCCTCCCACCCGCTGACACCACACCGACACCACCGTTGGAGCTCCGTCATGCCCACTTTCCCCGCCTCCCAGCCCGTCCCGGTCGTCGTGGACGTGCCCTTCGCCAACCTGCACGTCGTCGCCGGCGACCGTGACGACGTCGTCGTGACGGTCCTGCCGACGGACCCCGCGAAGTCGGGCAGCGTCCGCGCGGCCCAGGACGTCCGGGTCGACCGCGACGGGGACGCCGTCACGATCCTGTACCCCGGGTCGTGGAAGCAGTTCGTCCTGCCGTTCGCGGCCGGGACCGCCGACATCACGGTCGAGCTCCCCGCCGGCTCCGACCTGCGCGGCAAGGCGGGCACCCTCTACACCGAGGGCTCGCTCGGCGACGTCGACATGACGCTCTCCGTCGCCGACGTCCGGCTCGAGGACGTCGAGCGGCTCGCCCTCAAGGCCTCGGCGGGGTCCGTCGTCGTCGGTCGCGTCGCCGGCACCGCCGACGTCAAGGTCAGCGCCGGCTCTGTGCGCATCAGCGAGATCGCCGGCGACGGGACCATCAAGGCCAGCAACGGCACGACGACGGTCGGCGCCGTCACGGGCACGCTCGCCGTGCAGGGCGCGCACGGCGAGATCGCCGTGAACCGGGTGGTCGGCACCCTCACCGCCAAGTCCGCGCACGGCGGCATCCGGGTCGACCGCCTGGAGTCCGGCAGCGTCACCCTCAGCACGTCGTTCGGCTCGATCGACGTGGGCGTGCCGGAGGGCACCGCCGCGTTCCTCGACGCGAGCTCCGAGCACGGCAGCGTCCGCAACCACCTGACCCCGACCGAGGGGCCCGTCGAGGACGAGGCCACCGCGGAGATCTACGCCAGCACCGGCTTCGGCGACGTCGTCGTCCGCCGACCCTGACCCACGCCTGAGAGAGACGGAGACCTGGACATGTCTGTCGACCAGTCGCTCGCACCCGCGGTGCGGGTCCGAGGCATCGAGAAGTCGTTCGGCGACCTGCACGTGCTGCGCGGGGTCGACCTGGACGTCGCGGCGGGGAGCATCTTCGCGCTGCTGGGGTCCAACGGTGCGGGCAAGACCACGCTCGTGCGCATCTTGTCGACGCTCCTCACGCCCGACGCGGGCGCCGCGAGCGTCCACGGGCACGACGTCGTCGACGAGCCGGGGCCGGTCCGGGAGTCGATCTCCCTGACCGGGCAGTTCGCCGCGGTCGACGAGGTCCTCACGGGCAGGGAGAACCTCGTGCTCGTCGCCCGGCTGCGCCACCTGAAGGACCCCGGACAGGTGGCGGACGACCTGCTCGCCCGCTTCTCCCTGACCGACGCGGGCTCGCGCCGGGCCGGGACCTACTCCGGCGGGATGCGCCGTCGCCTCGACATCGCGATGAGCCTGATCGGCGACCCGCCGGTCATCTTCCTCGACGAGCCGACGACCGGCCTGGACCCCCAGGCGCGCATCGAGGTCTGGGCCACGGTGCGCGAGCTCGCCCAGGGCGGCACGACGGTGCTGCTCACCACGCAGTACCTCGACGAGGCCGAGCAGCTCGCGGACCGGATCGCGATCCTGCACCGCGGCACCATCATCCAGAACGGCACCCTGGCCGAGCTCAAGGCGCTCCTGCCGCCCGCGCAGGTCGAGTACGTCGAGAAGCAGCCGTCCCTGGAGGACGTCTTCCTCACCCTCGTCGGCGAGACCGGCGAGCACCCCGCGACCCCGACGACCGCCGAGGGCACCCAGCCCGCCGGAGAGGAGCTCCGATGACCACGCACGTCCTGGCCGACACCCGTGTCCTGACCGGCCGCTCGCTGCGGCACATCCTGCGCAGCCCGGACACGATCATCACGACCGCCGTCACCCCGATCGCGCTCATGCTGCTGTTCGTCTACGTCCTCGGCGGCGCGATCGACACCGGCGCCGCCGGGTCGTACATCGACTACATGCTGCCCGGCATCCTGCTCATCACCGTCGCGTCGGGCGTCGCGTACACGTCGTACCGGCTGTTCCTCGACCTGCAGGGCGGCATCTTCGAGCGCTTCCAGTCGATGCCCGTCGCGCGGTCCAGCGTCCTGTGGGCGCACGTGCTCACGTCGCTCGTCGCGAACCTCGTCTCGGTGACGATCGTCGTCGGCGTCGCGCTCCTCATGGGGTTCCGCACGGGGGCGTCGGTGGGCGCCTGGCTCGCCGTGCTCGGCATCCTCGTCCTGTTCACGCTCGCCCTGACGTGGCTCGCGGTCGTCGCGGGGCTGTCGGCGAAGACGGTCGACGGCGCCTCGGCGTTCAGCTACCCCCTGATCTTCCTGCCGTTCATCAGCTCCGCGTTCGTCCCCACGGACACCATGCCGGCCCCCGTCGCCTGGTTCGCGGAGAACCAGCCCGTCACCGCGATCGTGAACACCCTGCGCGCGCTGTTCGGTGGCCAGCCCGTCGGCGCCGACATCTGGGTCGCGCTCGCGTGGCTCGTCGGGATCCTCGCCGTCGCGTACGCGTGGGCCGTCGCGATCTACCGGCGCAAGATGCGCTGACCTGCACACAAGAACGGTCCCGGCACGGGTGGAGGCGTGCCGTCCGCACCAGGGGCGTGGCGCGGACGGCGCCCCGTGCCGGGACCGTCTGCCGGTGAGGGGCCGTGGTGCGGCCCCTCACCCGTCTGTGCGGCGCCTGCTAGGCGGAGCGCTCCGGCCGGCCGACCGGGATCACGTCCGGGCCGGCCGTCGCCTGGTCGGCCTCCGTCACCGCGCCGATGTCGTCGCCGTGCACCGGTGCTCCCGGGACGTCGACGTGCGGGGAGTCGGGCGGGGGCGGGGTGACGCTGCCCTCGAGCAGGTCGGGGCGGTCGGCGACCGTCGTGATCCCGCTCGAGGCCTTGTAGCCCTTCTTGCGCAGGGCGCGCGCCCGCTCGCCGGCCGACCGCAGGCGCGGGTTCACGTACTCGTCGATCCCGAAGTTGATGAGCGACAGGGCCATGCCGAGCAGCGCGATGCACAGGCCGGCGGGGACGTACCACCACCAGTAGTCGGGGAACGCGCCGTTCTGCTGAGCCCAGAAGAGGATCGTGCCCCAGTTGAGGTTCGTGATGGGGATGACCCCGATGAAGGCGAGCGTAGTCAGGCCGAGGACCGCCGCGGTCACCGTGCCGACGAAGCTCGACGCGATGATCGCGGTGAGGTTCGGCAGCATCTCGACGGCGATGATGCGGTGGATCGGCTCGCCGTTCGCCCGCGCCGCCTGGATGAAGTCCCGGTTCCGCAGCGACAGGGTCTGCGCCCGCAGGACGCGCGCGCCCCAGGCCCAGCCCGTGATCGCGAGCACCGTGGAGACGAGCAGGAGGCTCGGGTTCTCCTGCTGCGACGCCACGATGATCATGAGCGGAAGGCCCGGGAGCACGAGGAACACGTTCGTGAGCGCCGAGAGCGACTCGCTGCGCCAGCCCGCGATGTACCCGGCGGTCACCCCGACGATCACCGCGACGAGCGTCGCGATGATGCCGGAGACGAACCCGACGACCAGCACGCCCCGCGTGCCGTAGATGATCTGGCTGAGGACGTCCTCGCCCATGTGCGTCGTGCCGAGCAGGTGCTGCGCGGACGGCGGCTGCTTGAGCGCGGTGAAGTCCTTCTCGAGCGGCCCGTAGGGCGCGAGGAGGTCGCCGAAGATCGCGACGAGCGTGAACACGCCGAGGATGATCAGGCCGGTGAGCGACTTGCCGTTGCGGAACATCGCGAACGAGGCCCCGGCGCGGCTCGCGAGGCCGCGTCCGGAGGAGCCGCCCGAGGCGGCTGTCGGGGTCGCGGGCGCGGTGGCCTCGCTCGTCGCGGTCGTGGTGGTGGACGTCATGGCTCAGGCCTCCGTCTGACGCGTGCGCGGGTCGAGGGCGGCGTAGGCGACGTCCGCCAGGATGTTCGCGACGAGGACCGAGAGCGTGATGACGAGGAAGAGTCCCTGCATCAGCGGGTAGTCCTTCGCGTTGGTGGCGTCGAGCAGCAGCTTGCCCACCCCGGGGTAGGAGAAGACGAGCTCCATGACGAGCGTGCCGCCCACGATGAAGCCGAGGGACAGCGCGAAGCTCGAGAGCTGCGGCAGCACCGCGTTGCGCGACGCGTAGCGCGTGAGCACCTTGCGGGGCGGGAGGCCCTTGGCCTGGGCCACCGTCACGTAGTCCTCGTCGAGGACGGTGATCATCATGTTCCGCATCCCGAGCACCCAGCCGCCCAGCGACGCGACGACGATGGTCAGGGCGGGCAGCGTGCCGTGCTGGATCACGTCCCGGGCGAACTCCCACGACCACTCGGGCGACGCGCCCTTGCTGTACGCGTGCGACGCCGGGAACCAGCCGAGCATGCTCGAGAAGACCGCGATGGCGATGAGGCCCATCCAGAAGTACGGGACGGTCGAGAAGAACGTCGAGATGGGCACGATCGCGTCGGCCTTGCTCCCGCGGCGCCAGCCGATGATCGCGCCGAGGCCGCTGCCGAGGAAGAAGCTGAGGATCGTCGCGATACCGACGAGCCCGAGCGTCCACGGCAGGGCGGCGGCGATCACGTCGCCCACGGGGGCGAGCCCCTTGGAGAACGAGCGACCGAGGTCGCCGCTGAGCATGAGGCCCCAGTAGTCGACGTACTGCTGGAAGAGCGACCGGCCGTCGTCGAGCCCGAAGAGGGTGCGCAGCGACTCGGCCGCCTCGGGGCTGATCTTCCCCTGGTTCTTCGCGAGGTACGCGGAGACCGGGTCGCCCTTCATCATGCGGGGCAGGAAGAAGTTGATCGTGATCGCCGCCCAGGCGGTGAACAGGTAGAAGGCGGTGCGGCGGGCGAAGAATCGCAACGGGATCAGCTCCTCGACGATGCGGGGCCGGTGCCGGAGAAGTGGACCTCCGGGTTGGGCGAGGCATCGCGTAGCGCGCGGGTGTAGGGGTGCTGGGGCTCGAGGATCACGTCGTCGGCCGGCCCGTGCTCCACGACCTTGCCGTGGTGCAGGACCATGATCTCGTCGCTGAAGTGGCGCGCGGTCGCCAGGTCGTGCGTGATGTAGAGGACCCCGAGGTTCGCCTCGCGCTGGAGCTCGGCGAGGAGGTTGAGGACGCCGAGGCGGATCGACACGTCGAGCATCGAGACCGGCTCGTCGGCGATGAGCAGCGACGGGCGCGACGCGAGGGCGCGCGCGATCGCGACGCGCTGGCGCTGCCCGCCGGACAGCTCGTGCGGGCGACGGTCCACGACCCCGCCGTCCAGGTGGACGCGGTCGAGGAGCCGGTGCACCTCCGCGTCGACCGCGTCCTTCGGGACCACGTGGTCGAGGCGCAGCGGCCGCTCGAGGTGGTGGCGGATCGTGTGGTACGGGTTGAGCGACGCGAACGGGTCCTGGAAGACCATGCGGATCTGCTGCCGGTAGCGGCGCAGGGCCCGTCCCCGGCGGGGGATGGGGGCGCCGTCGAGCAGGATCTCGCCGGACGTGGCGCGCTCGAGCTGCGTGAGGATCTTCGCGATCGTCGACTTGCCGCTGCCGCTCTGCCCGACGAGCGCGACCGTGCGCCCCGAGGTGAGCGTGAAGCTGACGTCGTCGAGCGCCAGCAGGTCGCCCGAACCCCGGACCTTGTACTTCTTGCTGACGTGCGAGAACTCGAGGGTGGTCATCGGGCCTGGCCTCCTGCGAAGGTCGTGGCCGTGCTCGCGGCCGTGGCCGCGGGCTCCGACCGGCCGCGCACGAACCCGCCCCGCTCGCCGGTGAGGCTCGGGAACGAGCCGAGGAGCGTGCGGGTGTACTCGTGCCGGGCGTGGTGGTAGATGTTCGCCGCGGTGTCGAGCTCGACGATCCGGCCCTGGCGCATGACCGCGATCCGGTCGGAGATCTCGAGCAGCAGCGGGAGGTCGTGCGTGATGAAGATGACCGAGAAGCCGAACTGCTTCCGCAGGTCCGAGATCTGCTGGAGGATCTCGCGCTGCACGAGGACGTCGAGCGCCGTCGTCGGCTCGTCCATGATCATGAGCTGCGGCTTGAGCGCGAGGGCCATGGCGATCATGACGCGCTGGCGCATGCCGCCGGAGAGCTCGTGCGGGTAGGAGCGCAGCCGGTCGCGCCCCACGCCGACGAGGTCGAGGAGCTGGGCGCTCTCCTCGGTCCGCTCGGCCTTGCTCATACGGGGGCGGTGCGTCTCGAACACGTCGCCGAGCTGCTTGCCGACGGTGGCGACCGGGTTGAGCGCGTTCATCGCCCCCTGGAACACCATCGACGCCTTGTCCCAGCGGAACCGGCGCATCGCGTCGTCGTCGAGCGCGTTGAGGTCGACGTCCTCGCCCGACTCGTCGTGGAAGATCGCCGATCCCGAGGGGATGACGGCCGGCGGCTTGAGCAGCCGCTGGATGCCGTACGCGAGCGACGTCTTGCCGCAGCCGGACTCGCCGGCCAGGCCCAGGATCTCCCCGCGGCGCAGCGTGAGGGAGACGTCGCTGACGGCCTCGACGGGCGGGTCGACGTCGTAGACCACGCTGAAGTGCGAGACGGTCAGCAGAGGTTCGGTGTTCACTCGTCCTACCTGTTTCTGTGCGGGGGGCTGGACCGCACCGAGGCCCGGGGGGGGGGGGGCCCGCGGGGGCCGGGGGGGCTGGCCGCCGGGGGGCGGGCGAGGGGGGCGGGGCCCCCCGGGCCGGGCGGTGCCGCCCGGGGCGCGCGCCCGGGCGGGGCGGGCGGGGGGCCGGCCCGGACG
>NZ_JBHJYJ010000021.1:0-19528 GCF_042269845.1 Cellulosimicrobium sp. NPDC055967 | reverse complement strand
TACCCCCCGAATATTGCGGACCGGCCCCGTTGGGTTGGGGGATCCAGGCGACCACCTTTTTGGGGGGGGGGGGGGGGCCCCCCCCCGGGCCCCGGGGGGGGGGCGCCGCGCGGGCCCCGGTGACCTCACTCGGCCGGCTCGAGCTGGGTGAGGATGAGCACCGCGGTCGGCTGCGTCGGGTCCGCGTTGATGTACGGGTCGTCGTCGCTCGGCCAGCCGACGTAGTTGCGCGTGTTGAACTCCGTGATGAACGGGCGCGTGCCGATCGGCATGACCGGGACCTGGTCCACGAAGATCTTCTGCGCCTCGGCGATGGCCGTCGCGCGGTCCTCGTCCGTCGTCGCCGCGAGGTACGCGTCGAGGGCGGCCGTGGCCTCCGGGCTGTCGAAGCGGCCGAAGTTGTAGTCCGCGGCCTCACCGACCGGCTTGAGCCAGCGGGCGTCCATCGTGTCGCTGTAGATGTCGTACGGCGTCGCGCCCGTCTCGGTCCAGTGCAGGATCGCGTCGAAGTCGCCCGTGCCCTTGGCGGCCCACCACGAGTCGGAGTCGGGCGTGTCGACCGACGCCTCGACGCCGATCGCCTTGACCGACTCGGCGATGAGGCTGATGCCGGTGACGTAGTCGTTCCAGCCCTGGGGGACGCTGAGCTGGAAGGTGACGGGCTCGCCGTCGGGGTCGACCAGGGTGTCGCCGTCGAACGTGTACCCGGCGTCGGTGAGGACCTTCTTGGCGCCGTCGACGTCGACCTCGTACTCCTCGCCCACGAACTCGTCCGAGATGAACGGGTCGCCGGCCGGGGTCGGCAGGCCCGTGACGGAGGTGAGCAGCGGGACGCCGCTCTCGCGGGCGATCTGCTGGTGCTGCTCGCGGTCGATGACCATGTTGACGGCCTGGCGGAACGCCACGTCGTCGAACGGCTTCTTGGTCGTGTTGACGAACATCGCGTCGATGCCGAGGCCCGCGGGGGCCCAGTACACGTTGTGCTCCGGGTCCTTGTCGACGAAGGCCGACTGCACGTTCGGGAGGAACGCCTGCGCCCAGTCCGCGTCGCCGTTGGCGAGCGCCGTCGTCAGGGCGCTGTTGTCGTTGTAGGACACGTAGTACAGCGTCGGGACCGCGAGCTCGCCGCCCCAGTAGTCGTCGCGCGCGTCGAGCTGGACGCTCTCCGTGCTGAAGCTCGTCAGGGTGTACGGGCCGGTGCCGACGGGGTCGGGGTTCGTCTCGGTCGTCGGGTCGGCGACGCCCTCCCACACGTGCTTCGGCACGACGAACCGGTGCAGCACCTTGTCCTGCTTGGCGAACATCGGCGTGCCGAACGTGACGGTGACCGTGTCGCCGTCCACGGTGACGTCCTGGATGTCGAGCGCCGCGGTGTTGAGCTCGGGCGTGTCGACGAGGATCTGGTACGAGTACGCGATGTCGTCGGCCGTGAGGTCCTCGCCGTCGCTCCACTTCACGCCCTCGCGGGTCGTGAGCGTCACCGACGTGTAGTCCTCGGACCACGTGATCTCGGACGCCAGCCACGGGCGGACCTCGTCCGACGGGTTGACCACGTTGACGATGCCGACGGGCTCGTAGATCGCGTTGACGTAGCCGAGCTTGAGCGCGGACGAGTCGCCGATCCAGGGGTTGTTCGACTCGGTCGCGATCGCGCCGTCCGGCTTGGCGATGGTGAGGGCGGCACCCTCGCCGGAGCTGGTCGTGCTGTCGTCGTCGTTGCCGCCGGACGACGAGCAGCCGGTCAGCACGAGTGCTGTCGCGATGCCGAGGGCGATCGCGGAGGCCTTCAACCTCATGAATCTCTCTCCTTCGAGGGAACTTCGTCCCCGGCGCGGTGCCGGGGCGGTGGAGCGCGTGTCGCGAGTACCGCGTGGGTACCGCGTGAGAACTGCGTGGGCGCTGGGTCGCCCGGGGTGGACCGCGGTCCGGCTACTCCTGTTCGGTGGTGCTCTCCTGCACCCGGACCGCGGTGTCCAGGCGGAGGTCGTGGACGGAACGCCCCACCCGGAGCCGGTAGGTCCCGGCCGGGAGGTGCCAGCGTCCGCTGTCGGTGTCCCACACCTCGAGCTGACGGCGGGGGACGGTCACGGTGACGTCGGCGGAGGCCCCCGCGGCGACGTCGACGACGGCGAACCCGCCGAGCCAGCGGACCGGACGGTCGCGCTCGGCGACCGGGGCCGACGCGGGCGCGACCGGGGGTTCGACGTAGACCTGGACGACCTCGCGGCCGTCGCGGGACCCGGTGTTGGTGACGCGGACCGTGAGGGTCACGTCGCCGTCGGGAGTGCGGGCGGGCACGTGACCGGGCTCGCCGCACGCGTCGTACGACCACGTCGTCCAGCCGAGCCCGTGCCCGAAGGGTGCGGCGGGGACGGCGCCCGAGCGCTCCCACGCGCGGTACCCGACGTGGACGCCGTCGGCGTACTCGACGACCCCCTGGTCGGGGACCGCGTGCGGGACGGGGACGTCGGCCTCGGTGGCCGGGAGCGTCCAGGGGAGGCGGCCCGCCGGCTCGACGTCGCCCGCGAGCACGTCGGCGATCGAGTGCCCGGCCTCCTGGCCGGGGAACCAGACCCACAGCACGGTGCGCGCGCGGTCGAGCCAGGGGAGCAGCACGGGGGCGCCCGCGTTCACGACGACGACCGCGTCCGGGTCGGCGTCGAGGACGCGCTCGACGAGCTCGTCCTGACGGCCGGGCAGCGCGAGCGACGTGCGGTCCCAGCCCTCGGACTCGACCTCCTCGTTCGTGCCCACGACGACGACGGTCAGGTCGGCCGCGCGGGCGGCCCGGGCGGCGTCGGCGATCTCCTGCTCGGCGCTCGGCGCGGGGACGCGGTGGCGCAGCTCCGCGCGGACGAGGTTCCCGTAGCCCTGGGCGCGGGTGACGAGGAGCGACGCGCGGACCCGCACGCGGCGCGGCGCGTCGACGTGCACGGTCGCGGGGACGCCCGCCGGGTTGTTGATCGAGGAGTCGAGGATGACCTCGACCCCCGAGCGTCGGTCGTCCTTCGCGACGACGACGCCGTCGATCTCGATCGTGTGGCCCGGGACCGTGCCGACCTCGAGCACGTGGTCGCCGGGCTCGTCGAGGAGGACGTCGACGTCCAGCACGACGGTGTCGACCTCGGCGGGCAGGTCCCGCAGGAACCCGTCCCAGCGGGGCAGGACGGACGTGCGGAGCGTCGTGCCCTCGGCGTCGAGCCAGGTCACGGTCACCGCGGCGCCGTCGGCGCTGCGCCCCTCCACGTCGAGCCGGGGGGCGTACCGGCGGGCGTCGCCGCCGCGGGCCACGGTGAGCGTGGCGTCGGGCCAGCGCGCGGCCAGGCCCTCGGCGGGCGTGACGACGTGCGCAGGGTTCACGGTCGAGCTGCCGCCGCCCAGCACGTGCGGGCGCACGGCGTTGGGGCCGACGAGCGCGATCGAGCGCGGCGCGGGGCGGTCCCAGACGGGGTTCTCGGCGTCCGAGCGCAGGACGACCGTGCCCGCGGCGGCGGTCCGGCGCACCAGGGCGCGCAGGTCGCCGTCGTGCGTGACGGGGCGGGCGGGCTCGTCGAGCGCGCCGACGCGGCGGGCGAGCAGGAGGACGCGCGCGACCTTGTCGTCGATCTCGCTCTCGGGGACGCGGCCCTCCTCGACCGCGCGGACGAGGGCGTCCTCCCACGGGCCGCCGGGGCCGGGCATGACGACGTCGAGGCCGCCGTTCGCGGAGAGCTCGGTCGTGCGCGTCGCGACCCAGTCGGAGACCACGGCGCCGTCGAACCCGACCTCGTCCTTGAGGACGTCCGTGAGCAGGTGCCGGTGCCCGGTCATGGGACCCGACTCCACGCCGTCGTCCACCTGGTTGTAGGCCGCCATGACGGACCACGCGCCCGCCGCGACCGCGTCCTCGAACGGCGCGAGGTAGACCTCGCGCAGGACGCGGGGGTCGACGTGCGACACGTACGACGTGCGCTGGGTCTCGGAGTCGTTGGCGACGTAGTGCTTGACGCACGCCGCGACGCCCTGGTCCTGGAGGCCGCGCACGACGCCGGTGCCGATCTGCGCGGTGAGGTAGGGGTCCTCGGAGTAGCACTCGAAGTGCCGGCCGCCGACGGGCGTGCGCTGGATGTTGACCTGGGGCGCGAGGACGACGTCGACGCCGTGCGTGCGCGCCTCGCGGGCGAACGCCTGCCCGGTCTCGTGCGCGACGGCCCGGTCCCACGTCGCGCCGATCGCGCTGGGGGACGGGAAGAGGAGCGAGGTCTCGCCCTCGACCTCGCTCGTGCCGCGGACCCCGACGGGGCCGTCGGACATGACGACGGGGCGCAGCCCGAGCTCGTCCTGGGCGTGCAGGCGCCACATGGACCGGCCGGTGAGGAGGCGGACCTTCTCGCGGAGGGGCAGCCCCTGTGCACGGGTGCGCAGGGCGTCGAGCTCCGCGGGGTCGCGCTCTCCCGCGAGGGACTGCGATGTCACGTACGTGCTCCTCGTCGTCGAGTCGTCTGTCGAGCGGAGAACTTACCGTGCAGTCAGTAAGTTGGCAAGAAGCCGCGTTTCCGCAGGTCAGATCGATATCTCACCGTGATCTTTGCCCTGAGCGTGGCTCGGCGGCGCCGCCGCGTGCGTAGGATCACCCCGGACGGCGACGGATCGAGGACGTGCTCGGTGCCGGGGCGCCGACGTCGGCGCCGACCGTGGCGCACCGGGCACCACGACGAGGAAGTGACGAGGCGATGACCACGAGCAGGCGGCGCCCCCGCGTGCGGGAGGAGACCCTCCGGCGCCGCGAGGAGATCCTCAAGGCCGCCATGGCGACCTTCGGGAGCAAGGGCTACCACAACGGCCCCCTCGCGGAGATCGCGGAGCAGGTCGACATGACCCACGCCGGGATCCTGCACCACTTCGGGTCCAAGGACCACCTCCTCCTCGAGGTGCTGCGCTACCGCGACGAGAGCGACGTCGCCGGCCTCGACGGGCAGCACATCCCGGGCGGCCTCGACATGTTCCGCCACCTGGTCCGCACCGCGTTCCTCAACGCGCAGCGCGCCGGGATCGTGCAGACGTACGCCGTGCTGTCCGCCGAGTCCGTGACCGACGACCACCCCGCGCGCGCCTTCTTCGAGGGCCGGTACCGCACGCTGCGCGGCGAGGCCGTCGAGGCGTTCGAGGCGCTGTGCGCGGAGCGGGGCGTCGCGGTCCCCGCGAGCGTCCGGCACGCGTCGGCATCGATCCTCGCCGTCATGGACGGCCTCCAGGTCCAGTGGCTCCTCGACCCCACGCAGGTCGACCTCGGCGAGGCGAGCGAGTTCGCCATCGAGGCGATCGTCACCGCGGTGCTCGACCCGCGCCCGTCGCCGCTCGGGAGCCTCCCGGGGCCCGCGGAGGAGGCCCGCGCGGCGGGCGCCACCGACGCCGAGGCCCGGGGCGTCGACCGGCACGTGGAGGCGGCAACTGCCTGACGGCGGCGCTCGGGTCGGGCCCGCGGGCCGGTCCCGTGGTTCCGGTCCTTCGGTCCCGGAGGGTCGCGACCACGGGCCCTGGTCGGGCGCGGCGGCCGACGGCGAGGATCGAGGTCGTGCAGACCCTCGCCCAGGCGTTGTCCACCCAGTCGGAGGCGGCCCGGAAGAAGGTCGGCTCGGCGAGACGCCCGGCGCGCTACCTCGTCGCCGCGATGCTCGCGGGCGCGTACATCGGCGTCGGGGTGGTCCTCATGGTCGCGACGGCCGGGCCCTTCCTCGCGGCCGGGTCGCCGGGGGAGCGGCTGGTCGCCGGGGGCGTGTTCGCCGCGGCGCTGACCCTCGTCGTGTTCGCCGGGGCCGAGCTCGCGACGTCCGCCATGATGATCCTCGCCCAGGGCGTCGCGACGCGCGCCGTCCGGGTGCGCGACGCCGTCCTCACGCTCGGCCTGTGCCTCTTCGGCAACCTCGCCGGCTCGATGCTCTTCGCGTTCGCCGTCACGAAGGCCGGGGTGCTGCACTCCAACGCGGCCGCGGGCGAGATGGTCGCGTCGATGCTGCGCGCGAAGGCCCACGAGACCGGCGGCGAGCTCTTCTTCCGCGGCGTGCTGTGCAACCTCCTCGTGTGCGCCGCGATCTGGGCCTGCGGTCGCCTGCGCTCCGAGGCGGGCCGGGCGATCGTCCTGTTCTGGGCGATCCTCGCGTTCATCGCCTCCGGCTTCGAGCACGTCGTCGCCAACATGACGACCTTCTCGCTCGGCCTCCTCGGCGACCTGGGCCCGACGACGTGGACCGACTTCGCCCGCAACCTCACCTGGGTCGGCCTCGGCAACCTCGTCGGCGGCGCCCTCGTCGTCGGCCTCGCCTACGTCGTCGTCGCCGGCCCGGGCGAGCGGGGCGTCGGGCGGGGCGTCGGGCGGGGTGCGCCCTCGGAGGACGCGTCCGCGCCGCCGGTCGCGCTCCCCATGCCCGCGCTCCGGCGGGTGACCGCGCCCCTCGACCGGAGCCACCGCGCGGGCTGATGCCGCGCCGCCCGGGCCCGCATGGCGGGACGGGCTTGGCCGGACCGCGGGACGCGTGCGTATCATCGATCGACCCACAAGCACCCGGCGGGCCGTTGAGAGAGACGGAGGCCGGCGACAGACGGAGCAGCACGTGGCACTTGTCGTGCAGAAGTACGGCGGTTCGTCGGTATCCGACGCCGAGAGCATCAAGCGCGTGGCCAAGCGCATCGCGCAGACCAAGAGGGCCGGGCACGACGTCGTCGTCGTGGTCTCGGCGATGGGCGACACGACGGACGAGCTCATCGACCTCGCGCAGCAGGTCACCCCCCTCCCGCCGCAGCGCGAGATGGACATCCTCCTCACCGCGGGCGAGCGCATCTCGATGTCGCTGCTCGCGATGGCGATCAACAGCCTGGGCGTCAAGGCGAAGTCGTTCACGGGCCAGCAGGCGGGCGTCATCACCGACGCCGTGCACGGCAAGGCGCGCATCGTCGACGTCGTCCCGCACCGCATCCGGGAGACGATCGAGCGCGGCCAGGTCGCGATCGTCGCGGGCTTCCAGGGCGTCACGCAGTCGACGAACGACGTGACGACGCTCGGCCGCGGCGGGTCGGACACGACCGCAGTCGCGCTCGCCGCCGGCCTCGACGCCGACGTGTGCGAGATCTACACGGACGTGGACGGCATCTTCACGGCCGACCCGCGCATCGTCCCGAGCGCGCGCAAGATCGACCGCATCACGTACGAGGAGATGCTCGAGATGGCGGCGAGCGGGGCCAAGGTCCTCGCGCTGCGCTGCGTCGAGTACGGCCGCCGGTACGGCGTGCCGATCCACGTGCGCTCGTCGTTCAGCGGCAAGGACGGCACGTTCGTCAGCGCGGACGCCTACTCCGCGCCGCAGCCGGCCGTCGGCGCCGCCCCCAGCTCTGCAGACCTTCCCGAGGAGACCGTCATGGAAGACCCGATCATCTCCGGCGTCGCGCACGACCGCAGCGAGGCCAAGATCACCGTCGTCGGGGTGCCCGACGTCCCCGGGACGGCCGCGCGCATCTTCGAGGTCGTCGCCGGCTCGGGCGTGAACATCGACATGATCGTGCAGAACGTGTCGGCCGCCCGCACGGGCCTGACCGACATCTCGTTCTCGCTGCCCGAGGGCGACGGGCCGGCCGCGATGTCGGCGCTGTCCGCGCTGCAGGGCGAGATCGGGTTCGACTCGCTGCAGTTCGACGACCAGATCGGCAAGCTCTCGCTCGTCGGCGCGGGCATGAAGTCGCACCCGGGCGTCTCCGCGAAGCTCTTCGGGGCGCTGCGCGACGCGGGCATCAACATCGAGATGATCTCCACCTCGGAGATCCGCATCTCCGTCGTGACCCGCGAGGACTCGCTCGACGACGCGGTGCGCGCCGTGCACACCGCGTTCGAGCTCGACGCCGCCGACGGCGAGGCCGTCGTCTACGCCGGCACCGGCCGCTGAGAGGACTGGACATGACCACCGAGAACCGTCAGGGCCTGAACGTCGCCGTCGTCGGCGCGACCGGCCAGGTGGGCGCCGTCATGCGCCGCCTCCTCGAGGAGCGCGACCTCCCCGTCGCGAGCATCCGCTACTTCGCGTCGGCGCGCTCCGCCGGGTCGTCGCTCCCGTGGCGCGGGACCGACGTCGTCGTGGAGGACGTCGCCGCGACGTCGACCGACGACCTGCGCGGGATCGACGTCGCCCTCTTCTCCGCGGGCGGCGCGACCTCGAAGGCGCAGGCCGAGCGCTTCGCCGCGGCGGGCGCCGTCGTCATCGACAACTCGTCCGCGTGGCGCATGGACCCGGACGTCCCGCTCGTCGTCTCCGAGGTGAACCCGGGTGCGCTCCGCGAGGCCCGCAAGGGGATCATCGCCAACCCGAACTGCACGACCATGGCCGCCATGCCCGTCCTCAAGCCGCTCGCGGACGAGGCCGGGCTGGAGCGCCTGATCGTCGCGACGTACCAGGCCGTGTCCGGCGCCGGGCTCGCCGGCGCGGAGGAGCTGCGCGCCCAGGCCGTCGCGGGCGCCGCGGCCGACGGCACGGGCGCCGGGCTCGTCGGGCTCGTGCACGACGGCGGCGCGGTCGCCTTCCCGGAGCCCGCGGTCTTCCCGCGCAACGTCGCGTTCAACGTCGTCCCGATCGCCGGGTCGATCGTCGACGACGGGCAGGCGGAGACGGACGAGGAGAAGAAGCTCCGCAACGAGTCGCGCAAGATCCTCGGCCTGCCGTCGCTCGCGGTTGCGGGGACGTGCGTGCGCGTGCCGGTGTTCACCGGCCACTCGCTCGCGATCCACGCGGAGTTCGGTGCGGCCCTGTCGCCTGAGCGGGCGCGCGAGATCCTCGCCGCGGCGCCGGGCGTCGCGCTCGCCGACGTCCCGAACCCGCTCGAGGCCGCGGGCCAGGACCCGTCGTTCGTCGGCCGCATCCGCACCGACCAGTCCGTCCCCGACGGCCGCGGCCTCGTGCTCTTCGTGTCGAACGACAACCTCCGCAAGGGCGCCGCGCTCAACGCGGTGCAGCTCGCCGAGCTCGTCGCCCAGGACCTCGACGCCGTCCGCGCGGCGTTCACCCCGGCCCTCGCGAAGTAGGGCCCCGGTCACCCGAGGTAGAGCCCTGGTACCGCGAGGTGGAGCCCTGGTCATCGACCAGGGCTCCACCTCGCGGTAGAAGGTCCGGGGCTCAGCCCTCGACCATGCGTGCCATGTTCTCGCCGTCGGCGAGGCCGACGATGTTGCCGGCCGGGTCGGTGAACCAGGCCCCGTCGCCGCCCTCCATGAAGCCGCGCACGATGCCCTTGTCGTCCTGGTCGAACCCTTCGTAGCGCTCGAACGTCACGCCCTTCGCGGTGAGCTCGTCGACGACCTGGTCCACGTCGTCGACGGTGAGGTGCATGACGGTGAAGGCGGCCGGCCGATGGTCCTCCTTCGGGTACACGAACACGTCCGAGCCGCCGCCGAGGTGCAGCACCAGACCACCCCCGTCGTCGAGTGCCGTGACGGGGAGCCCGAGGGTTCCTCCGTAGAAATCGCGCGCTGCGTCGAGGTCGTCCGCCGAGAAGCTGGAGAACCCGCGCCGAATGGTGACCATCGTCGTCTCACTCCTTCGTGACCGCCGGCGGCCGGAGGGCGTGACCCGCCGCGGACGCCGGATCGTTCCAGGATCCCACCGCGAGGCCCTGGTGGACATGCTCCTGGGCGACGGATCTGGGCGAGCTCGCGACGCTGCGCGGGAGCTGAGCGTCGGTGCGGTGACGGGGTCGCTCAGGTCAGCTTCCCGCTGAGCGCTCTGCCGAGGATCGAGACGAGCTCGCCACCGTCCACGTCGTAACCGTCCGGCTTGCTGACGAAGAGCTTGACCGGCACGCTCTGGGTGACGAAGGCGTCCTCGTCGACGATCCCGGACCGGACGAGGAGCTTCAGCACCGCGGCGAGGTGCTTGCCGTCCGGCCTCCAGGTCCCGCTCTGGTTCGTGATCGCGGTGATGCGACCGCCCGTCGCGGAGAAGTCCCCCGCTCCCACGACCGTCCCGCTGATCTGGGCGTGCGAGGAGAGGAGCGGGTACTCGGACATCGCCTGGTGGCCCGCACGCAGGGAGTCGGCGTCGGTCAACGCCTGGCTGGCGTACAGGACGGGCGTGACGCCCTCCATGCACAGGACGTAGCGCTCCGTCGTCCCACCGGTGTCGATCCTGAACCGGCCGTCGTGCGTCGAGAGGACGCCGCCGGCCGCGCGGACCCGGCACTTTGTCTGGTCACGGAGCTCGTCCACGTCGGTCGGCATGACGGCCTGGATCAACCCGAGCTCCGTCCACGGGGGTGTGTTCTCGAGCGCGGCCTCGAAGCTGGTCGTGGCCGATCCGGCGCGACCGCGGATACCGGTGGGGGCACTGGTGCGCGGCAGCTGCGGAGGCTGCTGTGCGGCACGGATGTCGTCGTGCTCGTCCTTGATCAGGCGATCGAGAGTGCCAAGGGCGGTCGCCTTCAACGTGTCGAGGTCGGAGAGCCACCAGTTCCTCGCCTGGTTGGCACGCCATGCGGCGACGGCCTGGGCCAGTGCGACGAGGGTCGCGTCCCGCTGCTGCAGGTCGTCGCCGCGAAGCCCTGCGTAGTGCGCGACGAGGTCGCGCACCGGCATCCAGTACGCACGCGATCCGTCGTAGGTTCCGATCGTGGCCACGGTCGCGTCTCCGGCCCAGCTGCGCGGCGATCGCTGCACGGCGGGTGATGGTTGGCCGAGGAGACCGAGGACGGCCTGGTTGCCGACGACGTGCTGAAGGGATCCGAGGTCGTGCGGGGGCCCGGTCGCGGGCGCTGCCGTCGCGCGCCTCTCGGGCTCGTGGCGACGGTGTCCCGTCCTCGGGTCTTCGGCCGACACCCTCCTCGGCGTGTCCATGCACCCATCGTGGGCCGTGAGGCTCACGCGGGCCTCGCGGTGCGGGCCGGCGTTCGCGCACCACTGACCGCCCCTTCGGGCAACGCCGGCGGCACGGAAGGTCGCACGGAGAGGGTTGCGCGACCACAACATCTATGGTTCATTAGTTGAGTAATGAACCGCAGAAGACGCGAGGCGGGAGAGGATGGGGCCCATGTTCGACGGACCGGAACCCATCTACCTCCAGATCGCGCAGATGATCCGGGCGCAGGTGCTCGCGGGCGAGCTCGCGGAGGAGGAGCAGGTCATGTCGACCACGCAGTTCGCGACCACGTTCCGCATCAACCCGGCGACGGCCGCGAAGGCGTTCGCCGGCCTCGTCGACGAGGGCGTCCTCTACAAGCGGCGCGGCCTCGGTATGTTCGTCGCCCCCGGAGCGCGGGAGCGGCTGCTCGCCGACCACCGCGCCCGGTTCTTCGACGAGATCCTCGCGCCGGCGCTCGCCCAGGCCGACCTCCTCGACATCCCGACGGCCGAGATCGTGGACTACGTCCTCGGCCGGCCGCGCCCCGCCGGCACGCCCGGCGACCAGAGCACTGGCCCGACCACCGACCCCACCCCGAGGTGAGACCCGTGACCGCCCGGCCCGCCAGCCACCCCACCGACCAGGACCCGGTCGCCCGGACCTCGACACCGCCCCCGGCGCCGTTCGCCGCCGAGGTGCGCGACGTCGTCGTGCGCTACTCCCGCGGCGACGAGGTCCCCGCGCTCGACGGCGCGACGCTCACGATCCGGCCCGGCGTCATCACCGGCCTGCTGGGCCGCAACGGCGCGGGCAAGACGACGCTCGCCGCCCTGCTCGCGGCGTTCCGCCGACCCACGGCCGGGACGGTGCGCGTCGGACCGGAGGGCGAGCTCGAGGACCCGTTCGAGAACGTGTGGGCGACCATGCACACCCAGCTCGTCCGCGAGAGCGGCGACGTGTGGGAGACCGACAAGGCCCGCGACACGCTCGAGTACTACGCCGACCTGCGCCCGCACTGGGACGCCGACCTCGCCGCGCGCCTGCTCGACGAGCTCGAGGTGGACGTCCGCAAGAAGCCCGCCGAGATGTCGCGCGGCAAGCGCTCCGCGCTCGGCGCGGTGATCGGCCTGGCGGCGCGCGCGCCGCTGACGATCTTCGACGAGGTCTACCTCGGCATGGACGCCCCGAGCCGGTACGCGTTCTACGACGCTCTCGTCGCCGACTACGCCGAGCACCCGCGCACGATCCTGCTGTCGAGCCACCTCATCACCGAGGTGGAGCGGCTCTTCGAGGACGTCGTCATCATCGACCGCGGGCGCGTCCTGCTCGCCGAGAACGCCGACGACGTCCGTGCCCGGGGCGTCAGCCTCACCGGCCCCGCCGACCTGGTCGAGCGGCACGCCGCTGGCCGCGAGGTGCTCGCGCGCCAGCGGCTCGGCGGCACGGCCCAGGTGACGCTCTTCGGCACGTTCGCCGACGACGAGCGCGCCGCCGCGGTGGAGGCCGGGCTCGAGGTCGGCGCCGTCCCCGTCCAGGACCTGTTCGTCCACCTCACCCGCGCCGGGCGCGGCGAGGCGGGGTCGCGGACCGACGCGACGGAGGAGGCGCGATGACCGCCACGACCCACCGCAGCGCCGAGCGCCGGGCCCTCGAGTCCGCCGCCCACCGGCGCGGCGTCAACGCCGTCGCCTGGTACTACGTCGTCGGCACCTGGTACGTCGGGGTCTGGTTCTGGGCGATCGCGCTCGCCGTCGGGGCGCTCATCCTGTGGATCATGCACCGCAACGACGACGTGAGCATCGAGGCGGTCGGGGGAGTCGCCGGCTCGGCGAAGTTCTTCCTCTTCGTGATGGGCATCATCCTGCCGCTCATGACGATCGCCGTGCACGTCGCGTCGGGCGGCACACGCCGCTCGTACACGCACGGGCTGTGGATCGGCGCCGTCGTGTCGGGCCTGACGTTCGGCATGGCGAGCGCGCTCGTGAAGTGGGGGGCGTGGTCGCTGTTCCGGAACGCGGGGTGGGCGACCGAGCCCGAGCTCGGGCAGCTCTACGGCGACGGTTCCCAGGTGGGCCTCGTGCTCCTCGTCGAGGGCATCTTCTGCGTCGTGTACTACCTGGCCGGGATGGTCGTCGCCGCCGGCTTCTACGGGTTCGGGTTCCTGCGCGGGGTGCTCCTCGTCCTCGCGTCGCTCGTGCCCGTGCTGGTCGCCGAGGTCTTCCTCCGCTCCGGCTTCTTCGGCCACGCGCTCGCGCGCGTCGCCGGTCTCGACGGCACCCCCGTCTGGCTCGCCGTCCTCGGCGGCGCCGTCGGGGTGGCGCTCGCCGCACTGCTCCTGCGCGTCGTCCTGCGGGGCGTCGCGATCCGACCGGTCGAGTTCGCAGCGAGCGCGAGCGGCTGACCGGGCGCACCGCACCCACCGTTCACCGAGAGCCCACCGGGCGGCGCCCCGCGCCGTGCGGAGGTCTCGCACACCCTCGTGGAGGTCAGTATGAGTCCCGCACCACCACCCGTCGGCGGCGCGACCGTCGCGTCGCCCGCCCCGACCACCCGCCCGTCGGCGGGCGCGTCGCCCGTCGTCGAGGTCCGCAACCTGCGCAAGACCTACCCGGGGCCGACGGGCCGGGGGGACGCAGCCGCCCGCAAGGTCGCCGTCGAGGACGTGAGCTTCAGCGTCGAGGCGGGTGAGATCTTCGGCATCCTCGGACCCAACGGGGCCGGGAAGACGACCACCGTCGAGTGCCTCGCCGGGCTGCGCAAGGCCGACGGCGGCACGGTCCGCGTGCTCGGCGTCGACCCGCAGACGGACCCGGCGGCCGTGCGCGACGCCGTCGGGGTGCAGCTCCAGGAGGCGGCGCTCAACGAGAAGATCACCGTCGAGGAGGCGATGCGTCTGTTCGCGTCGTTCTACGCGTCGCCGTCGGACGTGGAGGAGCTGCTCGACCTCCTCGACCTCGCCGAGCACCGGCGCGTCGCGTTCGCCAAGCTCTCCGGCGGGCAGAAGCAGCGCCTGTCGATCGCGCTCGCCCTGGTGGGCAACCCGCGCGTCGCGATCCTCGACGAGCTGACGACGGGCCTCGACCCGGCCGCGCGCCGCGCCACCTGGGAGCTCGTGGAGCGCGTGCGCGACCGCGGGGTGACGATCCTGCTCGTCACGCACTTCATGGACGAGGCCGAGCGCCTGTGCGACCGGCTCGTCATCATCGACCACGGCCGGATCGTCGCGCAGGGCACGCCCGCGGAGCTGATCGACGCGGTCGACACGTCGCGCACGGTGCGCCTGCGCGTCCCCCCGGCCGACCACGACCTCACCCTCCACACGCTCGCGGGCCTCGCGGACGTCGAGCGTGTCGAGGTCGTGCCGACGTCCGGACGCGAGATCGAGGTGACCGGCACGCGGCGGGTGCTGCTCGCCGTCGTGCTCGCGCTCGCCGAGCAGGAGGTCGTGCCCGACGACGTCCGGACCGTCTCCCGGTCCCTCGAGGACGTGTTCGTCGCCGTGACCGGCCGCACCTACGACCCGGACGCGCCCGTCGCCCGGCCGACCCGAGGGGAGTCCCGATGACCGCCACGACCCTGACCGCCGACGTCGCCCCCGCCCGCCGCAGCAGCGGCTGGCGCGGGTTCGGTGTGCTGCTCGCGACGGAGTCGCGGCTCTGGCTGCGCGACACGGGCACCGTGTTCTTCGCGCTCGTGTTCCCGACCGTCCTGCTGATCGGCGTCGGCTTCGCGATCCCGGGGATGCGCACCCCCATCGAGGACGCGCCCCCGCCGTGGCTCGGGCTCACGCCCGTCGCGCTGTACGTCCCGGTGGTCCTCGCCGCCGCGATCGCGACGCCCGCCCTGACCACGATGCCGGTCTACTTCGCGACGTTCCGCGAGAAGGGCCTGCTGCGGCGGCTGTCCACGACGCCCATGCGGCCGCAGGGGATCGTCGTCGCGCACCTCGTCATCAACCTCGTCGCGGTCGTCGTGGCGTCGGCGGTCGCGCTCCTCGTCGGGCAGCTCGTGTTCGGGCTCGTCGCCCCGCAGAACGCGGGGACGGTCGTGCTCGCGTTCGTGCTCGGCGTCGCGTCGATGTACTCGCTCGGCACGCTCATCGCGGCGCGCGTGCCCAAGGCGAGCACGGCGTCGGCGATCGGGACGCTCGTCTACTTCCCGCTGCTGTTCCTCTCGGGGCTGTGGACGCCCGGCCCGATCATGCCGGAGGCCGTGGCCCAGATCGGGAAGTTCACGCCGCTCGGGGCCGCGTCGCAGGCGATGACCGCGGGCTGGTTCGAGTCCGGGTTCCCGACGGTGCAGGTGGTCGTCATGGCCGTGTGGACGGCCGTCCTGCTGCCTCTCGGCATCCGGCTCTTCCGCTGGAGCTGAGGCTCAGATCGCCCGCGAGCCCAGCTCGCGGGCGATCTCGGCGAACCCGCGGACCTCGGGGGTCTCGCGGTCCCGCAGCCAGACGAGCACCCACTCGGTGTCGGGGACGTCGACGATCGGTACGTACACGACGCCGGGGTGCGTGTAGTACCGCCGCACGTGCGCGTTGAGCGGGGTGACCGCCCCGCCCGCGGCGACCACGGTCAGCACCTCGTGGAACGTGCGCGCGACCGGGCCGCGCAGCACCGGCCTGCCTGACGGCGTGCGGCGGGGCACCATCGCCTCCTCCCAGTACGTGGGGACGCCCGCGCCGAGCTCGAGCACGACGTGGTCTCCGAGGACCTCGACCGACACCGCGTCCTCGCCCGCGAGCGGGTGCCCCGCCGCGACGGCGAGGACGCGTCCCTCCGTGAGCACGCGCGGCCCCACGACGACGTCGGGCTCGCGGACCGGGGACCACGTCACCTGCAGGTCCGCCTCGCCTTCGCGCAGCGCCCCGAAGGGGTCCGAGAAGTGGAACTCGCGGCGCTCCACCGAGCATCCCGGGTGCCGCTCCCCGAACGCGTCGACCACCGGCTGCAGCTCGTGGCCGACGATGCCCATCGCGGCGACGCGCAGCACGCCGGCCGGACGCTCTCCCGTGCGACTGGCCGCCGCGATCCCGGACTGGATGAGCTCGTAGCCCTGGCGCAGGTCGTCGCGCAGGCGGGCACCGACCGGAGTGAGCTCGACGCGCCGGCTCGTACGCTCGAACAAGGTCGTGCCCATGCGGCGCTCCTGCCGGCTGATCGCCTGGCTCACGCGCGCGGGGGAGACGTGGAGCCGCTCGGCGGTGCGTCCGAAGTGGAGCTCGTCGGCGAGCGTCAGGAAGATCTCGATGTCCCTCAGCTCCACGCGGCCACCTCTGCCTCCGTCTCCGTGCACCGTTCACACCGGGTGAACGATCCACCCAGCATGCGTCATTGATGACGAATCGGTGGAATCCGAGGCTGGGTCCATGAGACGACTCACCTACTTCGTAGCCCTGTCCATCGACGGCTTCCTCTCGGGCCCGGACGACGAGGTCGACTTCTACCCCTCCTCCGACGCGTACAGCGCGCGCATGATCGACACGTTCCCCGACGTCCTGCCCACGCACGGGCGCCGCCAGCTCGGCGTCGACGACGCCCCCAACCGCACGTTCGACACGATCGTCATGGGCCGGCGGACGTACGAGCCCGCGCTCGAGCTCGGGATCACGAGCCCGTACGCGCACCTGCGCCAGTACGTCGTCTCGACGTCGCAGCCCGAGCTCGACCCGGCGGTGACGATCGTGCGGGACGACCCGGTCGGGCTCGTGCGAGCGCTCAAGGCCGAGGACTCCCCGCTCGACATCTACCTCGCGGGCGGCGGCGTCCTCGCGGGCGCGCTCCGCGGCGAGATCGACCGGCTCGTCGTCAAGCTCTACCCCGTCGTCGCCGGCGCCGGTCGGAGCGCGTTCGGTGGAACCGCGTTCCGGCCCACGACCTACGACCTGACCGACGTCGCCACGTTCGACGGCGGCAACGCCGTCCTCACATACGACCGTGCCTGAGCGCGTCCCCGCACGCGTGCTCCGGCGTCGCGCGTCGCTCCTCACGGCCCGCGCGGTCGTGACCGTCCGGCTCCTGCGGCCGCGCTGCCGCCGTCGGGCGCGCCGCCGGGCCGGGGACGTCGGCGCGGTCCTCGACGGCACGCTCGACGATCCGGACCGCGGGTCCGGTCCGGCTGCGACTTCGGTCCCGAGCAGGTTCCGTTCCCGGCGGCGACCCCTGTCCCGACCGGGGGTTCCGTTCCCGACCGGGGCTCCGGGTCTCGACCGCGGTCCCGCGCGGCGACCCCGGGCGAGGCCGCGAGGACGCACCTAGCGTGGTCGGCATGAGGCCGTTCCTGCTGCTCGCGTCGCGCGCGGAGGACCCCGCCGCCGACGGCGAGCACGCGGCCGTGCTCCGCTACTCCGGGCTGGACGCGGGAGCGCTGCACCGCGTCCGCATGGAGGCCGGGCCGCTGCCGGCGATCGACCTCGACGACTACTCGGGGGTGATCGTCGGCGGCAGCCCGTTCGACTCGTCCTTGCCCGAGGGGGACAAGTCGCCGACGCAGCGCCGCGTCGAGCGGGAGCTCGCGCCGCTCCTGGACGAGATCGTCGAGCGCGACGTCCCGTTCCTCGGCGCTTGCTACGGCGTCGGGACGCTCGGGCTGCACGAGGGCGCCGTCCTCGACGACACGTTCGCCGAGCCGATCTCGCCCGTGACGATCCGGCTCACGCCCGAAAGCCGGGCCGACCCGCTCCTCGCCGACCTGCCCGACGCGTTCGAGGCGTACGTCGGGCACAAGGAGGCCGTGACCCGGCTGCCGTCGCACGCGGTGCTCCTCGCGACGTCGGACGCCTGCCCGGTCCAGATGTTCCGGGTCAAGCAGAACCTCTACGCGACCCAGTTCCACCCCGAGCTCGACCTGGACGGGATCCTCACGCGCATCGGCGTCTACCGGGACTACGGGTACTTCGCGCCCGAGACGGCGGGCGACGTCGAAGCGACCGTCCGTCGCGGCGACGTCTGGGTGCCGCACCGCATCCTCGCGGCGTTCGTGCGCCGCTACGCTCGCGCCTGAGAAGGTCGTCGCAGGTCGAGCATGCGGTTGCTGCCCGTCCTGACACCAGGACGGACCGTCCGCATGCTCGGGCTCGGGCTCGGGCTCGGGGTCGGGTGGGGTCAGCGGGGGGCGGGTGCCGGCTGCGGGCCGGGGGCGTCGGCCACCACGGGGGCGGTCGGGTCGGCGGGTTCGTGGCTCTCGGCGGCCTCGAGCGGCTCGGCGGCCTCGAGCGGCTCGGCGGCCTCGAGGGCGACGGCGCGGCGGTGGGCCCGGACCGACCACGCGACGGCTGCGGCCCACACGATGGCGACGAGCCCCAGCACGACGCCCTGGACCGCGCCGTTCGCGTCGACCCAGTCGGAGCGCAGCAGCGTGCGGACGTTGGTGAGGACGATGACGCCGCCCACCGCGGAGCCCAGGATGCGGGGCGGCAGCAGCCGCACCAGCCAGGCTGCGATCGGCGCCGCGACCAGGCCGCCGAGCAGCAGCGCGGCGACCCACAGCAGGTCGATGCCCTGCGAGCCGAGCGAGAACAGGAAGCCGAGCGACGCGGCGACCGCGACGAGGAACTCGCTCGTGTCGATCGACCCGATGACCTTGCGCGGCTCGATGCGCCCCGACGCGAGCAGCGCCGGCGTCCCGACCGGCCCCCAGCCGCCGCCGCCCGTCGCGTCGACGAAGCCGGCGACCAGACCGAGCGGGGCGAGGAACCGCTTGCGGAGAGGGAGGCCCTGCCGACCCTTCGGCAGCCCGACGAACGTGAACCGCGACAGCACGTACACGCCCAGCGCCAGGAGGAGCAGCGACATGACCGGCGCGGCGAGCTCCGTCGACAGGTTCGACAGGAACGTCGCGCCCGCGAACGCGCCGATCGCGCCCGGGACGCCGATCCGCACGACGACCTTCCAGTCCACGTTCCCGAACCGCCAGTGCGCCGCACCCGACGCGAGCGTCGTCCCGATCTCCGCGAGGTGGATCGTCGCCGACGCCGCCGCGGGGTTCGTCCCGATCGCGAGCAGGAGCGTCGTCGACGTCACGCCGTACGCCATGCCGAGGCTGCCGTCGACGAGCTGCGCGCCGAGACCCACGAGGGCCAGCAGGATGAGGGTCCGCACCGCGTCCTCCGTGCTCGGGATGGGCCGGGGCAGCCCCGACGTGTCCCGACAAGGTTGATCGAACGAGTCCAGTATGTGAAGCGTCGACCACATCGTGGGCCAGTGTTAACAGGCTCGTCTCGGGGCCGTCCGACACGCGACCAGCGTGTACCGGCCGCGGCGACCGGAGCCCGTCGGCCTTCTGCCCGCGCGGCAGGTCGGAAAGGTCAGATGCGTCTCGATGCTGCCCGCGCGGCTGTCCTGGCTGTCCTGGCTGGCCGGGGTGATCTGGGATGCCGGGGTGGCCGGGATGGCCGTGGAGGGTGGCGCGCCCTCGGCGGCCCACGGCGGACGTCACCACGTGCCACCGCGAGCCGCGCGCGTGGTGGCGAGATGCGAGAAATGGCCCTGAGAACGCGGCCCGGAGGGGCCACTTCTCGGATCTCGACCAGACCCTCCCGCCACCGTGCGGCACGACCGCCCGCCCAGGCCGAGCCTGACCGCCGAACCGGGGCCGCGGGTCGTGCGGCGACGGACAGGACGAGCGGTGGGGTCGGACCGTGTGCGCAGGACGTCAGAGGCGCACTCCGAGAACCCCCG